>DATBSH010000445.1:0-48066 GCA_036559885.1 Pyrinomonadaceae bacterium
GTTCATGAAAAATACTGGCTGGCCAAGCATTCTTAATGGTCACAAGAATGAGGATAGCTGCGTAGGTTGAAACTGATACTGCACGCGGCATGAAGCCGGTGGTATCTTTTCCCCACATGCTTTTCCGTCCACTGAATCGTATACTCCACTGACTTCCCCCAAAACAAGGACCACTCAAAGATTGGGAGGAGTGTCTATATGGAGTTGACTGAATTTTTTCTGGCCCAATTGGAATCGGAAGCCGACCGGACACGTCGCACACTCGAAGGCGTGCCTGAAGGACGCGAAGCTTGGAAACCCCACGACAAATCAATGTCGTTTGGAAGGCTTGCCATGCTCGTTGCGCGTCTACCGTCCTGGATCGCGATGATCATCAATAAAGATGAATTGGATTTGAGTCCGCCGGGTGGCGGTTCAAATATCGACCAGCGGCCACTGAAAACACCCGACGAGTTAGTCAAAGCAATGAACGAAGGCGCCGGGCAAGCTCGGGAGGCGCTCGCAAGTACGAACGCAGAACACTTGATGAAGCCATGGAAGCTGCTTGTTAGTGGCAAGGTGGTCAGTGAACAACCGCGGTACATTGTTATTCGTGACACCTTCATGCATCTGGCACATCACCGTGGCCAATTGACTGTTTATTTACGACTCAACGATGCGAAGGTCCCAGCGATATACGGACCTTCCGCTGACGAAATGAGCTTTGAGTGATAATCAGGTGCACCTGATTCACGAAGGTTTCTTGATAGGAGACCACCCATGGCCAGTAAAGCAGCTACTTGGATCGGCCGAATCATCTCGATTCTGATTTCCCTTCTGTTTATATTCAGTGCCTCGTTTAAATTTATCGATGGACCGCAGGTCACTGAAGGTTTTGTGCATCTCGGATTGCCAGAACGAATGATGAAACCGCTGGGTGTTCTAGAGCTCACTTGTGTGGTTCTCTATCTGATTCCGGCAACTTCTGTGGTGGGCGCCATTCTGCTGACGGGATACATCGGCGGTGCGATCTGTACGCACTGGCGAGTGGGCGATCCTTTTTACGTGCAGATTCTGACTGGAATCCTGATCTGGCTTGGCTTTTATCTTCGAGAAGATCGATTGAAGCCACTGATGCCGCTGAGACGATCGGCGTAAGTAACTTTTGGCAGATAGGAGACACCACTGGCTTTAGCCACGTGGTGTCCAATTGTGCTGAACGTCGCATGCACTCTGCTGAGCTCTAAGCCGTCTGTGAGTATGTAGGAACATTCCGTTATATTAAAGACCGATGATTAAAAAATTCAATTGGCAAATCTGGTTAGGATTTCTACTCGCCTTTGCGGGCGCCGTTACATATTCATTTGTTTTCGTCGATTACCCAGCGTTGCGAGACTTTCCCTGGACGGCTCTGGGATTTTTCGCGCTGGCACTGGGCTTCCTGTTTGCTGGTTTCGGCCGTGCATTCGCCGTGGGCTCTCGACTGCGCAGCAAGATAGCTGCTTCGATTGTTGGTTTGCTCACGCTTGCCGTAATGGGATTGTTTCTATTCGCGGTGCTGATCGCCGCAAGGTGGTTACCAGAATCAAAGAACGCTCCGCACGTTGGGCAGGCAGCACCAGAGTTCACGCTGCCGGATATAAATGGCAAGCCGGTTTCACTGTCTGAGTTGCGTTCGACTCCGATCGGAGGAAATGCACCCAAAGGCGTTCTGCTAATTTTCTATCGCGGCTACTGGTGACCTTCTTGTAACTCCGAGTTGCGGAGTATTGAAAAGAACCTTGGTACCTTTGAGGCTGTTGGTATCCGTCCCGTTGCAATCAGTGTCGATTCACCAGAAGAGACGCGCAATCTCTGTCAGAAGGCGGGCTATACGTTCACGTTTCTATCAGATCAAAACGATGAAGCGATTCGTCGTTACGATCTCGTACATGAGGGTGCAGGCGAAAATGGGAAAGCTATCGCACGCCCAGCGGAATTTCTGCTCGATTCATCCGGCGTCGTAAGATGGGTAAACCTGACGGAGAACTATTGGGTACGCGCAAGGCCTGAACAGATTTTGGATGCAGCTAAGACACTCGAAACGAAATAAGGCGCTGTTCAATCATTGATTGATTAGATGCAACCAGAGAAAAAGAAAAAGGTTCAATGGTCTTCTGCCTGGGCTGATGCGCGCGAATTAGTTTGGGCGCATCGCAAACGGCTTCTTCTTGGCGCCGTCTTAATGCTGATCAACCAGGCAATGGGGCTTGTGCTCCCTGCTTCCACCAAATATTTGATCGATGTCGTGATCGTTAAAGGCCGTACCGATCTTCTCTGGAAGATTGCAGTTGCCGCAGCTTTCGCCACGATCATCCAGGCATTAACGTCTTTCAGTTTGTCACAGGTGTTGGGGGTGGCGGCGCAGCGCGCCATTACGGAAATGCGCAAGAAAGTTCAGGCGCAAATCTCACGTCTCCCAATCAGTTACTTCGACTCAACTCAAACCGGAAAGCTCATCTCTCGCATCATGAACGATGCCGAGGGTGTTCGAAACCTGGTCGGCACCGGGCTGGTGCAGCTCGCGGGCAGTTTCATCACCGCTGCTGTTGCTCTCTGCGTCTTGTTCTGGCTCAACTGGCGGCTAACCGCGATCACGATTCTGGTACTCGGCAGTTTCGGCGGTGCGCTTGCTTTCGCATTTTCAAAGTTGCGTCCGTTGTTTCGTGAGCGCGGAGAGATCATCGCAGTTCTGACCGGCCGGCTGGCTGAATCGCTTGGCGGAATCCGGATAGTTAAGGCCTACACGGCTGAAAAGCGAGAACAATTAACGTTTGCGCGCGGCGCCCACCGGCTGTTTCGCAACATCGCGAAGTCGATGACAGGAGTGTCGGCGACGACCGCTTTTTCGTCGCTCGTTATTGGTGCTGTTGGGGTCGTGATCATCCTCGTAGGTGGTCCGGCGGTCGTCAACGGCTCGATGACGATCGGCGATCTCTTTATGTACGTGCTCTTCACTGGATTGATGGCAATGCCGATGATCCAGTTCGCGGCGATTGGGACTCAAATAACAGAAGCATTCGCTGGACTCGACCGAATTCGCGAAGTGATGAACATGTCGACCGAAGACGAACAAGATATTCATCGGCAACCTTTGCTGGCGGTCGAAGGTGAGGTTGAGTTTCAGAATGTGTCGTTCGAATACGATCAGGGGCTACCGGTACTGAAGAACATCTCGTTTAAGGCACCCGCAGGTTCAACGACAGCGCTCGTCGGCTCCAGTGGATCAGGAAAAAGCACGCTCATCAGTCTCGTTATGAATTTCAACCAGCCAATGTCTGGGAGGATTCGGGTCGATGGGCAGGAATTAGGAACGCTTCGTCTGCGTGATTTTCGTTCTTATCTGGGCGTTGTAATGCAGGACAACTTCTTATTCGACGGAACAGTCGCCGAGAACATCAGCTTTTCAAAACCACACGCAACGCGCAGCGAAATCGAGGCTGTCGGTCGCATTGCTCACTGTCAGGAGTTCGTCGACAAATTCGAGAAGAAATACGACACCGTCGTCGGTGAACGCGGCGTGAAGCTCTCGGGTGGACAGCGACAACGGATAGCCATTGCGCGCGCCATTCTGGCGAATCCCAAACTGCTGATTTTGGATGAGGCAACTTCGTCCCTCGACAGCGAAAGCGAAGCTTTGATTCAAGACGGGCTGCGAAAACTTCGACGTGGGCGGACAACGTTTGTGATCGCGCATCGCTTATCGACAATCCGCAGTGCCGATCAGATCCTGGTGTTGGAAGGCGGGGAGATCGTTGAACGAGGCACACATGACGAATTGATAGCGGCTGGTGGGAGATATAAGCAACTCTATGACAAGCAATACAATTTGGAGCGGGATCAGTTCATCAATCCGGGCGAAGACTTTACCCCTCAACCTGAGAAGCAGGTGCCGCAAGGCGTCCGTCTGTCTAACCTATAAGAGCATCCACAGATTACACAGATTACACAGATTAGAACTAAGGCAGTTAAGTTGAATGATACGACTCCCTGTGTGTCCTTTACATGATCCTCCGGCTCAGACCGGCTTTGTACAAAAGCGAATCCCCTACACGGAAGTGTAGGGATGGTTCAGATCCTTTCTACAAAAGTGCTGCTCCGGAAACTCGGAAAATCCCCCGCACGGCAGTGTGGGGATCGTTCAAGTCCAAACTATTCATCCGACTCTGAGGGCCTGAATGTAGATTGCGCTAGCGCCCAAGGTTCAAATAAATAGGTCGGACTTGAACCTTCCCCACACTGCCGTGCGGGGGATTTTCTGAGTTCCTTATGTGCTATTCGTAGACAGGACTTGAACGATCCCTACACTTCCGTGTAGGGGATTTTCGCTTTTGGTGCAAAGCCGCTCAGACCAGGTAGTCTCATCATTCAACTTAACTGCCTTAGTTCTAATCTGTGTAATCTGAGGATACTCTTATGCGGCCTTCTTCTTTCCGGC
Source organism: Pyrinomonadaceae bacterium (assembly GCA_036559885.1). Taxonomy (GTDB): domain Bacteria; phylum Acidobacteriota; class Blastocatellia; order Pyrinomonadales; family Pyrinomonadaceae; genus PSRF01. Next base: position 4,457 of record DATBSH010000445.1, read on the forward strand.
AAGGCTCTTCTTCAACACTTCGATTAGATCGACAACCTTGCCTTCCTCACGTTCGGGCATTTCGACGTGAACCACGTTCTTACGGCTCGACTTCTTCTTCGCAATCAACTTCCTCAGCGCTTCCGCTTTCTCGTCCTTGAGTGTGCTGAGCGCCAGCGTATTGTCAGAATGCTTCTTGATAATGTTCTCAAACTTTTTCACTGCAGCAGAACTCACTCTTGTCTTCTCAGGCAAGCCGACTTCTTTGGGAGTTCGCAGTTCATCAGAAAACCTCATCGTTTCCGCCCGCAGGATTCCATTTTCAGAAAAGATGGCCACTAGGTATTCCTTACCGCGCATGACGAACGTTGCAATACCTGCAAGGTCATTCTTTTTCATCGTCTCGCCCAGTAATCGGTAGGCCTTCTCTGAGCCACTCGATGGCACCAAAAAATAAGACCGATCGAAATACAGTGGCGGTATCGATTGCAGTGGAACGAAGCTCCGCAAGTCGATGTCGCGACTTTGTTCAGGAGCGAGCCTCTCGAGTTCCTCGTCTGTGACCGTGACGAATTTGTCTTTATCGATCTCATAACCGCGAATCATGCTGTCGGCATCGAGATCATTGCCGGTCTTTTGCGAATAGTAGCGACGGGCCAAAGGAACACCTTCAGGTCCAAGCATACGCAGCGGTGTACGACTGCTGCGATTGCCTGGATATAGATCAACCGGCACACTCACGAGACCAAACGTCAACGTTCCCGACCACATCGGGCGAGCGCCTCTTTGCTCTTCTTCTTCCGTAGCTGTAGCTCGCTTGCGTTTAGGCACTTCGCTTCTCCTTCTTCAACGACTCAATACTCTTCGCCAGCACCTTATCCAACGATGCTGTCTTCCGTTTGGCTTTTACTAGCTTCAGCCTCGGCTTATGGCCCTTGGCCTTCTGCTCGACAAACTCCATTACTCGCGCCCGATACTCATCCTTGTAATCCTTCGGATCGAAGTCTCCTCTTAACAACTCGACCAACTGTTTGGCCATCGCCAGTTCCTTCTTCTCGGGTGCGCGTCCTGCCGGCCTTGGAAGGTCTTTTGCCGAAAGCACCTCTTCGGCGGCCCGAAGGGTGAACAAAACCAAATGATCACCTTGGGCTCGCAAAGCTCCGATGTACGGTTGTTTTCGCATGACCCAGTGAGCAATGCCTTCCCTTTCCTGATTCTTCAAGGCTTCGGCCAGGGCGAAGTATGTCGATTGATCGCCGTCCGGACCGACGTAATAAGGACGATCGTAGTACTCGGGAGGTATAACATCGGGTGGCACAAACTTTTTGATTGCAATGTCGCGTGAGGCTTCGGGAACTAAGCTTTCCAGATCTTTTTCCTCGAGCACCACAAACGTGCCCGGCTCAATCTCAAAACCCTTCCTAATCTCCTCATTAGGAACTTCGTCCCCACTCTCAGGATTGATCATGTGCTGCTTGACCCGAAGTTTCGCCCGATCGTCAAGGATATGAAAACGGACGGTGCGGTCCTGGATCGCCGAATAGAGTTTCACGGGAATCTTCGTCGAATTCAGTTTGAGATTTCCTTTCCAAATAGCTCTTGCTGCCATGTCTTAAGCCTCAACATTAGGGTAATTACAGTCAGAACCAGGACAATAAATCTCAAGTTCTGTTGTGTACTCCAGGCAGAAGGGACAGAGCGGTCCATCGCAGGCGAAGCACCTGTACTCCGTCTCATATACGTACGTGTGACCGCATGCCGGACAGATCTCAGTTCCCGACTCCAGCCACCAAGGCAGATTCCGTTTAGTTTTTGTCACCACTGACATCGTAAAGCATTTCGAGTTCCACGCTAGGCGTTTGGCACATGACTCTCTGTGGCAATGAGATCAATACTACCTCGCGGTAAAAATGCGATACCTGCGAAACAAAGGGGGAGTCATGGCGAGATGTGAAGTATGCGATAACGACTACTATCGCTCTTTTGAAGTGGTTATGCGGAACGAGCGACACACGTTTGATAGTTTCGAGTGCGCGATTCAAAAGCTGGCGCCCACTTGCGAACATTGTGGTTGCAGGATAATAGGGCACGGTATTGAGGCCGACGAGAAGTTCTATTGTTGTGCTAACTGCGCCCGGCGGGAAGGTGTAACTGCTGTGAGCGATCACGCGTAAATGCGTCTCTGCGCCGGTCAAGGCTATCGGAAACGCCATACTTCATGCGTAAAGTTCAAATCTCTGCGCATCCTCAGCGTTCTCGGCGTCTCGGCGGTTGAGTTGATACCAGCGGTCTGGCCCACTACAGAACGGGAGCGAAGCGACCGATTTCAAGAGACGGGATCGCCAACGTCAGTTCAATCGGTCGCTTCGCTCCCGGTCTGTAATTGAGAGCACTTGAAAAGACTCCAGATGGCGAGGAGTGAAGAGCTAGCATTACGATAATGCAGTCTCCTATTTGGTCTATCTGCATTCATCTGCGAAAATCTGCGACTCTGTTTCTTATCTATTCGAAAGGCAAAGATGCGATTCTCTAATGAACACAACTACACGCCCGGTCCCTTTGTTGATTACATTTCTATCTTTGACGCTTTCTTCACTCGTTACAATGGCCCAACGGGTCGTGCGAGTCACTGAGCCCGATGCAATAAACCCTGCCGAAGTTTCCGTCGCCATAAATCCTAAGAATCCTGACAACGTTCTCGGTGCGTCGTTTCAATCAGGTCGACCTCCACGAGCGCGCCCTGGTAGTTATACCTACCTAAGCCTCGACGGAGGCAAGACCTGGAAGACAGTACCAACGCAGAATGCCGACAACCTCATTCAGGGTGATGATGTAGTCGTGTTCGGTAACGACGGCATCGCTTATCATGCTCACCTTGCCTTTACTGGTATTCGCCTCGCTCGGCCAAACCGCGCAGACAATGCAATCACGATAAACACATCTACTGATGGCGGCTTAACGTGGAATGATGGAGTACCAACTGTCAGACACATCAACTCCGTCGAACCGTTTGAAGATAAGCCCGGCATCGTCGTCGATAATGCACCGAATTCCCGATACAAAGGTAATGTGTACGTCGCCTGGACCAGATTCGACGTCTACGGCAGTAGCAATCCTGAACATCATTCACAAATCTATTTTTCGCGCTCAATAGACCGGGGCAAAACATTTTCAGCGCCGATAAGAATCTCCGATACGGGCGGAGACTGTCTTGATAGCGACAACACAGTCGAAGGGGCAGTGCCAGCCATCGGACCAAACGGCGAGGTCTATGTAATCTGGGCTGGCCCACTCGGTTTGGTTTTTGATAAATCGACTGACGGCGGACTCACTTTTGGTAAAGACAAGAAGATCGGCGATTTTCCCGGTGGGTGGGATTTCGGTGTCGAAGGTCTTGCGCGCGCGAATGGGATGCCAAATACCGGTGTTGATTTGAGCGCGGGTCCGAATCGAGGCACGCTCTATGTGAACTGGATCGATAATCGCAACGGTGACCCAGACGTATTCGTTATGTCGTCGCGTGATGGTGGGACGACGTGGAGTGACCCCGTGCGCGTCAATGACGATCCAATCAAGAACGGCAAGGTGCAGTTTTTTACCTGGATGGCAGTTGATCCGGTTGATGGCTCAGTAAACGTAGTCTTTTACGATCGACGTGAGGGGAGAGGAAGTACTACCGGGTTGATGATGGCGAGGAGTGTCGACGGTGGTCGAACTTTCGTGAATTACAAGATCGATTTGCCACCATTCGACTTCAGCTCGGCCGTTTTCTTTGGCGACTACAGCGGCATCTCCGCCTATGATGGGCGGGTGATTCCGATCTTCATGCACTTTGGTGCTGATAAACGACTCGCCGTTTCAGTCGCGCTTTTCCGCTTTAAGCCAGGAACGCAGGAAAAAATTAATTAGCCGCAGATTCAGGCAGATCGTGGCACAGCTGACCCGCCTCCGGCTCCATCACTCAACCTTCGAACCGATAATTCAAGTCGCGCCAAATTTCAGGTTGGGAAGGGTGGCTCGAATAGGAGGAGCAGGAGCAGGCAGGGCAGAACAGAACCAATGTCTCCTGCTCCTGCTTGGTGCCGCTGCCTCCTCCGTCGGTTCAAGCCACCCCTTCCCAACCTGAAATTTGACTTGACTTGATTTGTGGGACTGAAGCTTTAGTGTGATGTTAGGGTGGGAGCAAGCCACCTTTCCTGACTGTGAATCATGGTCGTTGAACTTTTCTAACTGATTTGAGTCTAGCGAGGACTGGCCGTACGTTCTGCCAATTCTTCGCGCTCTTCTTTCAACCCCAAACGTAACGCATCAAACGCCGGCAGGCGCTTAATCACCGGCATCGGAACGTTTCCCTTCACCGAAAACCAGATAATTTGATTCAACACTTCCGGATCAGCCATGTCGGCGCGCGCCAGATCCTGCTCCTCCGTACGCTTCATCCAGTAGGCTGTCGCCGCATCGCGAGCAGGCGGATTGATAAGATTGTCGAGTACGACGACCGGCAGCTGCGCTTTGTAAGGCGTCAAATCGGGCTGTGACCGGAAGATATTGATTGGTGTGGCCGTAGCATCCAGTTGATTCATTGGCGCAATGCCCAAAAGAAGTTCGATCGTTCGTATCAAACTTACTGTCGTGTGGAACTCATGAATTAGTGCTCCCGGTCGATTGTATGCACTAATCACGAGCACGACGGATCGATGAGCATCAACATGATCTGGTCCATCCTGAGCATCGTCTTCAACAACACAAATCGCCGTATCCTTCCAATAAGGACTATTCGAAACGGCCTCCACTAACAGTCCCAAAGCATAGTCGTTGTCAGCCATGAAGAACTGTGGAGTCGGGCGCCGGGCAATGAGTCCATCAGTATGATCATTGGGCAACCGCATGACTGAAAGATTCGGCAGGTTATCTCCTCTGCCTGCTTCACGATTGCTAACGAAGCTTTGAAACTCCTTGAGCCACTCGCCGATTCTTGAATTGCCGCGAAAAAGTGGATCGCTGTGCCTGTCGCTGATAAATGGATTCGTTCCAGCCTCGCGCGCCGCTCGATACGAGTCGACTGTCATCGCATCTGGTGTATCGAGATCGAAGTTGCGATAAGAACTGCTAAAGTGGCCTTCCAAAGATTTCTTCGTTGCAAAGGCGGAGACATTCGGTGACAAGTCCGGATTCGACTTGGTTCGATTCCTTCGAATCGCCTCAATATCACTGTGCGAGAGCGTCGCGATAAACTCACCGTAATTGCGATAGGTTAAGCCTGCTCGCGACGCGGCGTCCCACAGGTACAGACTCTGAGGCTCCGCCACATCGCTCGATCCCTGAAGATACGGAATAAACCGTCGTATGAAATTTGCGACGTCTTCCGCGCTCACTGAAGGCTCAAATAACGACGGTGCACCGCGTACAGGATCGTAGTCTGGCAGGCGATTGAAGCCTTCATAATCATAGCCACGGCCGCGCCTGCTGTACGCCCATCGATATGTCTTGTCGACGTAATCAGTAGAGAACGCGGCGGTCGACCAGTTGTGTCCATCCGGGCTCGCCTCGGAGTTCACAAAGAAACGATCAAACAAGCCGAAACGAAGAGCGAGCGCACGATGATTGGGAGCTATGTCCTGCAACGCTCCGTCCGATCGGGCAGCAGCCTCGGTGTGTCCGAAGATCGCTAGCTTTGCGTCGCCATCCGCGGTTGTTCCATCTCCCGCTTTAGCGACATCACCAAAGACCTGGTCATACGTACGATTCTCTTTGATGATGTAGATCACATGCTTGATTGGGGACGGACCGGGAAACAATCTGTTCTGTCTCTGACCAAGCAGGCCGTTGTTTCGCATCACTTGTTGCGTGTACCGCGCCAGTTCCTGATCTCCCGGGCGTCGTAGTGCGCTGATGTTGCCGCTGACCAGTGACACGCTGTATTGCCCACCGCCGCCGACGCCACGGCCCGTGCCCGTCGGGAACCGATCATTGGGAGTGTTTGGATAACGGCCTGAGTTGTTTACGACAACTGAAGAACTCTCCACTCCTGTACCCTTGCCGTTACCAATGAAGATCGTCTGATCGACAACTGCCACAGCAGATGCGTAGTAACCCGTCGGAATGAATCCCTTGACTCTACTCACTTCATCTCGTTCACGCTTGAGGTAGGCTGGTCGGTCGCTACTACCTGAGTTGTCGAGTGACTTCGCAGCTAAAGAGACGACAGCAACTGAATTGCTATGGGCATTGGCGACAAAAAGTGTTTCGCCTGACCCATCGAGTGCAAGTCCCTCCGGAGTATTCCCACTCGGTGTGTTTTCTGCCAGGCGCACACTTATTCGCTCGACCTCACGGTCATAACGAGTATCGATCATCGACACGCTGTCGTCATCGGAGTTCACGATGTAAAGCCTGCTCCGCGTTCCATCCCAAATCATCGCCGTCGGATGCCGGCCAACGGGGATGTATGACACGCTAGGTTCTCCATTAGCAAAACTCACAGCAGCGACCGAACTGGTATTCCAGCAGGAGACGTAAACCTTCCATGCCGGCGATAGTCGACGGTTCGTGGACACGCCAACACCACTCGTCGGAGGATGCGGCAGAGCCAACACCGAGTAAGGATAAATGAACCCGGCATCTCTCGTTTGCCCGGAACCCGGTGACGCCGCCATTCCTGATCGCAGTTGAATTTTTTCCAGGCGCCGGGCGCCGCGGAGATCGTGAATAATTCCAAGACTGTCTGCGAGATTGTTCGCAACGTAAAGCGTGTTGCCATCCAGACTGATCGAGATGCCGGTCGGATAGACAGGCAAACGATCGCTGTTATATCGAGGTGAGTTTGCCGCCGTAGCAAAACCGCTTACATCAATGAATGGAGCTTCGACGGTCGTATTCGGACCAGGCGACGGCGGAGTGATTGGCGGTTGTCCACCCGGACGAAAACTAAAGACCCAGATTTTGTTTTCGAAACCGCCAGACACGTACAACGGAAAGGTGCCATCCGATGTTGCGCTAGGCGCGAAGACAACACCTACGTTCACACTCTGTGGCGAGGGAAAGTAGACATTCTGAACTACAACTGGTTCTCGTTTCGCGTTTAGGTCGATTACCGCGAGCGACTGTTGGCCGCGATTGCCCGCTGAGTTGAATTGAATTCCGTAGCCGCTGTTGACAGCCAATAAGTAGCGGCCCTTTCCGCCTGGGCCGGTGTGGTCAGGACTGCGAACGAAGTCCACCGTTAGCGAGCCCACGGCAGCGTGCGAGGTTGTGATGTCGGTGACGAGTGAACCTGCCGGCGAGATGGGCCAGAGTTGATCCAGAGCTCCGTCTTGGCTTCTGACCCGGTAAGGAGTCATGACTGACAATGACGCAGCAACTATGACGATGAAAAGCGATGCGACAAGTATGCATTCTCGTCGCTTCGTAACGGATTTATGCATTCGGCCGCGCAGTTTACTACATGGTTGCAGCGGGGATGAAGTATTAGGGATGAAGGATGAAGGATGAAGGATGAAATGTGAAGTATAACTAACTTCATCCCTCATCCTTCATCCTTCATCCCTAATACTTAACCCCGGCAGATAGGTCGATCTGCCGGGGTATCGTTGTGTCACCGGGGACCTGAGTAGGTGGTCAGGTCGTTGCTGGCGGGAATGCTTGCTGTTGGTGTTGTCGTTTCCTCCCATGTGGTGCGACAGCTAGCATCTGCGCTCACTCTAAGGTTCGAATGCTAAAGGCAAGTTTCCTGGAGATTAAATGTTAATGAACTCCGACCTTAGCCTCGTAATGCGAAGCACATCTCTTTCTCAGAAAACGAGATGATGCCACGCCCCGGCGGCGTGGTACTTCACGGTGGCGGCTACAAGGCAGTCAAACAATTGTGCTGATGCCACGCGCTTGCCGCGTGGAGTTTCACGCTTGTTGGTCGCGACAGGAAGCTATCAGCAGGTTGCGATAAAACGTGAGGCTCCCCGCGGCAAGCACGTGGCATCCTTAAGCTCGTCAATTCCTCCTTGGGTAGCTGCAAAACGTGAAGTACCACGGCCAGGGCGTGGCATCTCGACTGGATAAGAATACGAGTCATCCAGCCAAAATCTCGTATAGAAACAGTGAAATTCCAAATCCTGCCATCCAAAACAACCTGAAGCGGCGTCACAGATACTAACGTGGTAACAAATTGACGCTTCCACCAGATTTAGGCATTCCTTGGGCGCGCATCGAGGTTACGAGCTAAACTCTTCCAGGCTGGGAAGAATTCTTCAACCTCGCCAGTGTATATTTTGACGGGCATCTACTCATGAACCAGCTCGTCCGCTTTTTCTTTGGCCATGAGCAGGCCGTTTTTACAAATGGCCGGTTCGGATTTGGTCTGCGTCCCAACCCTGTTCTCCTGATCCTAATCGCGCTCGGCGTCGCTGCATTTATTTACTATCTATATGTCAGGAAACGGACGCGTCTGCCCAAACGGACTGCTGCGGTCCTCATGACGCTTCGCGCCGTGCTACTGATCCTAATTGTGATGCTGTTGTTGCGGCCGGTTGTAGTCGTTTCCTCAGTGATACCCAGAAGCAGTTACATCTCCCTCGTAGTCGACGACTCACTGAGCATGAAGTTGAGCGACACTTCCGGCGGCGTAAGCAGGTTGGACACAACGAAACAGGCTCTGTTCTCGGGTGATAAGTCATTCCTCAAACAACTCGAAGACAGATTCAAAACGAACCTCTACGGTTTCGCCGGCACACTCACGCGGCTGAAGGATGGCAACGATCTGTATGGGGAAGGCAGAAGCAGCGATGTCGCCGGCGCTCTTGCTGAAACTATAAAACGATCGTCTGGAATGCCGCTTTCGGCAATCGTCATCGCGACTGACGGCGCGGCGAATGTTCCAAACGATCTGGCAGCAACCATCCGAGAACTCCGCGCGCGAGACATCGCGGTGTTCACCATCGGAGTTGGCAACACTTCAAAGGCTCTAGACGCCGAACTCGTTAGGGTCAGTATTCCTCGTCGAGTACTCGTAGGCTCAAGACTCAACATTCAGGCGTTCGCCTCACTCAGTGGATTCGGTGCTACGAAAGCGTTGATCGGTGTTCGCGAAGATGGCCGGGCAATAAAAACAGAAGAGTTCAACCTGCGCGGCAATGACACGCAACCTGTTGAACTCGAAATCACCCCAAACAACCCTGGCGTACATCGCTACACTATCGAGATAACTCCACTGGACGGTGAACTGACCATCGAGAACAACAAGCAAGACGCTTTGGTTGAAGTTGTCGAAGGACCGGCGCGCGTACTGCATGTTGAGGGAGAGCCGCGATGGGAACTCGGAAAAATTCGTGAATCACTGCAACCAAACGAGAAGAACGTCGTGCTCGTCTCGCTACAACGCACTGGTGAGAATAAGTTCTATCGTCAGGGGATTTCGAATCAAGGAGAGCTTGCTACAGGTTTTCCAAAGACTGAAGAAGAACTTTTCAGTTATCAAGGTTTGATTCTTGGAAGCGTCGAGGCCGCGTTCTTCACTGCGGAGCAACTGCGAAGTATCGAAGCGTTCGTTGCGCGACGTGGTGGCGGCGTGCTGGCACTCGGTGGTCGCCTGGCGTTCGATGGTGGTCGTTACAAGGGAACGCCGATAGAAGATCTACTTCCGTTGACATTGCAAGGCCGCACGATAGATGTAGCAGATTCCTTTGCGCCAGTTTACAAACCGCAGTTAACCACTGCTGGTCAAAGTCATCCCATTACCCGACTTCAGGAGGATCGGGCCGCAAATCAAAAGCTGTGGAATGAATTGCCCCCGATTTCCATCGCTGAAGGTCTTACGAACGTCAAGCCTGGTGCCACTGTGTTGCTCGAAGGACGCAAGGCCGGCAACAACTCAACCGTTCCTCTTCTCGTGCAACAAAGGTATGGTCGAGGACAGACGCTGGCGCTAACTGCGTCAGACACTTGGCGCTGGCGCATGAGGATGGATGCAAAGAGCACCGCCCACGAAACCTTCTGGCGCCAAGCGCTGCGCTACTTAGTTAGCGGAGCGCCACTTCAAACGGAAGTATCGGCTGAACAGGACGTCTACGCGCTGGATGACATGATTCGAGTGATCGCAGACATCAGAGACAAGCGTTTCAATCCAGTGAGCGACGCACATACCTCAGCAAAAATCACAAAACCTTCCGGCGCGGTCGTCGATGTTCCGCTTAAGTTTACGACGCTGAATGACGTTAACACCTACGTAGGACAATTCAAGGCAGACGAACCAGGCCAGCATCGAATAGATTTGGTGGGAACGAGCACGACGATTGGTCCAGTGAGTGCGAAATCGAATCTGCTTGTTAGTGAAGCTAATCGCGAGTTTTACGGCGCGGTCCAGAACAGTGATCTTTTGAAACGAATTGCGACTGAGACGGGTGGAAAGTATTACCAGACGAATGAATTGCAGGCTCTCTTAGATGATCTAACTTACAGGCAAACACCGTATTCCGAACGCGTGACCAAAGATCTTTGGGACATGCCGATTAATTTTATGCTGATCATCGGGCTACTTACAGGCGAGTGGTTTCTTAGGAAGCGCGAAGGCATGGCTTAGAACATGGGCCGTAGATTCACAAATTCAGGAGCAGAAGCAGCACGCAGAAGCAGGAAACGCTCTGGGAAGTTGAGCAATGCCTGCACCTGCCTGCTGCCCCTGATCCTGATCTGCGGCTGTTTAATTCTTTGCCTCGTGGCCTCACCTATCTACGGTCAAAGCTGGCAAGCGGGTCAAACGACATCGGCAGCTGATACCAACAAGTTTGCGGTCATCATCATCGGACCTGGAGGAGAAGAGGGTTACACGCAGCAGTTTTCTCAATGGTCGTCTGAGCTCACTAAGATTCTAACCGGCCGATTCCGTTTCTCACCTGACCGCATCAAAGTGTTGTCAGAGAAACCCGCGGCACGTGAATCAAGATCCACGGCAGACGAGGTTAGACGCACCTTCACTGCTCTTAAGTCTGAACTAACGGTTGATAATGTTTTGTTTGTTTTCCTAATTGGACACGGCAGTTTCGATGGCAAAGAGTCGAAGTTCAATCTGGTCGGTCCAGATTTGTCTGCTCTTGATTACAACAACCTGTTGATGCAGCTTCCGACACGTCGCGTCGTTGTCTTTAACATGGCCAGTTCAAGTGGAGAATTTGCCAAAACGCTTTCGGCGAAGGGAAGAATAGTCGTCACTGCTACTCGCAGTGGTCAGGAGCAGAATGCGACGCGCTTCGCCGGATTCTTTATCGATGCTCTAGGCGCATCAGACGCTGATACGGATCAAGATGGGCACATTTCAGTGCTCGAAGCGTTTGTGTATGCGAATCGTTTGACCGCCGATTTCTACACTCGCAATGGGCGACTCGCCACCGAACATGCGCTCCTGGAAGATAACGGCGATGGTGTTGGGCATGAGAAACCGGAGGCTGGTGAAGGATTGCTGGCACGTGCCACATATCTCGACTCTTTGAGTGTCGAGCAGGCAGCCGCTAATGCTGCGACGGCAAAGTTGCAGCGAGATCGCACGCGGCTCGAAGGCGAGATCGAGCAACTGATTGGCCGAAAGAGTTCAATGCCCGAGGCTGAATACGAAGCGGCGCTTGAACGACTTTTTATCGAACTGGCAAAAGTGAATCGAGCAATTAAACAAGCGGGATCGTAAGCTTCTCTGTGAACTTATGCAGTCAGGTTATAAACGCTTTCTCCTTCTGTTGACGCTTCTGGCGAGCTACCCCTTAGCGACGGCGCTAACCGGAGTGTCTGCCCAAACAGAGCAGCAGGAAACGCCAGGACAAGCCGAGCTGAAAAAAGGCGACTACGATAACGCCATCAAACTCCTGACGGCGCAGCTCGCTAACAAGGCAAACGAAGAGTCTGCACAAAAGCTCCTCCTTCAGGCTTACATAGAAACCGGTCGATATGCGGAAGCAGAGGTGGCGGCGAAGAAGTTTCTAATGAAGTCGCCCGGATCGGGACAAGTGAGACACCAACTCGCTGAGTTACTGACGATTACCGGGCGCTATGCTGAAGCAATTACCGAATATGAAACGTCACTCGAAGACCTGAGAAAAGCTCGCGCGCCTCGAGCTGACATCTGGAACAGTCAACTGCGCCAAGCTGAGGCGTTAGAAACGATTGGTCAAGAAGAAAAAGCAAAGCCGATCTACGAGCGACTGGTCAAGTACTACACCGACAACAATCCACAGACGGCCCCTGAACTTACTCCAATTGCACGCGCACTCGTTCACCTGGAACGCTTTCAGGAGGCGAACGACATTTACCGTTCCGCGATAGAAGCAGACTCGACCTATCTTGAAGCCCAACTGGGTGCCGCGGAGCTTTTCACAGCGAAATACGCATACGGTGATGCTACTCAGTTTCTTCACGATGCTTTACAAATCAATCCCCTAAGCGCGCGTGCCTATCTTGACATCGCACTTAACAAGCGGTCAGACGGCGGGGAGGATCTAATTAACACACTGAACCAAGCGTTGCGGATCAACCCGAACTTGGTGGAAGCATTTAATCTCAAAGCCGCACTCGCGCTTGAGGCGAGCCAATTCGATCAAGCATCCAGCGAGATCGAAAAGGCTCTGAAGGTTAATCCACAATCTTTGGAAGGGCGCTCCTTACGTGCGGCCATGGCGTATTTGCAGGATCGCGATATCGCCCCTGAAGTAACCGCAACGCTGGCCATTAATCCGCACTATGGCAACCTCTACAACACGCTGGCCCATTTCGCGACAATCACTCGGCGGACTGAACAAGCAGTCACGTTTGCGCGCAAGGCAATCGAGTTATCACCTGCACTTTGGGACGCTCATCTTAACCTCGGAATGTCCCAGCTGCGCCTCGGTCAAATGGATGAAGGTCGAGCCGCCGTCGAGCGCGCGTTCAAGGGTGACCCATTTAATGTTTGGGCCAAGAACACACTTGACCTGCTCGACACGATGCGAGACTTCCGCGTCACCAAACGCGGCTCGTTTGTAATCAAAACTTCGGAACAGGAAAGCGACATCCTGTCAACCTATGCGGGCAATTTACTAGACGAAGCAGCCGCTAAGTTGACCTCTAAATATCGATTCACGCCGAAGGGTCAGGTGATTGTCGAGATATTTCAGAATCACGAAGACTTTGCTGTTCGAACGTTGGGTATTCCCGGGTTAGGTGCTCTGGGCGTTTGCTTTGGACCCCTGGTGGCGCTCGACTCACCCTCTGCGCGCCCGGCTGGGGAATTCAATTGGGGTTCAACCTTGTGGCATGAATACACGCACGTGATCACACTCCAAATGACCGACTACCGGATCCCGCGTTGGTTTTCGGAAGGCTTGTCCGTCTATGAGGAGCGACACGCTCGACCCGGCTGGGGTGATGATTGGAATCCGCTGTTCGTCCGATCATTCATAGATGGACGATGGTTCAAGATTTCAGAACTCGACGCAGGTTTTCAGCGGCCGAAGCGTGCACAAGATCTGCCCATTGCATATTTCCAAGCGTCTCAGGTCTGCGAGTTTATCGTCCAACGCTATGGCTTCGATGCGATACTCCGTATGCTTGCGCTGTATCGCGACAAAGCCCAAACACCAGACATCTTGCGGCAGGTTTTGAAACTTTCCGAACCTGAATTCGACCGCGAGTTCTTTGCCTATGTTGAAGCGAAAGCACGGCCGATGTTCGAAGCGCTCAAAGCTGAAAACAATCTCATTGCCTCTTTGACAAAGCCAGAAGTATTGAAAATGTTGGAATCTCAGGACAGCGTCGCGTTGCGCATACGCGCGGCCGAACTTTTTGCGGCCGACGGCGACACGAAGACCGCAGAGATTCATTTCAGGCGCGCACTTGAGTTGTTTCCGTACTTCACAGGGGACGGTAATGCTTACGTTGCCCTGGCGAAGATACTCGAAACCGGAGGAGAGTTATCGAAAGCCGCCGATGTGCTGGACTCTCTGGTTAGCGTTGATGAGAACAACGTTAACGCGCTGAAGGAGATCGCGCGACTGCGACAAAAGACCGGCGAGAACGCCAAAGCGGCTCAGGCACTTCAGTTGAGTTTCTATATCAGCCCATTTGACTATGCCCTGCATACCACGGCCGGTGAGCTGAGCTTCACCACCAAGGATTACACTAACGCGCTTTCCGAATTTCAGGCTGCACTCGCACTGCAACCGCCCAACATTGCCGAGGCTAATTACAATGTAGCGACCGCCTATCACGCATTGGGCCGGCAGCTAGAGGCTAAGCGAGCAGTATTGCACGCGCTCGAGGCCGCGCCCCGATACGAGAAGGCCCAGGAACTCTTGTTGAGGATAGTCGGACAGTGAAGATGTTCGATAAACTTTGGAGTGTCCCGATTTGTCGGGACACTCCAAAGCTTCTCGATCATTTCGGAACAGAGGAAACCATGGCCGTTGAACAAATAGTATTCAGAGACGAGGACCTTCTCGATAAGTTGAGCTCGGCGCGTGAAGAGCTGCTGAAGGAAATTCGGAAAGCGATCTTCGGACAAGATGAGGTTGTTGAGCAGGTGTTGCTTTCGCTCTTTGTTGGCGGCCACTCAATTCTGACCGGCGTCCCTGGGCTGGCAAAGACTTTGTTGGTGCAAACGATCGCGAGCGTACTCGATCTGTCTTTTAAGCGAATTCAATTCACGCCCGACTTGATGCCGGCCGACATCACTGGGACTGAGATCATCGAGGAGGACCGCGCCACCGGACACCGCGCGATGCAGTTTATCAGCGGTCCAATCTTCGCGAACATCGTTCTCGCGGATGAAATCAATCGCACCCCGCCTAAGACACAAGCCGCTTTGCTGGAGGCGATGCAGGAGGGACGTGTCACTGTTCAGGGAGTAAGTTACGACCTGCCGCGGCCTTTCCATGTTTTGGCCACGCAGAATCCGATCGAGATGGAAGGAACCTACCCCTTGCCGGAAGCTCAGCTTGATCGATTCATGTTTAATATCAAAGTTGGCTATTTAGCGGAAGATGAGGAAGTGGCAGTGGTCAAGCATACGACGTCACCGCAGGATTACGTTTTTAAGCGATTGATGTCGGCAGAAGAGATCATCGCGTTTCAGCGACTGGTAAAACAGGTGCCTGTGTCAGATACCGTAGCCCGTTACGCAGTGCGATTGGTAAACGCCAGCCGTCCGGGCACGCCGCCGGCGCCAGACTTCATCAATAAGTGGGTGACGTGGGGCGCGTCGCTTCGCGCATCACAGTTTTTAATTTTTGGTGGAAAGGCGCGCGCGATTCTGCGTGGACGTTACAACGTTTCATGCGAAGACGTGCGCGCGGTTGCTCCTGCGGTGCTGCGGCATCGGGTGTTACTGAATTTCCAAGCCGAAGCTGAGAACGTGGATTCCGATCAGGTGATTCAGCGATTGATTGAAGCTGTTCCGGAACCAAAGAGTGGTTTGTAAACCTCTGGGGTGCGGCGGATCAGATTGCAGGTTAGGAAGGGTGGCTTACCCCGCCCAAGTCACAAAATGAGCTCAACGTTGAATGGTAATGCGTCTCAGGCGGGGGCAAGCCATCCTTCCTAACCTGCAATCTGCCACCAGAGATTGTCGTAGCGATCGAGTTAGGAGTTTAGATGTTTTGGCGCAAGGCGAGACCGGAGACCATTCCCCAGCCGGTGCACACGACTGCCGCTCCCTCTTCGACGCCAGTAGCAGGACCCGCCCGGTTTCTTGATCCAGAACTGTTAGCTCGCATCGGCTCGCTTGAGTTGCTCGCACGGGCAGTTGTTGAAGGTTTTATATCGGGTCTGCATCGCTCTCCGTTTACCGGCTTCTCTACAGAATTCACGGAATACCGGCAATACAATCCCGGTGATGATCTTCGCTATCTGGATTGGCGCCTACTCGGTCGCACGGATCGCTATTTCATCAAGAAATACAGAGCCGACACCAACACCCAGTGTCATTTATTGATCGATACCAGTGCTTCGATGGGCTACGCGCATGCGAGTTCGGTCACGAAGTTACAGTACGCCCAGTTTCTCGCCGCATCGGTCGCGTATCTCCTGAGTCGTCAGCAAGACGCGGTCGGTGTTGTCGGATTTGATAAGTCGATCCACACGCATGTTCCGGCACGAAATCGAACTGGTCACCTGCGAACAGTGTTTGGTCAACTTTCGTTGATGACTGCCGGCAGCGAAACTGATCTGGCTCGGTCGTTGCACCAGTTAGCGGAGATACTTAATCGTCGTGGAATTGTCGTGCTGATTTCTGATTTTTACGATCAGCCAGATCGACTGCAATCTGCATTTCAGCATCTGCGATTCAACGGCCACGACGTCGTCGCGTTTCACGTGTTGGACCAGAATGAGCTCGACTTCAACTTCGACGACCCAATACTGCTGCTCGAAGATGCGGAGACACTGGAGCAGATGCCTGTGTTGCCCGATATTGTCGCAGCAGGTTATCGCAGTCGAATGCTGAAGCACGTGGACGATATGCGGAGTTGCGCAACGGCGAATCAGGTCGACTACGAGATGATGACGACAAAACAGCCGTTAGATTTTGCGCTGTTTAAGTATTTGTCGAGACGAGCAGGAAAATAGAACGAATTTTCGGATTTCGGATTTTGTGATAGCGTCAATTGAAGCGTCACAGGATCAAGAATCAAGCCAAGAAACAGAAATCCGAAATTCGAAATCCGAAATTAAGAGATGTCGTTCTTGAACCCATTTTTTCTGTTAGGAGTTGCCGCCCTTGCGGCTCCGATACTCGTGCATCTCGTGAGACGCACGCGTGCGCGCAAAGTTCAGTTCCCTGCCCTCGTGTTCGTCAGGCAAGTACCGCAGCGCACCATTCGTCGCCGCACGCTGCATAACCTGTTTCTGCTCTTCTTGCGCTGCCTCGCAATACTTCTGATCGTCATGGCTTTCACGCGTCCATTCTTTTCCGGCGGCAGCGCGGTTAAGGACACCAGTACTGCCGGCGCTACAGTTGTGCTCATTGATACGTCCCTCAGCATGCGGCGCGGGCAGTTTTTTAAAGAAGCGCAACGACGTGCTGAGACCATCGTTGACGATGCTCGGTTTGGCGAAAACATCGCAGTGCTCGCTTTCGACAAACGATATGCAATCGCGAATCGCTTTAGCACTGACAAGGAACAATTACGCGCCGCAATCCGCAGTCTCGAGCCCGGCTGGGAGGGAACAGACTATGAGCAAGCACTGCGTGGTGCCGAGTCGTTATTGAATGAAGTAAAGACAGGTGGTCCACACAAGATTGTCCTGATTTCCGATTTTCATGCTGCCGGATGGAACGCTGCCACCGCTTCGTTCAAACTTGGGACGGCAGCCGAACTGCAGACGATTGATACCGGCGAAAACAGCTCTGAACCCAACGTTGCCGTAACGAACGTGGAGGCACACGGGGTGATCTTCGGTCAGAAGTATCTCGAGAACGTTGCTGTACACGTAAGTAATTTTAGTGAGACACCTCGCGATCGCGTTCAGGTCTCTTTTCTTATTAACGACCAGACTGTCGAGAAACGAGAGATCAGTATGGGCAGTCGCGACACGCGTACTATCGAGTTCAGCGGTTTCAACTTGGCCGAGGGGGCGAATCGATGTTCCATAGAGTTAGGCAGTGGCGATTTCGCTCCTGATAATCATTTTTATTTCACTCTCAAGCGAGAAGTGCCTGCGAAGGCTTTAATTATCGAGGCAGCGTCGCGGGGAAGGAGCGATAGCCTATATCTTCAAAGTGCGTTCACTACTAATGATGCTCTGCCCTACACATTTACGCTAAAGACGACCGGTTCCGTTGACCCAAACGGTATTCCTGAATACGCGCTGATTATCCTGAACGACTCAGGTCCTATTTCCCTGGCGCTTGGTCAAAGCCTGACGAAGTTTGTAGAAACGGGCGGTCAGTTGCTTGTGGCGACCGGAAGTCACACGGACATCGCAGGATTCAATTCGACTTTAGAAAAGATCTCCCCGGTGGTACTCGGTGAAATCGTGCAGACAAAACCGAATGAAACTGTGGCGATTAGTGAAGTAAAATTTGATCATCCAATATTTGAAATTTTCCGCGAGAGTGGGCGCTTATCGTCGGCCCAGGTGATTGGCTACGTTCGCTCCGAGCCCAAGCCGAACACAGCTGTACTGGCTCGGTTCGAAGACGGCAGTCCTGCGTTGGTCGAATCGCGGAGCGGTAAAGGACGCGTTTTGCTTTTTACGACGTCGCTTGGGCCAAGCTGGAATGACCTGCCACTAACACCGGCGTACCTGCCATTTGTGCATCAGATGATCAAGTATGTTGGGCAGCGCGAAGAAGGATCCTGGTATGGCCTGGGCCAGACATTTACAGTGAAACGTGATCGAGAAGGCGCAACTCCTCCCATCGACACACCGGCGGGCGCTCGATTGTCAGAAACGCGTTCGACATCTGAAGGCGATTTACTCGTGACTGGTCGTGAGCCTGGCTTCTACAGACTTCGTTATAACGGCGGCACTGATTTCGCGGCTGTCAACATCGACGGCGATGAAGGAGATTTTACGAAACTGAATCTCGCTGAGTTTGTAGCTGGGGTGACTGGGGGCGCTGGTTCCTCGGAAGGCGGAGACAGGGATCGAAACTTGACCAAAGAAGAGATTGAAGGACGACAAAGGATCTGGTGGTCTTTATTGTTTCTGGCGTTACTGCTGCTGATAACCGAATCGGTGCTGGCACGCAGGACGAAGGTGGTTAAAATGATCGGCTGACGACCCTTTGGAGTGCGGCGACTTGTCGCCGCTTTGGTCGGTGCCGACTTGTCGGCACCCTTCCGATCACGGAGCTTAAGTTTGCAAGGTGCGGCGACAAGTCACCGCAGTCCAAAAAAGCCATGTACTACAACAATCAGACTATTTGGAATGTGATACGCAAGGTCAGAACACGCCGGCGACTGCTCCTCACTCTACGAGGTATCGCAATCTGCCTCTCTGTGATAGCGATCGTTGTCCTTTTGACTGGTTGGTCGGCTCATCGGTACCGCCATAACGAAGCTGCTCTGTTGGTCCTACGCATCGGAGCGCTTTTGACCGTGCTCGCTACGATCTTTTTTGCGCTTGTCTATCCATTATGGAAGAAGATCAGCGACGCGCGTTTAGCTCGTTTGATTGAAGAACGGGCGCCCGGTTTGGACGATCGCCTGGTAACAGCAGTCGAGTATTCGAATCCGGAACAACAGAAAAATATTTCACCCGCAATTGTGAATCGGTTGTTGGCCGACGCTGATGAAAGCACAGGCAGTGTTGACCTTGCCACCGTCATTCGCAGGTCGCGTTTACAAATGTACGGAGCTGCGGCACTCGCTAGCGTTTTGATATTCGCAGCAGTGTTGAAATGGGGACCCAAAGAGATTTCTGAAGGCGTCGCCCAGTTAGTCACACCTACCGCGCTCGCCGGCAATTCAAACGCCGTAAGCATTAAAGTTCGGCCGGGAACTGCCCGCGTCCCCAAAGGATCTGATCAAGACATTATTGCAACGCTGGTGAACTTCGATTCGCCCTCCGCTAACGTATTCGCTCGACCGCTCGGGTCGAAGAATGATTGGCAAGGGCAGTTGATGGAGCCGGCAAAGGCGAAAAGCGACTTCCGTTACTCAGTGTTCAATATTCAGGACTCGATGGAGTATTTCGTTGAGTCAAACAGTGTCCGTTCTGAGGTCTTCAAGCTCACTGTAGTCGACCTGCCTTATGTCAAACAACTCGATCTATCGCTAACGTTTCCTCCATTTTCCAACTTGCCCGTCAAGACAATCGAAGACGGAGGCGACATTGCAGCTTTGAAAGGCACCGTTGCGCGGATAACCGCGCGCTTGACCGGGAAGGTACGTGCAGCGCGCATCGTCTTCCCCGACGGCAAAAAAACTGAGATGCGTGCGTCAGGAACGGATTTCGTCGGCGAGACCACCGTCTCTGGCGATACGAGTTATTACATCGAGCTCGTAAGTCTCGATGGCGAAAACTATCGCGGTTCAAACGAGTACGACATATCAGTGCTCGAAGACCAGCCGCCGGTGGTCTCTTTTGATCGCCCGGGGAGAGATAAGAAAGCAACAAACCTTGAAGAAGTTTTTACTCAGGCACGTGCGGAAGATGATTACGGCGTCGTCTCAATGGATTTGCATTTTGCAGTCAATGGCGGTGAAGAAAAGAAGGTCAACCTACAGCAGCTGACTCGCGAATCTGCGCGATCACTTACCGGGGCGTATACATTCTTCCTTGAAGAGTACAACCTGAAACCTGGCGACTTTATCTCGTATTACGCGAAAGCACGCGACGCGAGCAACGAAACAACCAGCGATATTTACTTCATCGAGATAAAACCGTTCGAGATGGAGTATCGCCAGACACAACAACAGGGCGGACAAGGTGGTGGAGGCGACCAGGATCAGAATGCACTCTCGCGCCGGCAAAAGGATTTGATTGCCGCCACCCATCGTTTGATTCGCGAGGGCGACAAGTATACGGAGCAGGAGCGGAAAGATGGTTATGAAGCAGTTGCAACGGGTCAGGAAAAGCTTCGCACCGACACAATGGAATTCCTCGAACGACTTCGTCGCCGACTTGGCGGACAAATAGAAGGGCAAAAACAGCTGACTGAAGTGGCAGAGAATCTTCGCCAGGCAGCCAAAGAGATGGAGGGAGCGCCACCTCCCTTGCGCAAACAGGCAGGTCGCGACGCTCTGCCTCCGGAACAACGCGCGTTACAAAAACTTCTTGCCGCCGATGCGATCTTTCGCGAGGTGCAGGTTGCCTTTGGCAATCAAAATGATGGTGGTGGCGGTGGCGGGGGCGAACGACAAAAGCAAGAGCTGGCCGGCTTGTTCGAACTGGAACTCGACAAGATGAAGAACCAGTATGAGACGGTCCAACGTGAGCAGCGGCAACAGGCGGAACAAGCAAAATCAGAAGCTGAGAGACGTTTAGAGGAGTTGGCGCGCCGCCAGGAACGCGCGTTAGAAGAACAACGTCGTCGCATGCAACAGTCGGCGAATGGATCGAGCGGAGGAAATCAGCGAGAACAACAGGAGTTGATTGAAGAGACTCGTCGTGCTGCGCGTGAATTGGAGCGTTTGTCCAAAGAGAGGCGTAACACCGAGTTGGAACAGCTGAGTCGGCAACTGAATCAGACAGCCGACGAAATGCAGCGGGCCCAGGCTAATTCACGAAACAATCCAAACGAAGCGGCGGCACAAAATGAGCGGGCTTTAGAACGAATGCGCCAGGCTCAACAGCGATTGCAACAGGCGAGTGGAAACTCTGGCAGCCAGTCGACCCAATCAGGGCAATCATCTGGTCGCTCGCAACAGATCAGCGATTTGCGACAACGTGCGGCGCAGGCTGCAGCTCGTCAGCGCGAGATTGCTCGCGACATGGAGAATTTAAATCGTCGCGGCGGCCAAAACGGTCAAGATGCAAACTCCCAACGCGCGCGTGAGCAGTTGGCAGAACGCAAAGACACGCTGGCTGACAGTGTGAACAGTCTTCAGCAGGATATTGAAGAATCGGCGCGCAGTCTCGGCCAGGGTCAAGGTCAACAGCGACTGGCGCGACAACTGAAGGATGCGGCAGATGCACTTGCTCGTGATCGTGTCGCCGATCGCATTCGTGAAGGCAAACAGGCATTAGCCAACGGACAGCAACAAGGGAGTGGTTCAGACGAACGTGCGATCGAGCGCAGTCTGAACAACGTCTCGGACCGTTTGCAGTCGGCGGAACAAAGCGCTCGGAACTCCGGTAGCACTAGTGCGGAAGAGGCGTTGGACCGTACGCGGCAACTAGCCGACAATCTTGATTCGCTGCGGCGACGCCTTGAAGAGAACGCGGCAAGACGCGGTAACCAGCAACAGGGACAACAGTCAGGCCAACAATCAGGGCGGCAAGGTCAACAACAAGGTCAATCAAACGGACAGCAGAGTGGTTCTCAGCAAGCTCAGCAGCAGGGCAGCAGTCAGAACGGCGGGCCGCAAGACGGACCTCGGGATAACCGCCAATACGCCGGACCAACCTGGGGACCAATGGGGAACGGTTGGGGCGACAATCGCCAGATCGGCTCCGAATGGCGAGAGCGATTGCGTGAAGCCGAAGATCTCAGACGGGAATGGCGGGGCGGCACAACAACTGGCGCAGCGCGCCGGCTGGATGATGTGATCGAACAGTTGAAGCGACTGGCGGACGGACGTATGGAAGGTGATGCACAAACAGCAGGGCTATTAAAGTCCGAAGTGGTCGAGCCGTTGCGGCAACTCGAATTGGAGTTGAGCAGACAGTTGCAACAGCAAAGCGGTAGAACCAACTTGCGTTTGCGCGATGAGGGAGCAGCCCCTGAGCGTTATCGACGCGCTGTTGAGGAGTATTACAGAAGATTGTCAGGCGCGCGCCCGAAGTAATCAGGGGCAGGGGCAGCAGGCAGGAGCAGGAAGGCGTAAAAGGCCAAAGGCGGGAAGGTGGACGTAGGGATGAAACCGTTAGCGAAGAAATCGATATTCCCCGTTTTGCTGATCACGCTATTGCTGGCGCCCATTGCAGCGCAAAACAACCTGGACGACGTCAGAAACTTTCGTCGCCGTCCGACCCAAATCAGGCCTGACGCGACGGGGCCATCGTTCGGGGAATATACGTTTATCCGAACGATATACGATTCGCCTAATCGAGGATACGGACGATACTACGGTGGTGGCACGTGGACTACAGATTTCCCCGAAGCAGACAACAACTTTATTGTCGGTCTGCGCGAGTGGGCCGGAACCAATCTGAAAATCGCACCGAGGCCTGAACAGATCGAAATCATGGACGACCGGCTGTTTGATTATCCGCTCATCTACTTCGTCGAACCGGGTTTCCTGGAGCTATCGAATGAACAGGCGGCGCGACTTCGAGAGTACATCATGCGCGGCGGCTTTATTTTCTTCGATGACTTCTGGGGCGAATACGAATGGGAAAATGTGCAGACGCAGTTTCACAAGATCCTGCCCGAGTATGAAATCAAAGATCTGCCACTGAGCCATCCCATTTTTCATTCCTACCTGGATGTTGAAGAGGTCGTTCAAGTTCCGAACATCTATAATGCGATGCGGGGCGAAACTTCGGAGAAAGGCGGCATCGTGCCGCACTATATGGGAATCGAGAACAAGAATGGTCGCATCGTGGCGTTTATTTCTCGTAACTGCGATCTGGGCGACGCCTGGGAATGGATTAACGACTCGCGCTATCCTGTGAAGTATGGATTACCAGCCTATAAGGTTGGAATAAATGTCGTAATTTACGCGATGAGTCACTGAGAGGGATGAGGGATTTCGGATTTGGGATTTCGGATTTGAGATTTGGGATTTGTGATTTGAGATTTGAGATCTGGGATTTGAGATTTAAGATCTGAGATCTCTAAGACGAAAACCAAAGATCTCAGATCTAAGAACACTACATTGCAATTCATCAGAGTCATTGCCGCACTTCTCTTTCTTTGCGTCGTTCTGCCGACGCATGGACAGACGCCTGTCGACGCCGACGATGTAATCCGCGTTGATACCGACCTCACCAATCTTCTTATGACAGCTACAGACAAGCAGCGGCGGTTTATTACAACGCTCCGCGCTGAAGACATCAAAGTTTTGGAAGATGGGACGCCACAGAAACTATTCACCTTCGAGCGTGAAACTAACCGCCCACTCGCACTCGCCTTTTTGATCGACATTAGTAGTTCAGAAGAGCGGACGCTTCCTCTGGAAAAACGAGCGGCGCGGCTGTTTATTGAGCGCGTCATCAAGTCGACAACGGATCAAGCAGCGATCATTCCCTTTACTGGATCGGCATTCCTTGAACAACCGCTAACAAACAACGTTCTCGCAATTTATCGCGCACTCGAACGCGTCGATATTGCCTTACCAAGCTACACCGGATCCGGTCTGCGCCTGTCAGGCATCGCCAGCGGACCCGGCTTGGCCGCCCCTCCAGAAGACGGGACGACCGCTATCTGGGAAGCAATTCTGCTTACGTCGCGCGACATTCTGCAGCCACTGCCGCCCTCGCGCAGGAGAGCAATCATTCTGCTGACAGATGGGCACGACACTACCAGCCGCATAACGCGCACCGAAGCGGTTGAGAGTGTTATTGGCGCTGAATCCGTGATTTATGCGATTGGGATTGGCGATAGTAAGGAGGACGGGGTAAATCACGGCACGCTAAAGGACATTGCCGAACGAACTGGAGGCAGAGCGTTCTTTCCGAAAAAGGAAGAAGACCTCAACATTGCATTTGCTGAAATCGAACAAGAATTACGGACGCAGTATCTACTTGCGTATTCTTCATCAAACAAAAACCGCGACGGCTCCTACCGAAAAATCAGCGTTGAAATCACGAACCCGGATTTGCTGAAAGAAAAAGTACAGCTTCGGCACCGCCCAGGGTATTACGCGACCTCGATTCACTAGTCGGTGTTACCGGTATGGGCTCATGAACTCAACTTCTCATTCTCCCCAAGCTTCAGCTTGGGGAACTCTTGCTGCAAGTAGACTGAAAACCGTTTTAACGGTTTACCCAATTAAACTACGGAACTAATCGCGATTTGGGTAAACCGTTAAAACGGTTCCCACGCAATGTCGACGCTCACCCCCCAGGCTAAAGCCTGGGGAGAATGAGAGGAGGCGTTTGGGTAGGCTAAAGTTGAATACCACGTGGCTGAAGCCAGTGGTGTCTAATCGCTGATTCTCCTCAGTTTCTCAATCGGTCTTTTCAGAGAGCGCTTACTGCGCAACATGTCGCCCCACAAATCTCTAACCTCGGCTGTGCGCTTTAGCATCGTCCGCAATGTAAAGGTCCGAGGAGCGACGTCACAGTTCTCAACTTCCTTCCACGTACAGGGTGCAGAAACAGGCGCACCAGTTTTAGCGCGAACAGAATATGCAGCGGCGAAAGTTGCGCTGTAGCCGTTGCGTCCTGTATCCACCAGAATTCGCCCACCACGATCTGCTTTGCTGAACTCCTGCGTCAACGTATCTGGATGCTGTCGCACGAGCAGCCGACCAACAGCATGCGAGAATCGCGCTACCGTTCCGAAGTCCGACTTCCCGTCAAGCGGCACCGCTATATGAAAACCCTTTGAGCCGGAGGTTTTGATCCAACTCGGTAATCCAAGTTCGGTCAAGAGATCACGTAATTGGATTGCGGCCGCGCAGAGTGCTTCGTTCTCGTCTTCTCTTGATGGATCGAGATCGAAGACGCAAACATCGGGGTTGTATAACTTCGGCGCGCGCGAGGGCCAAACGTGAACAGTGATGCTGTTTTGGTTAGCGAGCCATAGAAGCGAGCGAACGTCATTCGCAATAGGATGATGGACCGTACCACCGTGCTTCGGCACTTCGACACGTTTCAACCATGGTGGAAAGCCCTTAACCACATCCTTTTGAAAAAAGCCCGGCTCACCGATTCCTCGATGAAACCTTTCCATCGTGATTGGACGATTGCGGATGTGCGGCAAGATGAGCGGCGCGACAGCCTCGTAGTAGCAAGCTAGCTCGGCTTTCGTGATCCCATCGCCGGGGAACAAAACCTTATCCGGATGGGTAATTGAGACGTCTTTATCCACAGGGGCTACTAGGAATCATTGGTCATATATCATTGGACATTTTTCATTTGCCATTTGGAAAGAGCAGCCGCAGATTCTGAATGTCCGATACGCTTTAGCTTGTCGTGAGATGCCCAAGATTCAACTGGCTTCAGGGATGCATTTGGGTGCCGCCCAGGTTCAATGATCGGCAAACGTAATTTCTGAAAGCAGGTGAATCTCGCGCATCTCACGACCAGCTAAAGCGTATCAGACACTCAGAATCTGCGGCTGCTCTTTCCAAATGGCAAATGAAAAATGTCCAATGATATATGACCAATGTTTACGTCTTTACTGCGAGCAATCTGGGATGGCGTAATTTCCCGTGGTTGGTCCATTCAATGAACCCAACCTCCACGACAATGCTCGGTTGTACCCAGTGCGCTCGTAGTCTTGGTAAGCCAACAGCTTTAGTAAATGGCGCCTTCGGTATTTCGATCGCATTCAGTCGTTGGCGTAGTTCGAGGAGTAACTTAGTGTCGAAACCTGTTCCGATCTTGCCGGCAAACACAAACTCATTCGCTTCGTAATGTCCAACCAACAACGCGCCTAGTCCAACACGTTGCCCTTGTGGATCTGTGAATCCGCCGATTACAAACTCCTCGGCTAACTCGCATTTCATTTTCAACCACTGCTTGGAGCGGCGATGCTCATATACTGAACCGCGGCGTTTCGCGATAACGCCCTCCCACCCTTCTCTTTGTGCGCGCTCCCACGGTATTTCATCGTTCAGGCTCGTCACGCGGTGAAGCGGCGGCTTCATAGGCAGTCGAGTAAGTAATGCTTGTCGTTCTTCCAGGGGAAGCGATGTTATGTTGCCGTCACACCACATGACGTCGAAAACGTGATATTTTGCCTGGCCTCCCCAGGTGATCTCGCCGTCAAGAATCAATTCGCGAGGTGGGAGTTTGGCGACCGCTTCGGCAATGGCCGGCAAGTTCTGAGCTAAACGATTACGTGAAAAGAGGCTGACGTCCTTGCCGTTTTTATATGCAAGCAGCCGAATACCGTCGAACTTCCGTTCGAAGACCCACTCTGGTCCAGTGAACCGTTCTTGCGTTAGAGTGGCGGCCATCGGTGTGAGCCATTCGGGCAATGTCATGTTGGCAAAGATTACCAGATCAGTGAAGCACCTAAAACGGACCAGGAATCGGCCTTGCCGAGTTAAAGTTGCTCAAAAACAATTTGACTGTTTGTATCCCAAGTTATCCAAGAGCCATGTATAAACGTCCAGTTTCCATAACAATTCTTGGCTGGGTATTTATCGTCGTCGGTAGTCTTGGCCTTGCGTCAGGACTGATTTCGATCGGACGAGTCGCAAGTGTCGGCACTTCAGCCTTGACTCGTCACGAGGTACTCGATGCCACTTACGTTTGTCTAAGTGGACTAATCGCAGCCGTTGGCGGTGCTGGGCTCCTGCACAGTTTTAAGTGGGCGCGTTGGGTCTGCCTTGCATGGATGGCAGCACACGTCGTTCTTAGCCTTTTCCATTCAATGGTTGAAATAGTCATCCATACCGTGATGCTCGTAGCGATGATTTTCATTCTTTTTCGGCCGGGAGCGTCAGTGCACGATGACCGTGGCGCTTAGCCGGTCCACCAAAATACGCAAACATTGCCGGCAGGTTATCGCAATGTTCGCCAAAGAGACTTCAATTACAGAACGGGAGCGAAGCACCGATGGAACTGACGGTATTCATATCGCGAGTTCCATCGATCGCTTCGCTCCTGTTCTGTAGTAACTCTTGTCGCCAATTGCTTCCGGGTAAGTTCCTCTGGCCGGACGTTACATAGTCGGAAGGAAGATCACGCCAACTTAGTCTAATTCCTTGATCCTCAATGAAGGGGGCAGATATGAAAACGCAACGAATCGCTTTAGCAATCACAATCGTCAATCTCATCCTGACCATCTTCTTGTTGTCACAGATCTACCGCACTAAGGCGAACGAGATTGCTCCTGTGCTACGGGGCCGCGCGCTGGAGATCGTCGACGATCAGGGAGTGATTCGGGCAAATATCTTGGTGCATGGCCCGGAGACAATCAACGGCAAGCTCTATCCGGAAACGGTGCTCTTCCGAATGGCTGATCCAAAGAGTGGCCCAGTTGTAAAAATGACCGCATCAGCAAAAGGTTCCGCACTCGGATTATCGGATGACGCTGAGGCGGGTGTGCAATTGATCGCGAAGGATACTGGCAGCTTCGTTAAAGTCGTTGACAAACAAGGCCGACAGCAAACGTTGAAACCTTAGCGCCGCAAAGTTTGCTATAGAGACATGGAAAGTTTGGACGTTCCATAGGAAAATTTGAATTGCCGAACTTCCTCGTACCCGCCACGACAAACAATTCTTGTCGATCTGCTTCGCTCGTGATAAAAACCGCTTCTCCAGACACGGCCCGCAATCGTTTCTTTTTGAGGTTTTCCATGAAGCGCTTGATTTGCAAACTCCTATTACTTGTCTACGTCTTTTCTTCACTCGCACTTGCTCAGACGAATAATCCGCCGATTGCTCGGGTGGAGAATGGCCTACTGCCTTCGGTACTCATTAAAGGGGAACCAGGCTGGTCTATCGCTGAGCGAATGAAGTTTTACAAAGTTCCGGCTCTCAGTGTGGCCGTTATCAAAGATTTTAAAATCGACTGGGCGCGCGCCTACGGCGTGAAGGATCTTGCAAGCATGGAGCCAGCAACCACTGAAACGCTTTTTCAGGCGGGCTCGATTAGTAAGTCAGTAAACGCCATGGTGGCAATGAAGAAGGTGGAGCAGGGACGAATCTCGCTCGACGAAGACATCAATAACAAACTCACTTCATGGAAACTGCCTGAGAATGACTTTACGGCGAAAAAGAAAGTGACGTTACGAAATCTTCTGAGTCATACAGCAGGCACTACAGTGCACGGTTTTCCTGGATACGCAATAACAGAAAAAGTTCCTACGTTGCAGCAGGTATTAGACGGCACTGAGCCCGCGAACACCGCGCCCGTCCGCGTCGATATGGAACCAGGCACGCGTTTCCGGTATTCCGGAGGCGGGATAACAATTGCCCAGCTTGCAATCATGGACATCGAAAAGAAGCCATATCCCGACATCGCGCGGGAAACTGTGCTCTCGCCGCTCGGGATGACCAACAGCACGTACAGTCAGCCTTTGCCGGCCGACTGGCGAAAGAGAGCAGCGACTGGTTATCGCGGTGACAGCCGGGAAGTCGAAGGCAAGATTCATGTCTATCCCGAGATGGCGGCTGCTGGTCTTTGGACGACGCCGACCGACCTGGCGAAATTCGCGATCGAAGTACAACTGTCATTAGCTGGTCGTTCAAATAAGGTTTTGAGCAAGCAGTCTGTTGAAACTATGACCTCGTCGTTTATGGAAGATGTCGGTCTGGGTTTCTTTATCGAGAAGCACGGGCGCGCGCTCTATTTCGGTCATGGCGGTGCTGACGAAGGATTTCGCGCCGAGCTGCTGGTGAGTAGAGACAAAGGCTATGGCGTAGCGGTGATGGTTAACTCTGATAATGGGCAGATTCTGCGCGAGGTGATTCGCGGCGTGGCAAAGGAGTACGGTTGGGATGAGTTCCTGCCGGAGCCCTACCAAATAATCTCGCTTGCTCCTTCGCAATTACAACCTCTGTCGGGACGGTTCCAGGTTAACCCTGATCGCGTATTGACGATCAAACCGGGGGCTGAGACCAAATCAGGCAGTCTATTCGCCTATCCGACCGGGGACGATCCGTTCGAATTACTTCCTATCTCAGAAACAACTTTCATCCGGCGGGATGCGAATATCAAATACAACTTTGTTCGTTCGCCAGCGACGAACGGAGATAGCGCGTATGACCTTCAGCTTGTTACGGGAGCCGGCGCGACACCGACCAAACGGTTAACGTCAGATATGCTCGTGCCTTTCGAAATGCTTTTAGCTGGCAAGATACCTGAAGCATCAGAGGCTTATCGGAAAATAAAGAAAGATACTCCGCAGAATGTAGCGGTCTCGGAAGATCGATTGAATAATCTGGGATACACGCTCATGCGTCAGCAGAAACTTTCTGAGGCGATTGCTCTTCTGAAATTGAATGTGGAGTTTTATCCGAAGGCATGGAACACATATGACAGTCTCGGCGAAGCTTACATGAATGCAGGCGAGAAGGAGCTTGCAATTGCCAACTACAAGAAGTCACTCGAACTGAATCCACAGAATTCAAACGGACGCGAGATGTTGAAGAAGTTGGGACAGTAATCTGTTTGGTAATTTCTTTTAGAGGACTGCCTGACAATACCTTATTCCGCGCCTTTGGCACTCATTGATCGCCTGCGGGTGTTACCTGGCGAAGAATCGCTTCAAGAGTCTCCACCAATCGATCTGCGTCTCTCGCAGTAAACGGCATTGGCGGACGTATCTTTAATACGTTATGAAACGGACCATCTGTGCCAAATAAGATTTGCCGCTCACGCATTGCGTTAACGATAAAGTCTGCCTCCGCTGTTGCCGGCTCCAGCGTTACGCGATCGCGCACCAGCTCCACGCCAACGAACAAACCAGACCCGCGGACATCTCCAATTATCTCGTAACTTTTCATCAGCTCGTTAAGTCTCGCCTTTAGAACCTTACCCACCGCGAGTGCATGTGCTTGCAAATTGTTTTCGAGCACTTCGTCAAGCACTGCCAGACCGATCGCACACGAGACAGTGTTTCCGCCAAACGTGCTGAAAAACTCCATCCCGTTATCAAACGAAGCTGCAATCTCAGCAGTGGTAACAACAGCACCTATCGGATGACCATTGCCAATCGGCTTGCCTAATACCACGATGTCCGGAACTACACCGTAGCTTTCAAATGCCCAGAACTGCGTGCCAATACGACCATAGCCCGTCTGAACTTCATCGGCGACGCAAACACCACCAGCGGCCCGAACTGCGTCGTAGACTCCACGCACATATGCCTCTGGCAGAATGATCTGCCCCGCAACGCTGGGCATCGACTCCGCAATAAGGCCGGCCAGCGGCGTGTTGGTGTCGCGTAATTTCTGAATCACGTCGCGCACATACCCTACGTATGATTCCGCAGCACCAGCCTCGCTACCCCGGTGTGCACCTCGATACATATCCGGAAGAGGAACCTTGTGGACCCAAGACGGTGGGCCTTTCCCTCCTGGACCGTCATGTTTGTAGGGACTGATATCGATAAGCGTGTTCGTGTTTCCGTGATAGGCGTGCTCGAGCACAATGAGGTCTTGGGCGTTAGTGTGAGTACGCGCAAGACGAAGAGCCAGTTCATTCGCCTCGCTACCGGAGTTCACAAAGAAGCAGACGCTGAGAGGTGCCGGCAAGGTTGAGGTCAAACGTTCTGCGAAACGAATAATGAGATCGTGCAAGTAACGCGTGTTCGTATTAAGAACCGTCATTTGTTCCTGGCCGGCTTTCACCACGCGTGGATTGCAATGCCCAACGTGAGCGACGTTGTTGTAGGCATCAAGATATTCGACTCCATCTTCATCATAGAGATACTGCATGGAGCCGCGAACGATCTTGAGTGGGCTCCTGTAGGCAACACTGAGATTCCTGCCGAGCAAGCGTCGACGCGCTGCAAGAGTTTCTCGGTTAGCGTTACTCGTCATGTGTGCGGTTGAACTGCGGTTCGTAATACTCCGAATGGCCGATGTCCGATACGGTTTAGAGCCCTCTTGCAAAATTCGGATCGCAGTGGAATGAAGTCAGTACCACCTCGCGGTAGCGGGTGGTACTGACTCCTTCCCACTGAGTATCGGACATCGGGCGGTCGCTTCGCTCCCGTTCCGTATTTGCATACCTTGAAGTGTTGCGTCAGATCTTCAACGCAACGCCTGCCGGAGCGCTCTGCTCACCTTTGGCTGATCCACGCGGATCAATTCGGGCAACTTCGCGCATATAGCTTCTTGACTGATATCCAGATATTGATTTTGCGGCTGTTGTTGTTGCTGATACGCTGCCAAACATACACTCATCGAAAGTCGCATCAGAGTCAGTCCCCAGAGTACTTTCATCTCTTCGTCGTGTAATGGAAGAACTGCATGATACGCGCTCACAAGCTGAGTCATCGCCGTTAACCATCGTTCGGTCTTCAGAACAACATACGCGATAGCGATAGCCAGATCTGCGACTGTATAGCTGTAGACCATATCACCGAAGTCAATGAAACCAACGACTCCGGAAGAATCGCTATTCATGATTACGTTGTAATCATTTGGATCGCCGTGGATGCAGCTTCTTCTTAAACCAGGCAGCAGTGGCGCGACATCGCGCGTGAATGTGGTCGTATAGTGCCGCACCAATTCACGAAGCGGCACATCATTGACCAAGTCAAGGTGTTCACCGACGACAGCTTTCCAATTTGCCAGGTCCCAGTGAAAGCGCCGATGCAATGAAGGACGATCAAACTGCAACAGAATCGAATCCATGCGCGCCAACTTAGACCCGAGATTGTTTAGCAGTCGTGGCGACAGCATCTGAGCCTCGCCAAGTGGCTTTCCTTCCAGGTACGTTGCCAGCCGAACGAAGTTGGCATCACCAGACTGCGATTTCACTTTCTCCAGAAGATTTCCAGCAACGGTTGGAATGAGCTGCTGACAAATCGGGGCTTGAGAACCGACTCGCATCATGGCTTCGCTCTGGGCCATTAGCAAATCCTCATCTTCCAAACTGTTGGCAATTTTGAGAACAAACTTTTCACCTGCGACAGTGATCAACAAGAAGTTCTGGTCCCGTTCGCTGGGCAAGTCGCTCGCAGTAACTGTCAAACCATAAAGTCTCTCCGCTAAATGCACGGCTGTTTTGTTGTCGAACTGTGGAGCGTGTTGCACAAGAGGCTTTGTTAGGTCTGAATGCACAGGGTCTATCCCTTCAAGATTATGGTATCCGCCCCGTAGTAGAGCAAAATTGCAGGTCAGGAAAGCGGTTTACCCACGGCACAAATTTTTGACAGGATTACAGAATCAGCAAGAAAAGTAGACAGCTTAGCAGTTCCTATCCGATTTAACTGCGTACTCTTGTTAATTCTGTAATCCTGTCAAAAATTCGACCGTGGGTAAACCGAACTTCCTACCCTGCGATTTTTCTGTCAGCTTGCGTGTTACTTCATCCTTTGGGTGCGACGTAACTCTTCCGGGCCTTCACCACCAATTTTCCCTGCGACTTCTCTACACCGTCTGCAAGTTCAATCTTAAGTTTCCGGACAGTTCCATCTCGTTTCTTATTTGTAGACACGAAAGAGAAGCTGTAACGAGTTCGAAGATGATTGACCAATGTATTGAACGTTCCATCGAGCAGCTCAGGTCTGTCCTTCAGTACCTCGCCTCCCGTGTCGTCTGCGAGCTTCTGAATATCGAGATAATGAAGGCCACCGATTCGACCAAATCGTGTAGCCCAACGCATCATCCCATTCTCCGCCACCTGTTCGGGAGTATAGGGAATCAGACCACATACCACACTGCCCGACTCGAAGACAGAGTGCGTTGCTTCGTTGACAGACGGCCCGGGCCGACAGGCCCAATTGCGTGTGACCCCGGTGATTGCAATGATCACTCGACGGCCCGTGGGATTGCCTGCTTTCATCATGTAATTGGCGGCTTCATCAAAAGCGATATTCAAACAGTGGTTGCGGGTCTCGTCGTGCGGTGGCACGTAGTTCACAGCAAACTCCAGAGAACGCCGATCGCGGGTGAATCCCTGTATTAATTCCACTGTGTCGTGATAGGTCATCACCGCTACTTCATCACTTGGCTTCAGGTGTGACATTGCATCCAAAGCCGCACGTCTGACCTCCTGTCCAAACGGATCGAGACAACCGCCACGATCGATTAACAACACGACCGAAAGCGGCAAGTTGTCTTGACTGAAATGCGTGAGCGTTTGTCTTTGACCATCTTCCGAAACAGAGAAGTCTTCTCGCTTCAAGCTTCCGACTACGCGAGCAGTATTCTTCTGCAGCACGAGTGCATCTATTGTCACAAGATCGACATCTGTTCTTATGATGTCGGCTACCCTCGCGTTAGCTTCGGCCGGACTCGGATTGACTATGCGTTCACGAGTTTGTGGTAACGCCGGAGAAATGAGGTAGCCGGTAAGACTCAAGAGCAGAACCAGAAATAGGAGAGATAGATACTTTGACCTTGTCGGGGTTGGTTTCATAAGCACCTCCTCAGGTTTGCGAACACTTCTTGCCGTCACCGTGGCGGCAGCCCAGGGGAGAGTGCTTTCGAATTTCCGGGAGAGAGGTTAGGAGTTGGGCTGGATCATAGCTCGTTTTGCAGCCGTTGAATAGAGATTTTTGAGGTTTGGGAACTCTGCCTGCTTTTTCTCGTTTTAATCTGCGATGAATCTGATCTCGACAATCGCTTTGGCAATGGGCGCTTCCTGGACGTCGGGGATCAATCTATACGCCTCGGTTGCTACACTCGGACTGTTGGGGC
The DNA here is from genome assembly GCA_036559885.1 of Pyrinomonadaceae bacterium. GTDB lineage: Bacteria > Acidobacteriota > Blastocatellia > Pyrinomonadales > Pyrinomonadaceae > PSRF01. The sequence goes on from DATBSH010000445.1 coordinate 38,489, forward strand.
GGTTTGCGCATCTGAAACTTCCGGGAGAACTCGATGTCGTGACGAATTGGTGGGTCATTGGAATCGCTACGGCCCTCTATTGCATTGAGTTTTTTGCCGATAAGGTGCCATGGATCGATAGTACTTGGGACGTAATCCACACTTTCATTCGCGTCCCAGCCGGCGCAGTACTGGCAGCGGCTGCATTTGGTGATTTCGATAAGCCGATCCAGGTAATCGCAGTTTTGGTTGGCGGTGGACTAGCATTAAGTTCGCACGGCACGAAGGCAGCAACGCGGGTGTTGCTAAATACGAGTCCGGAGCCAGTCTCAAACTGGGTTGCAAGTATCATCGAAGACATTGTCGCAGTCTTCTCAATAGTTGCCGCAGTCTTCCTTCCCTTCCTTCTTTTCGCGATCGTGGCAGTAGGGCTGCTTATCTCTTATCTGGTTCTCCCGCGGATCCTGCGGTTCTTCAGAGCGGTGATAAGTAGTGTTCGAAAATTTAAGCTCTCTCTCAGCACCTGAGAGACTTCATTAAAGACAACTCTTCGGCAACTCAGACTTGAATTATCCGAGCTAGAGATACAACTGCCAAACGGGAGCGAAGCGACCGATTTCGGTTGTTGAGTAAGTTGTTGCACCTAACCAATTCGAACCATTGCACTCTTTCGTCTGTGGCTTTATCCTTCTCCCCGCTTCCGCGTTTCGAAAAAAATTTTCAAGTCACTCTAGTCTGCGCTGAGAATATCAGCGCCAATCATTAGAGGAGTTCAGATGCGTCGCTCAATCTGTCTCGTGTTCCTGAGTCTGTTTGTACTGGTGCCTCAATCGTTCGGTCAAACGACACCTTCAAGTCAAAACACGACGGTCGATCCTGCGTTGTTCAAAGGCCTTCGTTACCGACTAGTCGGTCCATCGCGCGGAGGACGCGTGACAACCGTTACGGGCGTACCATCACAACCAAAAACCTTCTACATCGGCGTGGCTAGTGGCGGCCTGTTTCGCACTACAGACAGCGGCGCCACCTGGACTCCAATTACCGATGGAAAGATTCCGCTCGGTTCGACGGGCAGTGTGGCGGTGTCAGAGTCGGATCCGAACATCATCTATCTGGGAACGGGCTCCGATGGCGTCCGGAGTAACGTCTCCACAGGACGCGGAGTTTATAAATCAATTGACGGTGGCCAAAGCTGGAGCTTCGTTGGTCTATACAACGCGGGACAGATCGGCGCCGTCCGCATACATCCCACAAATCCAAATATCGTTTGGGTAGCAGCAGTTGGCGACATATTCAAACCGAATATTGACCGGGGCATATTCAAAACGAGCGATGGTGGTCAAACATGGCGAAAGGTTCTGTTCGTCTCTGATACCGTCGGGGCAATGGATGTTGAGACTCAACCCGGCAACCCGAATATCGTCTACGCGTGGATGTCGCGGCTCGAGCGGAAGCCATGGACAATTATTAGCGGCTCACGTGAAGGTGGCTTCTATAAAAGCACTGACGGTGGAGAGCATTTCACCCGCATCGCAACCGGTCTGCCAACTGAATTGATTGGCAAAGCAAACCTCGCTGTAACGCCTGCCAATCCTCAGCGCATATATGCTCTGATTGAGGCGAAGCCAGGTGGTGGTCTCTATCGATCGGAAGATGCCGGTCAGTCGTGGTCCCTGGTTAATTCGCAGGGTTCACTGGTTCAGCGCCCGTTCTACTACACGACCCTAGGTGCAGACCCAACGAACGCGGACATCGTTTACGCAGGCGCAGAAGGCTTTTTCAAATCAGTTGACGGCGGCAAGACATTCACACCGTTCCGAACACCCCACGGCGATAACCACGACATCTGGATTAACCCGACCAACAACCAGATCATGATTCAGTCGAACGACGGCGGGGCCAACATTTCAACGGACGGTGGTCGGACGTGGTCGTCTCAAATGAATCAACCAACATCGGAGATTTACGGCGTTTGGGTCGACAATCAGTTCCCCTACAAACTTTACGGCGCCCAACAAGACAACAGCACAATCATTATTTCAAGCCAGGCTGATCCAGCGTCGACATCGGATTGGCGTTCGGGTCCAGGTTGTGAAACTGGTCCAATCATGCCGTACCCAAAAGATCCAAATATTGTTTATGGATCTTGCAAGGGTCAATACGGTGTAATGAATCTGAAGATCGGTCAGGAGAAAAACTATTGGGTTGGCGCGCAATCACTCTACGGAAATCCGGCTAGCGATTTGATTTTGAGATTCCAGCGAGTGTCACCGATGGCAACTTCGCCGCACGACCCTGACGTTCTTTACTACGGTTCGCAATACCTACATCGAACGCGCGACAAAGGTGTTACGTGGGAAAAGATCTCTCCGGATTTAACTGCGAAACCGGCCTGCTGTCAGGGAGTAAGCGGCGAGCCAATTACCCGTGACGTAACGGGCGAGGAGTTCTACAGTACGTTGTACGCAATCACTGAATCGCCTCTCGAAAAAGGAGTGATATGGACGGGCGCGAATGATGGACCGTTCTACATCACGCGCAACAATGGAAAGTCGTGGACCAATGTCACTCCAAAGGATCTGCCTCCGGGAGGACGGGTGCAATTCATTGAGGCCTCACCTCACCGCAAAGGTTCTGCGTATTTCGCGGTCTATCGCTGGTTGTTGGGAGATTATCAACCTTACATTTATCGCACAGATGACTATGGCAGGACGTGGACGCGACTGACCGATGGGAAAAACGGCATTCCCGTTGACTGGCCAACTCGCGTCGTCCGCGAGGATCCAGCGCGGGAGGGTTTGCTTTACGCGGGAACTGAGTTTGGGATGTTCATCTCTTTTGACAACGGCTCGCATTGGCAACCGTTTCAGTTGAATTTGCCAAATGTGCCGGTATCAGACATCAAACTGCATCGGAATGATCTGATCGTCTCGACTCAGGGTCGGGCGTTTTGGATTATCGACAACATCACTTCGTTACATCAGATTTCTTCTCAATCGTCGGTTAACGAAGTCCATCTATTTAAACCACGTGATGGCTATCGAACACGAGTGAGTCCGAATAACCTCGGCCCTATAATTGAGTACTACCTACCACAAGCTGCCGCAGGACCAGTTGTCATCGACATACTGGATAGCAAAGGAACGCTGGTTAATACCTATAGCAGCGAGGCCCCCACGGGCGCACGCAGTGCAAGAAGTGGGGCAGCGACCGGCGCTGGCGGAACAGAATCACAACCGGAAGATCCTGACGCACCGCCCGCAAGACGTTTCGCTGGGCCACCACCACGTCCGGCAAAACAGGCTGGCATAAATCGATTTGTTTGGGATGTACGTCATCAGGCAGGTGTCATAGTGCCGCCCGGACAGTATCAGGCTCGTCTTAAAGTCGGCGACAAAACATTAACCGAGCCCTTTACTGTGTTGATCGATCCGCGCGTTGCCGAAGACGGAGTGACACTCGCTGATCTACAAGAACAATATGAACATAATCTGCGGATGCGAGAGATGGTGAATAGTGTGAATCAACTTGTGGCGAGAGTCCGTGAAGCCCAGAGCAAGCAAAACTCATCAGTTGATTCCGCTCGGCTTAATGCGATTGCCTCGAAGCTGCTCACTGAGGCGGTACGTTATGGCAAACCTGGGTTGCAGGCTCATATCACATACCTGGCCGGGATGACGGCCAACGTAGATCAGAAAATTGGACGCGATGCCATCGAGCGGTACGAGGTTCTAAAGAAGGAACTGGAAGAGTTGAAAGTCGAAGTTGAGCAACTACTCGGCCCGGCAACAAACTAGGAGCAGGAGCAGCAGGCAGGAGCACGACCCGCTTTGGATGTTGCGAGCGGAAAGTTGCTGCCCCTGCCTACTGCTCCTGCTCCTGGTTAGTGTAATCTGTGTATAGTCTTTGCTGGAGGATGAACAATGCGAAACATGCTCCTTTTCACGTTAGCGCTTATGTTTCTTACCTCACTTCAAACACCAGAAAGCTCTTCGCTCGTCGTTGTCAGCTATAAATGGGTCAAGACACGAGAGGTCACGGAGAAGACTGATGCTACGAATACCGCTCCAGCGCGGGAAATGATTCCGCAAAACAAGAATTTTCAACGAAACGTGCGAGTTAACGATCCGGTAGGCACAAGAGACCCCAATCTCGACACAATAGATGGACGTCGAGCGTCGATCGAGAACAGCGTGCAGGAGTCGCGCACGCCGCAGCCAAAGCCAGTTGAAGCATTTGCTTACAAGATCAAGATACAGAATCCAACGCAGCAGGCAGTCGACATTCTCTTTTGGGAATATCAATTCATTGATCGCGCTAACGCTCAAAATATAACTCGTCGACAGTTTTTGTGTGCGGCAAATATCAAAGCCGGCAAGGAAAAAGAAATCCAGGCTTTCAGCGTTTCAGGGCCCAGCGAGGTCGTGAGCGTAGATACGCTGGCGAAGAACAGCACGAATCCCTTTGAAGAAAAGGTTGTGATTAATCGGGTCGAGTATGCCGACGGATCGATTTGGCAACGGAAGGATTGGAATTTCGGCGAGATCAGAATGAGTTACCGTCGCGCAGTTTCTACACCCTGGGGCAAAGAGATGTGTAGAGGGTTGTGAGGTTCACTTCAATACGACGCCTACATTCGCAATGGTTGCGCCTTTGGTCATCGATGGGACTGAGCAGATATAGAGAATCACTCCGCTTGCGGGAGCACGTGCCTCAAAGATAGTGGTTCCCAGGTAATCCGTTACATAACCGATCTTCATTCCCTGTTCGACATAACTGCCGCGCTTCACCAGCGGATAAAACATTCCTGTTTGGTCGCTAGTTAATGTTACGACTCGTTCGATCCAAACCGGATGTTCGATGATTTTTGCTTCGCCCGGAAGCATCTTCAAGTAACGCATTACATTAAAGCATCCGTTGACAAGCATGTTGACGTCATCTATTTCCACGGTGCCTGCGTGTCCCGCCTCGACGGTGATCGAGGGTTTACCTCGAGTGGTTGCCGTGTTTTCGAGATACCGCGACGCCTGTGGATCCTTTGGACGATCAGTAGAAATAATTATGTGGTCCAAACCGAAGGCAAGTACCATATCTCGCGAGATCTGATCCTGTTTCTCGTTACCAGTCTTAGTCCAATAGCTATATGGCCGAAGGCTTTCATCGGTATCGCCTCCGTGTAAGTCAATCAAATGGTTTGCTTGCTCAACTACCTGTTTCGTAATCAAGAACGATGCTCGCTCGGTTTGCGTGCCATCGGCTTTCCCAGGATAGAAGCGGTTCATGCTCTTGTGGTCAGTGGGATTGACGTGAGGAACCTTCTGTTCGAACGAAGGGATATTGATCAACGGAACGACGATAACGGTTCCCGACAGTTCTTTCGGATTGATTAGAGTTAAGATCTTCTCCAGTGCAATGATTGATGCGTATTCCGTGCCGTGCGCTCCTGATACCAAGGCGAGAACCGGTCCAGGTTTCGCGCCGTGAAAAACGGCCACCGGAATATTCAATGCTCCATCACTGCCAGGCGGGACTTCAATGACACCAGTAGCCTTTTGACCCCGAGCAGCTGTTGCCGTGCCGACGCTGAAGGTAGCGCGTTGAGCATGAGTGACAGTCACGCTTGTGAGGCTTAAGAGAAGACCAGCGACGATTCCCACGAGCCATTTCATATGGTGACTCCTTTGCGCGGCGCATTCTATCCGACAAAGTAACCGAAATGCGACAACAGATGTCCGATACGCTTCAGCTTGTCGCGACTTGCGATAGAGTCAAACATTAGTCCGACCAGTCAACGTCCGAATGATTTCAGGTAGGGAAGGGTGGCTTGTAAGCGTGTCCGGAGAGATTCAACTACCGAACGGGAGCGAAGCGAGCGATTGAACTAACATTGGCGATTCCGTCAGTTGAACTCGGTCGCTTCGCTCCCGTTCTGCGGTTGAGTGTTTTCTCGGATCCGGATAAAGCTAGTTGAGCGGGGGCAAGCCACCCTTCCCTACCTGAAATTTCTCTGATCTTGTAGTGTGGAACTGAATCTTGAGAGTTTATGGGCGTCACGACAAGCTGAAGCATGTCGGACATTCGGTTGCCGATTTCTCTAAGCTTGAGTGTTGCGCGAGACACGACAAGCTGAAGCGTATCGGACATTCGGTTGACCGATTTCTGTAAGCTTGGATGTTTGGCAAGTCGCGACAAGCTAAAGCATATCGGACATCTGGTATAAACTATGGCTTGCATGAGAATAGTTTCTTTTCTTCCATCCGCAACGGAAATGGTCTATGCGCTTGGATTAGGTGACGCACTCGTCGGAGTGACTCATGAATGCGATTATCCACCTGACGCCAAAACTAAATCGATCGTGGTTCGGAACGTTCTGCCCATCGAAACAATGAGTCAGGCAGCTATTGACCACGCGGTTGCGGAGCGAATCCGAAGCGGCGAGAGCCTTTATCAAATCGATGAGGATCTATTACGCAAGCTATCTCCGGATCTCATTCTGACTCAGAACCTCTGTCAGGTTTGTGCTCCTTCCGGTAACGAGGTTTCTCAAGTTTTGCGTACTCTAGAAAAGCCTCCGGAGATTCTCTGGCTGACTCCACGCACGGTTAGCGAGATTTTCGAAAACCTGCGCGCTCTCGCCAAAGCGACTGGCAGCGAGCTCGCTGCGCAAGAGATAATCGACGACTGTCACGCTCGAATCGACCGCCTAAACATTTTGGCAAATAAGACTGTCGAACGGCCGCGTGTATTCTGTATGGAGTGGTTGGATCCGGTTTACGCGTGTGGTCATTGGGTACCCGAACTTGTAGAGCTGGCTGGTGGCAGAGAAATACTGGGCCAGGAAGGTGCCGAATCTGTTAGAGCTTCCTGGGAAGATATAGCAAGGTTGGATCCTGAGATCGTCGTAATTATGCCTTGCGGATTTAACTTGCAACAGACGATGAAGGAGATTTGGAATTCCTTCGGGCGATATTCACCTACCAGATCGAATCATGCAGCAGACTTCTTTAAGTTGCGGGCAGTTCAGACCGGTCGCGTTTATGCTGTCGATGCAAATTCCTACTTCGCACGGCCAGGCCCACGGGTTATAGAAGGGGCTGAGGTTCTGGCGCAAATTATCCATCCAGACCTCGCTTCCAGCCGCAGCTTTCCAGACCATTCAAGATCCTTTCAGCGCGTCGATGTTTCACTTCTACAAGGTATTTTGGAAGCAGGCGAAGACTATGTGGTTGAGAACGGCGCGATGGTTTTCACTTCCAGTTATCTACGACGCCGAGGCTATTGCTGTGGTAGCGGCTGCCGGAATTGTCCGTGGAACTAGGGATGAAGGATGAGGGATGAAGGATAAAGGATGAAGGCAGTTAGCGAAGGTATGGTTTCCGCGTTCTGCTCTCATCCTTCATCCTTCATCCTTCATCCTTCATCCTTCATCCCTCATCCCTCATCCTTAGTTTCTAAACTCCTGCGAAACCATCAGCCCTCGAATGCCGCCGTCCATAATCCCGATACCAACACGACCGAAATCCTTTTGAAGAATATTCGCACGATGGCCGGGCGAGTTCATTAGTCCAGTGTGTGCAACCTGCACCGTCGGCGCTAAAGCGAGATTCTCTCCTGCCGTCCCAAACTTAACACCCGCTTCCCGCATGCGCTCGAAAGGATCCCGACCTTCCGGAGTTTCGTGTGCAAAATACCCACGAGCGAACATGTCTGCGGAATGTTGCCGTGCGACCTCAGTGAGTTCCGGATCGGCGGAAAGTGGATGCAGTCCTGCCGCCACTCTTTCTCTGTTTACCAATTGCAACATTCTTGCTTCGAGATCCGGACGCGGCCGCGACTGCGGCACCTTATAAGGCAATGTTACCCGCTCACCGGATTCAGGCTTGATAGTTAAAAAGTTAAATGTCTCTGCTATTGCTTCAGCGAAGTCAGCTGACACGGGGTGCAGCAGCGTCTCCAGGCGCTCCGTGTACGTAGCGAGTCGATTCACGACCTGACTTTCACGAGTTCTTTCGCGCAGCCCTTCGTTGAGAGGAATGGCGAGAAGCAGCGCGGAAAGAATCGCAGCCGTGATTAATCCGCTGGCGAGCCCGGGGACCAATCCGAGCACACGATTGGCCTGATTTTCGTGAACCTTTTCTGAGAAGGCTTTAAGAATAGCCGTGCCTATGGCTTCGACGATGAGACCAACGGTGATACCAATCACAACGAAGGCAATCGGCCTGTTCCAAACGTCGGACCACCAATTAAGTTGTATTTCAAACCAACGTGCGAGCACTGGATAGAAACGAAGTGCAGCAAGAAAACTCAAGATCCAGCTGAGTAGATCAAGGGTGCTTCTGAGAAAGCCTCGCCGGTAGCCATTCAACACGTGAATCAAGACAACCAGCGCAAGTAGCACATCGATGATGTTGATCGACATAACGCCATTTTCCATTTTTCAGCTAACCATTGTCACGGAGGAAAAAGAGTATCCACAGATTACACAGGTTTAGTGCCAGGAAAGCTAAGGAAGGCTATTTTGGTCAACAGAACTTTCCCAATTTCTTAATCTGTGTAATCTGTGGATACTCTTTGGTCATGCCGGAATTGCCAGATATCACTATTTACATCGACGCACTGGAAAAGCGCATTCTGAATCACACACTTAAGCGTATAAGGATCGCTTCACCATTCCTTCTTCGCACGGCAACGCCGCCAATAGCGAGTGCCGAGGGTAAGAAAGTATTGCAGCTGCGTAGATTGGGTAAGCGGATTTGTATTGAACTCGAAAACGATTTCTGGCTCGTATTGCACCTGATGATCGCAGGTCGGCTTCACTGGAAGGAAGGCCCGGCAAAACTTTCGAAGCTTCATCTCGCCCTCTTTGAATTCAATCACGGCTCACTCAGCTTAACCGAAGCAGGTACGCAGAAACGTGCTTCGCTTCACGTGGTGCAGGACGAGTCGGCTCTTCGCAATCTTGATCCGGGAGGACATGAAGTGTTTGAGATAACGCTCAAGGAGTTTGGCGAAACACTTCAAGCTGAGAACCATACGCTCAAGCGCGCGTTGACAGATCCGCGGGCGCTGAGTGGTATCGGCAACGCCTATTCGGATGAGATTCTGTGGGAAGCACGGCTTTCACCTATCGCTTTGACACAAAGGCTAACGCAGGAAGAGCTGGAACGACTGTTCACCGCGACTAAGCACACCCTTACAGCGTGGGTTGAGAGATTGAGATCTGAGACAGGCGATAAATTTCCAGAGAAGGTTACAGCGTTTAGAAATGGAATGGCGGTTCACGGTCGCTATCGCGAGCCGTGTCCTCGCTGTGGGACGAAGGTTCAACGAATTAGATACGCGTCCAACGAAACGAACTACTGTCCTACTTGCCAAACCGGTGGCAGGTTACTGGCCGATCGCGCACTTTCACGTTTGCTTCGTGAAGACTGGCCCAGAACGGCGGAGGAGCTAGGTTGAAAAAGTGGCAGGAGCAGCACGAGCAGCAATCCTAGTCGATACCACGTCCTTGCGGCGTGGTGTCTAATGTTGGCCGCTACTCTTAAGCCAACAACTACAGCAAGATGCCACGCCCTTGCGGCGTGGTATCTCACGCTGGC
>DATBSH010000446.1:0-4085 GCA_036559885.1 Pyrinomonadaceae bacterium
GTTGCGGCCGAGATCGCTAAGGCTCTCGCTGAGTAGCTCTCCGCGTCACAGTGTCTCCCCGTCCCCGCGTCCCCCTGTCTCTCCGTCCCCGCGTCCCCCTTATCGCGCGTCTACGTCTACCTCGCCTTCATCATCTGTTTCATAAAACGTTCGGCGACTTTTCCTGCCACTGTGCCTCCCAACGAACTAAGTTTGCCACTCGCGACGACAACATTCGTCCAAGGGTCGATTGCGGTGAAGACATATTTCGTGAAGATGTCATGATGCAGCTCCAGGACTAGATCGGCTTCATTCGGATCCCTGGTTATCATCAATCCAAGCTGCTGAAACTCTCGACGATTCCGAAGCTTCGTTTCTATTACTGACTGCCCCACCAAAATTGATGACGAACGGACAAAAATCCGTTTCGCCGAGCGCAAAGACTCCTGAGCGGTCTTGGGTTGCGACACCGCTGGAGCCGCCCGTGCAACAGGTGTCGATTGCGCTGAAGTTACAGACGGCACTAGCTTAACGGGTCTCGGTAGCGCCGTTACAACGGGTTCTGCACCAGCTTTTCCAGCCACTCGATCCGGACTTGGTGCTTGGCCCCGAACATTCACAGTTAGACCAAACCACAGAAGGCCGCTCAGCACCATGAACTGAAAAAGTGCTTTCATCTTTTTGTGTACCTCCTATTTCACGTGTCGAGCATATGATCCGCGTCTCCGGCGCTTCTTCACTGCTAGGACAGTTTGATCTTCGTCACATTGAGTGTCGCACCCACTAACCAATGACACCTTGTCAATAGCGTTCCGCAGTGTCATGAGGTCAGTACCACTTCGCGGCAGCGGTAGCGGTGGTGCGAGGCCCTTCAAGCTGCGGAAAGATCTTGGGCTGTGAGAGCCCATTTACCGTTTCTGATTAATCGAGGAAGGTCCTATCGCCAAACAAACTCTAGCTTGGTTGATTGCTTCGCACTCACCCGCTACCGCGAGGTGGTTCTCTAACGTGCCTACTGACTTCATGCCAGTCCGTCACTGCCAGTGCAAATTTTTGTTGTGGGCCAACAACCTTTCGTCGAACTCAACGCATCTCACGAGCGAAATCACAAGCACCTCCCCAGGCTCGTTTCAACTCGAACCAGTAAACAGGACAATCAGGGATATATGCGCGCTTGAAGTGTGACTTAGCTTCGAGGCAGTCGTGATCTGCAAACTTGGAACATGTCGCATCCGGCGATTGTCTAACTGGGTCAACAGGTTCGACTTGAAGACATGCAGAGCCAAAGGTTCGGAACCCCACTCTTTGTCGCGTTCCGACGCTGTAGTTCTTTCCAACGTGAGCTCTCTCCCCAGGTTCTCCAATCGAATCAACTTTGAAAGGAGATGGCCTATGCCTGAAGATCTGTCTCGACTATTCAAAATCGCATCGCCGTGCTCGCAAGATTGGGACTCGATGAGAGGAACCGATCTAGTTCGCTTCTGCGACCATTGCCAGTTGTCAGTACGCGATATCTCGCAGCTAAACCGAAAACAATTTCGCAGACTTGTCGCACGTTCTGGAGGCAGGCTTTGCGTGCGGCACGTTGAACCTGCACGCTACATCCAGCCACCTCCACTGGTATTGCACAAGATTGGAAGAAGGGCAGGCATTTTTGCCGCGGGCGCTTTTAGTGCTTCGCTCAGCATGTCCGGCGCCATGGCCGGAAACTTGCCGCAGACGAGTGCTGACATGGAGTCATGGACTCCTGCCCTTACCAGAAATCTATCAACGTCATTCGTCAGACTTGGAGCTGCCTCAATCACGGGGAGCGTTGTCGATCCGAACGGAGCCGTAATTCCAGGAGTCACCGTGTCACTAACTAGAATGGAAACTAACGACGTTACTACAACGACAACGGACGATACCGGCGTTTACAAGTTCGAAGGTCTGGAAGCAGGAACATATAAGTTGAAGTTTGAAATGACCGGGTTTGCGACCGCTGAAGTGGTGAATGTGGCTGTTAGTGGGGCCGACAACAATCGTATCGATCAGGCACTCGCAGTCAAGGTCGAAAGCGTTACCATGGGAGTGGTCGCAATGGCTTCACCGAAGCAGCCTTTGGTAAAGGCGGCTGACGATGATGATCTCACTGAAGTAACTGAGGCACTGGCGAAAAATCCAGATGCAAACGTCCGAGATGAAGCGACTGGCTACAACGCACTCGAATGTGCCGTGAGGAACGGTAACCGAGAGATCATTCAGACGCTGTTAGGGGCTAAAGCGGACGTAAACTCAAGGGATAGCAGCGGTCAATCACCTCTAATGATGATGAACGAGCAATCAACGAGTGACCTTGTTTGGGATTTACTGAATGCCGGAGCGAAAGTAAACATCCGTGACGATGACGGTGAGACCGCATTGATGGCTGCAGCAAGTGTTAACAACACCGAGATGCTAAAAACGCTTCTTGAAGCGGGTGCAAAGGTAAATCAAACAACGAAGCAGGGCGTTACAGCCTTGATGCTCGCAGCAGCTGAGGGCCATGTGAACAACGTGCGTGCTCTCATTCTTGCAGGGGCCGATATCAATTTGCGTGACAAGAGCGGAAGAACGGCACTGCAATATGCTCAAGAGAACGAGCACCGCCCTACAGTGCGCCTTTTGAAGCAGCACGGTGCCCTCACATTTGAGAAGGCCGAAAACAAAAACTGACGTGTAATCAGCCGGAATTCGAAATCCTCGAGCGGGTCGTCGAGGGACGCTAAGTTGTGCTACGCTAAAGTCCTTCAGGAACAGTTCAGGAGGACGATATGGCTGACGACGATAAGAAGAAGAAGGAGCAGAAGTGTAAGAACCCCGCGTGTACTTGCCCGCCTCAACCAGGTGGAAAGTATTGTAGTGCTTCTTGTGAAGGCGCCGGTAAGACAATCGAGATCGACTGCGATTGCGGACATCCCGCTTGCGGCGGCAATTTCTGATCACGAAACAAAGACTATCCACCGATTACGAAGATTACGCAGATTACACAGATTAATGGCGATTTCGGAATGCGGATTTCGGATTTCCTTTTACACAAGAGGCACTCTTCGTGATTAGCGGTCGATTTGCGAAAACCGAGAATGAAGTCTGACGAACAACATAGCCAGACGAAATCCGAAATCCGCATTCCGAAATCCGAAATCGCCTCTGTGTAATCTGTGGATATTCTTTATGCGGCAGCGATGTCGAGGAAGTCACGTGCCAGTCTTGGTCCGGTTCCTTCGTCCTCATGTTTGAAGAAAACAAACGCAGTAGTCCAATTCTGTCCTCCGATTTTCTTCCACCACTCTTCCAAATCTGCTTGTGAATAATTGACTCGGCGAAGGCGCAAGTAACCCCATTCAGCCGTGCGATCGATGTGACTGACCGGCAGATCATCAGTGTCTGAAATACATAGGGCGAGATTACGGTTGCGTAGCGTGTCGAGCACTTCGTCGTCAAACCAAGTCGGATGTCGGAATTCAAATGCTGCAGGAATCTCAGCGGGCAGATGCGCCACAAAAGTCTTGAGCCGTTCACTATCCTTCTTCATGTTAGGTGGTAGCTGATAAAGAACCACCCCAAGTTGCTCGTTTAGCGCACCGACGGTGTCCAACATGTACTTCGTCTCGGCCTCGGCATCCTTCAGTCGCTTGAAGTGAGTAATTCTTTGCGAAGCCTTCACTGAAAAGCGGAAACTGTCCGGCACCTGCGACTTCCAACTTTCAACCATTGAGGGTTGCGGCAGACGGTAAAAAGTATTGTTAAGTTCGACCGCTGATAGTTTTGATGCGTAGTAAGGCAGCATCTCCTTCGCCGGAAGCTTCTCAGGATAGAAGCTGCCTTTCCATTCCTTGTAGCTGTAGCCGCTGGTGCCTACGTGAAGTTTCATTTGCTTCAACTAACCGATCGGTTTCCGATTTGCCCCATTTGAACTGCTAGTATTCAGTACCGTTGGCGGAAGCCAATGGTCAACACTCAACGCTGATTGGGACGCCTGGCCATTTGCTACCGCGAACGGTACTGAATGTAATCCCCACCTTCGATCAAGGGTGCGTCGCCTACCGGTTTGTTGTATACGTAAATCCACGCGTTCTGCGTCGATC
>DATBSH010000447.1:0-20785 GCA_036559885.1 Pyrinomonadaceae bacterium
GAGCGGGGGCAAGCCACCCTTCCTAACCTGCAATTTTCCGCACCTTGAGTCATCCTTATTACCTTCTAGATAAAGCGCCGTGGTGATTGTCGCGGTCAGATTAACTGATTAGATCGGACCACTTTTTAGGATCCAATGAACAAAAGCAAACTTGTACTCTCATCAATTGATGGCTCTGTTGCACGCGTCATTCTCAACCGACCCGAGAAGAAGAACGCACTCAATGACGAATTGATCAGCGGATTAAAGGAGGCCTTACGCGATGTCGCGGCGGATGAATCGGTGAGGTCTGTCGTCATAACCGGCAACGGCACTGACTTTTGTTCAGGCGCAGATCTATCGGCCCTCGAAAAGATTTCAAAAGCATCGGCGGCTGAAAACGTCTCTGATGCGCGAGCGCTTCTTGAGTTGTTTCTGTTGATTCGGCAATTATCCGTGCCGGTCATCGCTGCCGTTCACGGACGGGCACTAGCCGGTGGATGCGGCCTTGCAACGGCCTGTGACATTGTCCTTGCAAGCAAGACCGCTCGATTTGGTTACCCGGAAGTAAAGATCGGTTTCGTTCCAGCGATGGTCACGGCGATTCTGCGTCGCAATGTTTCTGAGAAGGTAGCGTTCGAGTTGTTGACTCGTGGAGAGACGATCGACGCCGATGAAGCGTATCGAATTGGTTTAGTGAACCGTGTCTTCCATGACGCAAGGTTTGAAAACGAGGTGCGCGTATTTGCAGAATCCTTTGCCAACACCAGCAAGTCAGCTGTATCACTCACCAAAAGTCTGCTGTATCAGGTTGACGGCTTACCGTTTTCTGAGGCGATAGAGACAGGTGTTGACGTGAATGTCATCGCGCGGATGACAGAGGATTGTCAGAAGGGAATTGCGCGGTTTCTCCGAAGAAAAGCAGACGACGCAGCCTAATCAAACATCACCTTTAGTAGGATCTTCAAAGAAACAGTTCAACTAGCTACTGGGAGCGGGGACGTCCTCGTCCGCAACGCGACGCAGTCGCGCAAATCTGTTCGCTTCGCTCATTGCGGACGAGGACGTCCGCGCTCCCAGTTAAAACGATCCGGATTGATTTCACGTTGTTACTAAAGGGCGAGACAGAGCGGCAATTAAACTGGTTAAGGGCGCGTCAAGCACGTAATTAGGGTTGCGTTGGAGAGGCGCGTAATTTCTTGATTGCTTCGCGAATTGCAACTGCGTTTGGATCGCCGGGGTTGGTCTTTAAGTACTGTTCCAGTTCAGAAGCGGCGCGCGCTCGGTCCCCTTTTCTTTCATATAGACGCGCAAGTTGACGATGGACGTCAGCAGCTTTTGCGGGACCTTTCTGTTGCGCTTGTTTAAGCGCTTTCTCGGCTTCGTCGAGAGCGTATTTTCGTTCGTCCGCAGCGGCTTGCGATTTCGAAGGATCGATTAGCGATGCTTGCTCTATCAAAGCCGTCCCTTGAGAGAGTGGATACTGCGCCTCGGCGGGATTGAGTCGTGCGGCCTCGCCATAGACACGCGCAGCGACTGCGTACTTTCGCTGCTCCATTAAGATGCGCGCGAAGAGATCGTATACTCGGTCATCTCTCTCGTTGACGCGGCGAGCTTTTTCGAGGTGAGTGATCGCATCACCGAATCTACCTTCCGCAGCCAACTCGTTTGCGAGAACTAATCGCGCATCAAAATAGTCTGGGAAGATCTTGATCGCATTTTCGAATGCCGCGATCGCCTCCGGCCGCTGTTTTTCGCGGGCAAGTTTTGAGCCTGACTCAAAAGCGTTTCGGGCAGCTTTTGGCACATCCTGCACGAAGTTGAGCCCGGCGCGCGGCTGCCTTACGCCTTCTTTCAGAGTAAGTGTGATTTCAACAGTTCGTGATTCACCAGGGTCACCTGGGCCGACAGACCTGACGAATAGCACCTGCTCGCGAACGGAGTTGTAACCAGCCGCGCTAACTAAGACTTCGTAGCTCGTATCGGTAAGGCCCCAAAATAAGAAGTCGCCCTCATTGTTAGAAACAGTTTGATTGACCATGGCTCCATTTCTTTCGAGCATTACCGTGGCGTTGGGAACGTTGCCTCCAGCACTGCTGCGCACCTTACCTCGAATTGTATGGCCCTGCTGCGCGAGGATAGTCACGGTGGTCCCCAAGAAGAGAATGCAAAGAAGCCGGGTTAGCACAATGCTTCGTGAATTCACGTCTATATCCTCCAATGTCAATTCAAGAACGAACTAATAGAAAAGGTGGAGCCCATATTCTGGACCCCACCCTATCAAAATGGCAAAACCCGAAAGGGTTTCGCTTAAAAGCGGAACTTGGCCGCGAATTGGAAAGCTCTTGGGCCACCAGTACCAAACACGCTGGTAGTACGCGCGGTCGGCCCGTGGACAAGCGTTAGAATTTCATTTGGCGACGAGGTTTCGTCGGCGAGAGTGATGGCCGCAGGATAAGTGAGATTCGCAATGTTGAAGACATTGAACACTTCCCCAATCAAATCGAGCCCCATCTTTTCACCGAACTTGAACGTCTTCGTTACCCTGATATCTTGCGAAATCAGCGAGTCGCCACCCAACTGAGTGCCTTCTGGCAGGTGAGCAAGGCGAACGATCGGATCCAAGAAATTAGGATTCGTGCTATCGCAGCGGCCCGTAGGACTGTCTCCCGGACATGGCTCACCGAGCGACGGGATACTTGCGTTATAGGCATCAATCAAGGTGTTGAACTCGCTAACGGTCTTGATTGAGCGGCCTATGGAACCTTCTCCAGTCCCAGGTAAATAGCTTGAGAACGTGCCACTCTTCGAGAGATCGACGAAGTTTGGCAGAAAGACGCTCTGCGGCACGCCGCTGAAGGCTGTCGAGATCAACGAGAGCTGCCAATTCCCAAGCACATTGCGCTTCGCCCATGAACCACTCTTCTTAAACCATGGCAAGTCCCAGATGCCACTAAGAACAAAGCGCTGCGTCCGATCGAGACCAGCTGGTCCAAACTCCTTGCGAAGGTCATTAAGATCGGTCACCGTAGCGCCTAGACCAAGCGCATCGCTGCCGAAGGCCTTAAATCTCGACAGGGCGTAGCTGGCTGTCATTTGAAAACCGTTTGAGAAACGGCGATCTAGCCGGAAGAGTCCTGCCATGTAAGTGGAGAAACCCGACGAGTCTGCATATGGCACAGAGTTGGGAAAGTTTGACTTCGGCGGATTAAGGGCGCTGAAAGCATGGTTTACATCATAGACCAGCACTTCATGAACGCCCTTGCGATAATTGAAATCTCCCTGGAAAACCATCTTCCACGGTAGCTCGCGCTGTACGCCAATAGAGTATTGGAGTGAGTACGGGATCTGGAACTCAGTAGAAAAGAGTGGGCCTGAAATCGACTCGAAGCACTCTAAAGAGGTAGGCAGTGAGCAATTAAAGGCATGGGCTTCAATATCAGCACGCGCTGGTCCCATTATGGTGAGTGCCTGGGCCAAAGTGAGCTGACCAAAACCAAACCGTCCGTCGCCGCCTGGAAACACGGAGCTGACGAGATCAGTGCCGACGAGGAATAGTTCTGCTCCCGGAGGTCCGAGGTCGGCGCGCTCAAACAAGCGGAGATTATCAATTGTATTGTCATAGTACATACCGACGCCGCCACGAATAACGGTGCGGCCATTACCCGCGATGTCCCAGGCGAAGCCCACTCGAGGCGCGATATTGTTCGTGTCCTTGGGGCTGGGCGCAGTTCCCTTACCAAACAACGGAGCGATGATCGCCGGATGTCCCTGATCGTGGTTCCAGAGGTTGGTATCAATTCGGTATGACAGACCGAAGTTGAGCGTAAAGCGTGGAGTCATCTTCCACGAATCGTTGCCGTAAAACTGAAAGCGATTGTTTGGAGTGTCCCCACCCTTAGTATTAAAAGGTAGGATATCGTCGCCGATGCCCATCGAGAAGTCGCGGACGAAGCCGTTCAGGAAGTCAGCCTCGTTCTGATAGCTGATGGGATTGCCATCGGGGTCGGTGGCGAAAAGGCGGATGCGTGCAGGTTTTGCAAAAGCAAAACGGCCGTTTATAGAGGTGTGTTCGAAGTTACCACCAAAACGGAAAGTGTGATTGCCTTTGACCCACGTCAGATCGTTGCGCAACTGATAGCGTTCCTGATAGGTAGTTTGGGGCGTAATGTAGTTAGTTCCCGACCTCCAGAGCTGTGATCCGAGGATACGAATCTCAGGCTTACCTTCTGTCTTGGGGAAAATCTCGTTTGAGAAGTCGCTAACATTGAACACCAGATTGTTAGTCACGGTTGGACTAAAAGTATGTGTCAAACCCGCGACAATATTGTGCGAACGGTTAGTCACAAGCTGATTATCGGACTCGAAAATTCCGGAAGTCGAAGGGCGCGGCACGATGCCCGAACCGGGGGCAAATGGAACATCTTGTTTGTTGTCATTGAAAGAGTACCGCCCCACGAAATTTGTGTTGCTGTTGATGTTCCAATCGAATTTAGCAGTCAGCAATTTTTCATCGAATGGGTTACCGGTGAAACCAGCAAACCCCGGGGCCTCAGGCGGATTGTGAAGCGCCGAGCCATCCTGATTGTTTCCTTCGTAATTGAAGAAGAAGAAAAGTTTATCTTTGACGATTGGACCACCAATAGTGCCGCCATATTGCTGGCGATCAAACGGAATCCTGTCGGTTTGTGCGTTCGGAGGGATCCCATTCGCCGCATCAAGCCGCGAAAGACTTGGGAAAGCAGCCCATCTATCATCACGTGCGTAAATGTAGCCATTCCCGTGAAACTCGTTCGAACCGGATTTCGAAATGATATTGACCGAACCGGTGGAGGAAGCTCCGGTAGAAAGATCATAATTCGAGATGCCCAGCTGAAACTCCTGCACTATCTCCTGCGAGAAGTTCTGGACCGTCGTACCTACGACATTGTCTACAACCGAACCACCGTCAACAGCGATCTGGGCAGAGCGTCCTGCCTGTCCCGCGATTGACACGCCTGTGTAATTGGCCTTGGTTGGATCAAAGTTCCCACCTTCTACCTTCTCAACTCCCGGTTGCAATTGCGCGAGATCCAGGAAGTTTCGTCCGTTAAGAGGGAGATTTTGAATCTGTTGGGTATTCACGACTCCTGCAACAGTGTTTTCCGTAGTGCTGATCTGAGCCTCTGCGCCGCCAACAACAGTGACCTGCTCGGAGGCACCACCAACCTCGAGTTTGGCATCTTGTTCCGTGTCCGTGTTCACGGCGACAACAACATCGGAAACGACGGTTTGTTTGAAGTTAGCGGCTGTAACTTTCAATTCGTACTTTCCAGGCGGGAGGTCTGAAAGACGATAATCGCCGCTGTCGTTGGTAGTCGTAGTGCGACTAAGATTTGTGGCCACGTTGCGCGCAGTCACTTCTGCGTTTTGCACAACAGCGCCTTGCGGGTCTCTCACGGTGCCGTGAATCGAACCCACTGTTTGCTGTGCGATCGCGCTCGTAGCAACAAACGTAAGGCAGACTGTCAGTACTGCCTGAACGATAAAACGCATGTTTGTTTTCATGCTTTAGTCCTTTCTTATTTTGGATAGTGCTTCTCTATGACGCGCCAGATCCTGAGTTCGAGGTTTGCGGGAATACGCTGCCTGCACCGCATAACGCAAGACCAAGCAGCACCAAGAATAAGAAGACCCATTTCTTGTCGTACCCGTCCATACGCATGTTGAGTCTCACCTATTTATTTAAGGCCGCACGTCGACTTGGTTGGTATTGCGCTCTTGTTGGTCCGCGTCGCAACCGATATGCCTTTGGCAAAAAAGCCCGCAAATCTGGTGGTTTTTGTGGGATTCGTCGGATTTGACTACGAATTTAATCCAAAAATATGGTCTGCTGTCCAGAAACTCGGACGAGGACTAACCTTTTTGAGGTTCGGAACTTACAAGGAGATTTGCAGGGAGTACTGCAATGGGGATGCATCGACAGCGTCTACGAGTCCTATATTAAAGGCCTCACGCGCGCTGAGGCGTCGAGCGGTAATGAAGAATTCAATAGCCCGGGGACGGCCGATAAGGCGGGGTAGTCGTTGAGTTCCACCCCAACCAGTGATTATTCCCAAGCGTGCGCCTGGATGAGCGAACTCCGCATTTGGAGCTGCGACACGGATGTCACATGCCAGTGCAAAGTCGAGTCCCCCGCCCATACAAAAGCCATTGATAGCGGCAACGGTTTTTTGCCGCGCAGCTGCGATTCGATGAAACAGCCGCTGGCCTCGCTCACCGAAGATCGACGCAGCCTCAGGATCAAGCGAACGCAGTTGACGAATATCAGCTCCGGATAGAAAAACGTTTTCACGCCCGGTGAATATTAAGCGGTTGATGTCACTGCGATCTGTTAACTCCGAAATAATTTCATCGAGGCCGTCTAGAACATCGATGGACAGAGCATTGCGTGCCTGAGGTCGATTGAATGTGATGATGGCAACGTCTTGTCGGATCTCCACAAGGATGGAATTGGGAGCCTGCATATCCTCAGTCGCGAGGTTTCACATTATTTCTGAGGAACTGAACGATATCTTCTGTCGACGTGCCTGGCAGGAAAACTTCTGCGACACCCGCTTGTTTCAGCTTGGGTAGATCTTCTTGCGGGACGATTCCTCCAACGAGAACAAGACAATTGTCCATACCTTTCTCGCGCAGCAATTGCACGATGCGTGGACATAACGTGTTGTGAGCACCACTGAGAATCGAAACGCCAACCGCATCGACATCCTCTTGAAGAGCTGCTGCGGCAATCATCTCCGGTGTCTGCCGTAGTCCGGTGTAGATCACTTCCATTCCGGCATCGCGCAGTGCACGGGCTATTACTTTTGCCCCGCGATCATGACCATCAAGACCTGGCTTCGCAACCAGCACTCGGATTTTTCGTCCTGATGTCATTTGTTATCCTTAGGGATGATTAAAAGGCAGGTTCTTCGTAGATCCCGTATACATCACGTAACGCTGCACAAATCTCGCCAAGCGTGGCATATGCACTGACTGCTTCGATAGTTGCCGGCATCGTGTTCTCATTTCTGTTTGCCGCTCGCTTTAGTTTGTCCAGTGCATTCGCAACTGCTCCACTGTCGCGTTGCGAACGCGTTCGTTCCAGTCGCTCCACTTGATGTGCACGGACGGATTCGTCGATCACCAGGATTGGAACTTCAGCCGGCTCGTCTGTCATCTCGTATTTATTAACGCCTACGATTACCTGGTCACCTCGCTCAACGGCTTTCTGATATTGGTATGCGGAATCCTGAATCTCACGTTGGGGAAATCCCTTCTCGATCGCAGCAACCATTCCACCCATCGCATCTATCTTCCGGAAGTAATCCAATGCTTCGTCTTCCATTTTCTGTGTTAGCGACTCAAGGTAATACGAGCCACCTAAAGGATCGACAGTGTTCGCGACGCCTGTTTCCTCGGCGATGATCTGTTGAGTCCGCAATGCAATGAGAGCCGCTCGATCTGTTGGCAAGGCTAACGCTTCGTCGTAAGCATCAGTGTGTAGACTCTGAGTGCCACCGAGTACTCCCGCCAAGGCTTGAATCGCGACGCGCACTATGTTGTTGAGTGGCTGTTGGACAGTAAGAGATACGCCTGCTGTTTGTGTATGAAACCGCAGCTGGAGGGTTCGCTCGTTGTTACTGCCAAAGCGACCTTTCATTTCACGGGCCCAGATCCTGCGCGCAGCGCGATACTTGGCAATTTCTTCAAAGAAATCGTTGTGTGCATTGAAGAAGAAAGACATGCGTGGAACGAACGCATCAACATCAAGACCGGCATCTACTCCCCAGGCGACGTATTCGAGTCCGTCGCGTAAGGTGAAGGCAAGTTCTTGAGCAGCCGTCGCACCAGCTTCACGAATATGGTACCCGCTGACCGAAACCGGATTGTAGCGAGGCACCTTTTGTGTGCAGAACTCGAACGTATCAATGACCAGCTTCATAGCTGGCTTGATTGGGTAAATCCATTCCTTCTGAGCAATGTATTCCTTGAGAATATCGTTCTGAAGCGTCCCCGAAATCTTGGTCCAACGTGCCCCTTGTTTCTCTGCAACAACTAAATACATCGCCAGCAGAATTGACGCAGGCGCGTTGATCGTCTGTGAGACAGTAACGTGTTCGAGCGGAATACCGTCAAAGAGAACTTCCATGTCGGCGAGAGAGGAAACCGCGACACCGCATTTGCCAACCTCACCCTCCGCTAATGGTGAGTCAGCGTCATAGCCCATTAGAGTTGGCAGATCGTAAGCCACGGACAAACCAGTCTGTCCGTGTTCCAAGAGGTATCTGAAGCGTGCGTTTGTTTCTTCCGGCGTGCTGAACCCGGCGAACTGACGCATAGTCCACAGTTTTCCGCGATACCCGGTGGCATGTATGCCACGCGTATAAGGGAACTCGCCCGGAAAAGAGATGTCGCGTGTGAACTCTATGTTTTCAATGTCAGCTGGCGTATAGAGGCGGTTTACCTCTTCCAGTGAAACTGTTTGGAAGCTGTTCTTTCTTTCAGGGTGCTTCTCGAGTGCGGGGTTAAGCGTTTCTTCCTCCCATCGCTCGACCTCCGTTTCAGCGGGTGAGGAGATTTCCTTCGTATCAGCCATCGAGCCTCTCTTATTTGCTGTAGTTATCGAAGATTTTGATATTAGTTGACGGTATTAGGTGTGTCAACCAACTGATCTTGCTGTGTGTGAGAGGGGAACGCGGCTGTGATGGCAGTCACAGCCGCGCCAGTCGGCAGGAACCCGGTTAGCGTGGAAAACTTGCGGGGGAAAACAGTTGGCAGGCTTCGGCAGGCATAGAATCGGATCTCCAAATCAAATTCAGCTACTCAAGCGGAACGATGAATTCGTTACTACGAATCATGTTGAGATTAGCGCGAGCAGCCGCTTCAATCGTCTTCGGATCGCTACGCAAGCGCTCGACTTCCGCTTGCAACGCACTGTTTACATTGCGAAGTGTTTCGACATCGTGCTGCATCGCAGCAAATTGTTCTGATGCAATATGAACCTTGGCCCTCGTGCGCATATTCACAGTCAAACATACCGCGAGAGTCGCTAACAGAATCATTCCGAAAATAACCCACGAGGGGATGATCCCACCGCGCCGGCGCACCTCACTGCGAGTGCCAATGATGTCCAACGAGATTTGCTGAACGGTTGAAATGGAAGGACTCGCCCTCCGGACAACACGTTGAGACTTTATTCGTTCGTCAACCCAGTAAGTATTCGCGACCCTGCTCAAGCAACACCTCCACGTCCTTCGCCGATTCGGATTCCGCATAAATGCGCACCAGGGGTTCGGTTCCCGAAGGACGCACCAACAGCCATGAATCGTCTTGGAAAATGATTTTCAGACCATCGAGTCTATTAATTTCCTTAACTTTGCGGCCTACTACAGCAGCGGGTTCCTGCGCAAGCTTCGCTTTTAGCGTCGGCATTAGGTCGGGTGTCAGTCGAACGCCGATTCTTCCCGATTCAAGCCGTCCGATTTCGGCGAATAAAGCTTCAAGCTGATCAGTTAAGGACGTCCCGCGCGCCGCAACCGCCTCCGCTGCGAGCAAACACGCAAGGATGCCATCTTTCTCCGGATAGTGACCCTTGATTGATAGTCCCGCCGATTCTTCACCGCCGAGGATAATCTTGTCTTCATTGATCAATTCTCCGATGAATTTGAAACCCACGGGCGTTTCGTGAACTGGACGTCCGCGCTTTTCGGCTACCCTGTCGACGAGATGCGAGGTTGCGACTGAACGAGCCACCCCACCCACCCAGCTTCGAGACTCCACCAGGTAGTCAAAGAGAATTGCAATCAATTGATTGGGGGTAATAAAACGGCCGTTAGAGTCGATTACTCCGAATCGATCACCATCTCCGTCAGTTGCTAATCCGAGCACGCACTTCTTGCTTAGAACCACTTCTTTGAGTTCGCCGAGATGACTCGCCTCAGGTTCGGGCGCGCGGCCTCCAAAGAGAACGTCACGCCAGTCGTGAATTGTTTCGACGTCTAAACCGTGCCTCCTAAGGATGTGGTCCAAGTATCCGCGGCCAGTGCCCCAAAGCGGATCGTAGGCATAGCGACCTCGTGCCTTTGCTATCAGCTCGAACCGGATTTTGCTTTCCAGGTCAGTCAAATAGGCTTCCCTGGGATCAAATAGCCGGAGCGCAGACGCTTTATTGGCATCAATCTGAACAGGTACCTCAGTAACCGACAAACGCTGCTCGATCCTCGTCGTAACCTCCGGCAGCGCCGGCGCACCGTCGGCGGTCGAGAGCTTCATTCCGTTGTATTCAGGCGGGTTATGCGACGCTGTAAAGTTGATGCCGCATGCCGACTTTTGTGATCGAATTGCGTGGGAAACCGTAGGAGTCGGCGTGGGCCCATCACAAAGGAGAGCGTCAAATCCGCGAGCTGCCACGCGCTCGGCGCATTCGGTCGCAAACTCTTCACCAAGGAAACGCGTGTCGTGTGCGACGACAATCGAGCGATTTTCCGGGCCAACGCTCGCGAATTCAGAACATATGGCATCCGTAACTTGGCCGACGGCAGAGAAGATGAATTCGTCCGCCACCACTGCTCGCCACCCTGACGTTCCGAAGTGAATTGTCATCGCGTTTGGATTAAGAGACTGCTTAACTCTCACCTGTGGATTCCGCCACAAGATACTGTTGCACCGGCGGTAATAACCCCAAGTAAATGTACTTCGCTGGCTTTCAATTTGTTGCTAATGAATGACTTAGCGACAAGGTGGCCGGAATGTAGCACCCGTGCTTAAGGGTGTAAAGACATTTCTCTGCAATGATTTGACTACGTAAGTTCAACATTTACTTCAACTAAGCCCGCTTAATGGACCAATTTGGCGAACGCAGGGCGAACGAAAATCCATGGTTCTTGTACTGGCAGCCGCCTAACGTTAAAACTTGTTGACAGTCAAGGCGAGCGGCAATTAGACTTCAGAACGTTAGGCTGATTGGTATTGTGCTTAGGAGCACACTGCCTTCACCTGCTACTTGTCCCGACCGCAGGACAAACTGTGGACCATCCTCATGTTGGTCCGATCAAACGAATCAAACCAAGGAACGGCATTAATGTCTCCCTCTTTGGAAGTTGGTCCGGGCGCATCACCCTTGAATCCAATCACATTACCTGTAAGTTCCATTGTTCGAGCCGTGTGCGAAGCCGCCACACGGGGACCCGAACATCTGTACGAGGTCATGATGAAGATGAGCCTCATGATCGAGGCGACGGCACCGACGTACGGCTTGTCGATCTGGGCTGCCCCTATCACCGGTAATCCGATTTTGCGTTGGGCCGAGGGCTTGGAAGGAGATGAGATCACAACAGCGGAGAAGATTGTAGCCGAGGCATTCGAGAGCAAAGGGCGTTCAGCACAGGCGAAGGAGGGCGATACTTCTATCTGTTTGATTCTCACCCTGCCATCGAACATGCGAGAGGGAGCCGCGCTGTACGGACGCTGTGTCCGACCACTTTCGCCAAATCAGGTCAAAGAGCTAAACGCGCTTAGCGAAGTAGCGATGTTGGCCCATACGCATCAGGTTACAGCCAGTCCCTCCCCGGCGATTGCACCCAATTCAGGTTTACCTTCTGCAGGGTCTTTGCCTGGTATGGTGTTTAGCAGCAAGGCAATGAGTGATGTCGCCAGGCAAGTAGAACGCATAAAGGATTCCGACTCGACGATTTTGGTAACAGGCGAATCGGGCACTGGTAAAGAACTAGTTGCGCGCGCCATTCACAGGCTTAGCCGAAGGTCTGAAAGTGAGTTTATTCCGTTCAATTGTTCGGCGGTCCCTGCCGAGCTTATTGAAAGCATGCTGTTTGGGCACCGCAAGGGAACGTTTACCGGTGCACTTGCCGACCATGTAGGACTGATTAGATCCGCTGAAAACGGAACGCTGTTCCTTGACGAGATTGGCGACCTACCACTTCCTCTTCAACCGAAGTTATTGCGATTTCTTCAGGAAGGTGAAGTGCATACGCTGGGGGAAAGTGCGCCGCGAAACGTGAACGTTCGAGTCATTGCAGCGACGCACAAAGATCTGGAGCAACTAGTCCAAGAAAAACTCTTTCGAGAAGACCTGTATTACCGCATTGCCACGTTAACTCTAAAAGTGCCACCGCTTCGTGAGCGACCGGAAGACATCTCCGCATTGATCTCTCACTTTATTAGCCATTACGCGCGCAAGAATGAGCGTTCAATATCAGGTATCACCTTTGACGCGATACAAATACTGGAAGCTTACTCCTGGCCTGGAAACATCCGCGAACTCGCGGCCGAAATCGAGCGGTTAGTGCTCTATGCGGATGATGATGGTTACATCAGGCCAAACAATATCAGTCCGCGTATTTATCCTGATGCCGGCAACAACATATCTTCGGTGAGCGGCGAACGGTTAGACGATCTGATGGACAACTATGAACGACGCGTCATTACCGAAGCACTGAAGAGACATGACTGCAACGTGGCTCGGGCCAGCGAGGCGCTGGGTCTTGGTTCCCGCCAGACCCTCTATAAGAAGCTCAAGCGCTTAGCAATCGATATCGGCGACTTTCTGCAAGAAGATACTGAGCCGGGTATGCAGTACCGGGCGTAACTGTCGCCCGAGAAATCAAACGGAAAGGCACTCGAGAACCCTCTCGAGTGCTTTTTCTTTGGCAATCAGCGGTGTTAACCGTCCTGCACGTTCCAGAAAAAGGTTTGTCAACTGCAGGCGACAAAGACGAATGCCAGTAAAACTGGAGTCGTTGCGATGAACGTAGATGGACCACCCCATCTCGACCTACCGGTAGCTTGTCAACCGCAGGCTACAAATCAGCAAGTCAAACTGAACTAATCATCGAATTTCCGTTTGTTTTTGTAGTAAGGACCGATTGGCACGGGCCTTGAAGAAGGGGTGGTTGCCGAAAGGCAGAAAGCAAGTTGAGTTAACCAAGTAACCATGAAGGCTAACACCACAAAAAACATAACGTCAGTCGTCATGATTGCCATCGTTTCCTTGCTGATGACGCAAACAATTCTTGTTCGCGTGGAGACTGCAGGGATAAGCGAAAACGCTGTGCTACTCCTGTTGCTGACACTTTCAAGTGCTGTCCTAAGTGGCATCAACGGCTTTGGTCGCCGCGCGATCAAAGCCGCTTCACTTTCGGCAGCAAATAGGTCGGTGAAGTGAAGTGCAGTGGTCCATTGGTCAACTCGGTTCGAACAGTGACGCCTAATCTACAAAGGAGCAAACAAATGATTAAGAACTTCTTGAGGGATGAAACAGGACTTGAACTTTCGGAATACGCCGTCGCCGCAGCGCTAGTTGCGCTCGCAGCCGTCGCCGCTTTCCAACTTCTCGGTGGCAAGATCGCGGGTGCGATCAACACCTTGGCAAGCAAGATTCAGTAATGGATCTAAAACGTGAGGTAGCGCCGCAACGGCGTTGCGGCGCTTGCCAATTCTACTGAAGGGTGAAGTTTTCTGGAGGACACAATGATTAAGAGCTTCTTGAAAGACGAAACGGGACTAGAACTATCTGAGTACGCGGTTGCGGCAGCACTCGTGGCACTCGCGGCAGTGGCGGCTTTCCAGCTCCTGGGCACAAAGATCGCCGGAGCTATCGACACTCTCGCTAACAAGATCCAGTAGGGCGAACGTGATTACGGAATGCTAACACTCTCAGGTAATGCTTCTGTGGGGTTTCATGAAGACAGGGTTGTTACAAATGCTTCGAAACTTTTTAAGAGATGAACGGGGCCTCGAGCTCTCTGAGTATGCCGTTGCAGCAGCCTTAGTGGCGCTGGCAACCGTAGCGGCGTATGAGCTCTTGAGCACTCACATCGCGCAGAGAATTACGACGTTGAGTAACGTAATTCCGTAATTCCCAACAGAACTGTTCGTGCGATGGTGGCGCTTCCGTCAAGGTGGCGCCACCCATTTCACACTTCTTTTTATTTGCAAATCACCTGCGTGCGAGGGCTCTCTCAATGCTTAGCCCAGTCTCAATCGTCTATGAAATTTTTTTGATTCCGCTCGCGGTGCTGATCATTTACCACGACGTGCGGTATCGCCGTATTCCCAATGCTTTTGTAATTGGGACATTGATAGCAGGAATTAGTTTGAGTGTTGCATTCGCCGGTTTCGATGGCGCTCTGAACAGTGTTGGCGGATGCGTGCTCGCGTTCGTTTTGATGTTCATGTTGCACGTCTTTGGTGCGATGGGTGCGGGGGACGTGAAATTGTTTGCGGCAATCGGTTCATTGCTTGGTGCCAAGCTAGTGTTTCCAACTTTTTTCATAGTGATTTTAACGGGAGGCCTGCTGGCCTTCATTTCTGTTGTGCGTTCCGGACTTCTCATTACAACGATGCAAAGAGTGCTGCAGATTTTGATGGGATTTTTGCCAGGATGGCCCATGCCTAAATTTGCAGTGCCAGCAGACCGCAAACACACAATTCCCTACGGTGTGGCGATCACTATCGGCGCCATCATCTCAACCGCCATCTTCCACGCTTAGTACCAGCGTGAATTTCGATTCGGTCCCCTGACCGATGCAAAACGGAGAATTAAGAAAATGCGAAACAAACGCTTCTTGATAGTGCTGGTCGGAGCGCTGATTTTTGGCGTTCTAGCCGCTATATCGGTCAGCAGATATTTGTCGAGTGCCCAAGCTTACACAAAGAATCTGAGTCGTGTAGCGGTTGCCAAAGTGGCGATTCCCATCGGGACCAAAATAATTTCTGAACAACTGACAATGGTCCAACTGCCGAAGGATTCAACTCCTGACGGTACGTTCGATTCAGCTGAAAAGCTGGTTGGGCGTGTCGTTGTGAACAATATCGGCGTCCGCGAACCGGTAACGGAGTCGCGGCTTGCACCCGAAGGAACTGCGGCGGGTTTGTCGGCGGTGATTCCAGAAGGATACCGCGCGATGACCGTGAAGGTTGACGATGCCGCCGGCATCTCTGGATTCATCCAGCCTGGGGCGTTGGTCGACGTAGTGGTTGTAATCGATCCACGCGAAGGCTCCGGCATGCAGGATCCCATTTCAAAGATCGTGCTTCAGAACATCAAGGTTTTGGCCAACGGCCAGAACATCGACAAGCCGAAGGACGAGCGTGAAGCAAATTCCGTCAAGGCCGTAACGCTCCAGGTCACGCCCGAGCAGGCCGAGAAACTTGCGCTGGCCTCGAACGAAGGCAAGCTGCAACTCGTGATGCGCAATCAGATCGATCAGGGTGACGAACAGACTCCAGGTGTTAACAAGCGCGGTCTCCTTACGGGTGAACGTGCTACGCAAGCACCGGAGCCAGGCTCCTTAAAGAGCGAACAGCCAAAGGAGACGAGGGCGGTTAGACGCGTGCGGGTACAGGCTGAACCAAAACCAGCTGCTCCTGCGCCGGAACAAAAGCCGCGCACATCTGTCGAGATGATCGAGGGCGCGAAGAAGCGCAGTGTTGAGTTTCCGTAACTACGCCTCTGACCCGTGCGGAGGCCGATTCCAACTATTGAGAGATCGCCTGGTCGATCGTTAGTTAACAAAGGAGCAAATCATGTACAGCCGTTCCCCAATAGCACGCCGAGTGAGTTTAGTACTGGCGTCTTTGATTATCATCATCGCTAACACCATCGCGCACGCCCAGGAAAATAACTACAAGGCGTCGTTCGGTCAGAACACTGAGCCGATAGCGGTAAATGTTCTGGTTGGACAATCGCGCGTGATCAACTTCGATCGACCAGTCGGCCGATTCTCGGTTTCCAATCCGGAAATCGCGGAAGCCATCCTTGTCACCCCCGACCAAGTGCTGGTTAACGGTAAGGCTTTCGGTCAGGTCAACTTCATCGCCTGGGAGCAGAGTGGCGCACAGTTTCTGGTGTTCGACGTTTACGTTCGCGCCAACCTGTCGCTTATCGATTCACAAATTCGCGCGCTGTTCCCGAAAGAAGACATTCGGCTGAGCCAGGCGAACGGCTCCGTCGTCATCTCCGGCAGCGTTGCCAATGCCACAACCTCAGCTCAGGTACAAAGTGTTATCGAAGCAGCCGGTTTCAAGGCTGTGAACATGCTGAGTTCACCGGTTAAATCTGCGACGCAGGTGTTGTTGCAGGTTCGCGTTGCAGAGGTATCACGCAACCGTATGCGCGACATTGGAACGTCATTCACATACCAGGGAACGCCAGGCCAGGGTGGCTATCTCAACAGTGGCGGTGGTCCGAGTGGTCTCAATGATCCGCCCTCACAGCCACAACCATTCTGCCCGGGCTGCGGTATCGTCGCTGGTCCATTGACCCCCGCGCTGAATCTTTTGCTGATGGGTGGCAACTCGCTCGCAATGTTACGCATGCTGAAGACGCAGGGTGCCGTACGCGAATTGGCAGAGCCGAACATCATCGCGATGGATGGCCAGCAAGCAAGTTTTCTCGCAGGTGGTGAGTTTCCGATTCCCGTAGTCCAGGCCGACGGCCAACGCTTTGGCATTAGCGTTGTGTTTAAGGAGTACGGTGTACGCCTCAACTTCAAGCCGACCATCATTGACGAAGACCATATTCGTCTCGAACTCGAGCCAGAAGTTTCAACGATCGATTTCAATACCGGTGTCAAATTCAATGGCTTCTTGATTCCGGGCTTGAACACGCGACGTGCCAAGACTGGCGTCGAGCTGCGTGATGGTCAGAGCTTTGCGCTGGCCGGACTTCTGGACAACCGCGAAATCAAATCCATCTCTGAAGTTCCAGTTCTGAGTCAGATTCCGATTCTTGGAAACTTATTCAAGTCGAAGTCTTTCCAGAAGAATGAAACTGAATTGATGTTCATCGTAACTGCTCAAATCGTTAAGCCGGTTAACAGCGACGATCTGCCGCAGATGCGTGGCATCGACGGTTTGAAGTCAGGTTCTCCACTTGGCGTTGAGCCGCGTGGCGAAGGCATCCAGGGCCAGACCGGTTACAAGATCTCCGGCCAAGGTGCCGAAACGCCAAAGACAACGGCACCTGCCAAGACGACCGCAGATCCGAAAACCAAGACTGCTACTGAATCAGGAACCACTTCATCAACTGGTAGCGGTGCAGTTTCACAGATACGGAATCCTCACCCGTCACTTCCAGTGGCGGAATCCGTTCGACGTATGTTTGTACCTGACTCCGTCAAGCCCTAACTGAGTCGCAAGAAACAGTTCTTCTATTTGAAGGGGGCCACGATGAAAGTCAATAGACTCCGAAGCACAAGAAAGAACGAGCGAGGATCAATTTTGGCAACGTCAGCAGTAGGGATGCTTTCCATATTGCTGGCAGTAGGACTTGGTGTGGATATCAGCAGGTTCTACCTCGTGAAGACGGAACTACAAAATGCAGCTGATGCAGCAGCCCTGGCTGCTGTATCAGCTCTCAATGGTGCGGACACGGGTATTGATAAAGCGATCACCGCCGCAACAGTGACGATCCAGAACAAGTACGACTTCAACAAGACAGGGGTCACTATCGCCGACGTTCAGTTTTCACAGACGTTGGATGGGGGCTATGTTCCCGCGAGTGGAGCGAAGGGACAATCTGACAAGATCCGATTCGTAAAAGTCACAACAGCCCAATCGCCTGTCGGTATTTCCTTTGCATCAGTAGTGTTGGGACCGACTAAGAATATATCGGCCGAAGCAACAGCCGGATACTCGGTTCCATTAAACGAGATCTGTAACTTCCTACCCATCTCGGTGATCGACTACGGAACTCCAATCACCGCGGGCAACACCTACACCTTTAGAGCGCAATCTGGCTCATTCATTTCACCGGGCAACTACCAGATTCTTGCGCTTGCTGGTTCCGGTGGTGCCGATGCACGTGTTGGTCTTGGTGCTGGTGTTGATGCATGCGCAGGACCAGGGGACGAATATGCCGTTGATACAAAGACAGGTGTTACGGCCGGCGCGGTGAGGCAAGGAATAAACACGCGGTTCGACGATTATCAAACGTCTCAGGTGAATCCTTACGACATGCCACCTGACAATAACATCCAGGAAAACATCACCTACGATCAATACAAGAATGGCAGTTCGTCTAAGGCGCCTTCGCATCCCGGATTCGATAAGCGGCGTGTTGTCTATATTCCAATCATCAAGGCTGAAGAATATGACCAGGGCCGCAACGTCGTGAGATTTAATCGCTTCGGTCAGTTCTTTCTGCAGACCAAAGTCGGCAGCGGCAGCGGCGGCGATCTTGTAGCCGAATACATAGACGACATCGTGCTTGGTGTCGGGCGCTACAACCCCAACGGTGGCGCGGCAAACAATCTGATGGCAACTCCTGTCTTATACAAGTAGGAGGTGAAAACAGATGCATCATCGCATACGAAAAATCCGACATGATCGCCGAATTCGACGACTGTCTTGGTTAACTCGTTTTCGGCGCAGCGAACGGGGAGTTCAACTTGTAGAAGCTGCGATCGTGCTACCGCTTCTCGTGATGTTGTTTGGAGCGGTAGCCGAGTTCGGTCGTTACTTTTATGAGTACTCGACCGCCGCAAAAGCTGCTCGACTTGGCGCGCGATTTATGTGTTCGAAATCGTTAGATAGCGCGACCACGAACTGGCAAGCTCAAGCGAAGAATCTGGTGGTGTATGGAAACGCAGGTGGAACTGGTACGCCCGTCTTGACTGGTCTAACTACGGCCAACGTCGAGATCATCTATTCCGGAGGATCATACACTGGCGGCAACGGGGTACCGGCGAAAGTAACCGTCACCATCATCAATTACAAGCATCAGCCAATTTTCGATCTAGGGAAATTGACTAAGTCGTCTTTCTCGCTCGCAGTGGATGTTAAGCCGAGTGTGACGATGGCATATCTGCTCAATTCCGGATCGATTTGAGAGGGCAAAAGCAATGCTTCGCATCAAAACATTCAACCAAGACGAAAGAGGTGCTACGTTAGTCGAGTATGCGATTGCAGCGTCGGTTTTTGTGATGTCACTTTTTGCTGTTCTCGAGTTCGGGCGAGCTCTGTGGGTCCATAATGCATTGACCGACGCAGCTCGCCGCGGAGCTCGTTACGCTGTTCTTCATTCCGTCAATAGCGACGCGAGTGTTAAGAACGTAGTTGTCTACGGAGATTCGGCCGGCGGTACCCAACCACTCCTGCCCGATTTAACTACTGGCAATGTCGAGGTTACGTATTCGCCAGACTTTACGGTTAACCAGGGCACGGCGACCGTCAAAATCACCAATTACAAATTCAACTTCGTCCTTCCGCTTCTTCCCAAGTCCATTACCATGCCGGCCTATTCAACTACGCTGACTGCGGAATCTGCTGGTTACATTCCGTAGCTCACGAGACTTGTTCTGCAAGTTGG
Source organism: Pyrinomonadaceae bacterium (assembly GCA_036559885.1). Lineage (GTDB taxonomy): Bacteria > Acidobacteriota > Blastocatellia > Pyrinomonadales > Pyrinomonadaceae > PSRF01. The sequence continues at coordinate 19,331 of DATBSH010000447.1, forward strand.
CCCAACACTATGACTCAACCAATCACATTCGTTGTCTTAAGCACAGGACTCGACAACTTCAAAGAGATTCGCCGCGCCCTATCGGCCGAATCGCGCGTGAAGTTACTCGCAGGCGGCAATGATCCTGATCAGCTGTATGAAGAGATTGTGCGCCTGAAACCAAATGCGGCAATTATCGCGCTCGGAGCAATTACAGAAACTGCGTTGAAGTTCATCGAGCGTCTTAGCGCTGAATGCCCGTCAACCGCGCTCATCTCGGCTGCCGAAGCAGCTTCGCCCGATTTGATCCTTCGGAGCTTGAGAGCCGGCGCAAGAGAGTTCTTGCGCATACCTATCAGCGTGGAAGAACTCAGAACCGTTCTCGATCGAATAGCCGATCTGTCCACCAGGCACGTGGAAGCTCCGAAAAAGAAGGGCCGCATGATTGCTGTGTTCTCGAGCAAGGGCGGGTGCGGAACGTCTTTCATTGCCACTAATCTGGCCACCTCAATTTCTGCTAAGACGATTCTTGTAGACCTTAACCTGCAGGCGGGCGATCTTCCGCTGTTTCTCGGCGTCGACTGCAAGTACTCGATCGCCGACATGTGTGAAAAGCGAGCGCGTTTGGACGATGAGCTCATCAGCACGCTCGTCACTCCATACAATCCTAAACTGTCGCTACTCGCCGCTCCGAAGGAAGCTGACTCGGCAGACGAAATCGAACCGCAGCATATCTTCGAAGTGCTGCAAAAATTGCGAGAGTCGTACGAATACGTTGTCTTGGACCCGCAACATACATTCGACTCGATCACTCTTGCAGCCCTTGATCAATCTGACGAGATCATACTGATACTGACGTTGGACATTCCTGCTATCCGCAGTACTCAACGTGCGCTGGAGATCTTTGACCGCCTTGGTTATCCGCGCAAGAAAGTTCGAATAGTTGTAAACCGCTGGAGTAAACAGATCGAGTTGGATCTGAGGCAAGTGGAGAAGTTTCTGGGCGAGCCGGTGATCGGATACGTGCCGAGCGATTACCAAACAACTGTGAACTCGATCAATCTTGGAACACCCCTGGTGCAGTCTGATCCGAACTCCAAAATCGCGGTCGAGATCCGCCGCATTGCTGGACAGATAGCAATGAACGGAGGACCAAGGGAGCTTCCGAAACAGAAACGTACCTTATGGAGCTCATTGTTGAAGCAGAAAGCCCCCGAAGGAAAATTCGATTTACCAACGATGGAAAAAGTCTAACAGGTTAGGACTCATAAAAAATCATGGCACTTCGAGAAAGATTAGTTAAAGAGACCGCAACTGGTCAGAGCAGTTTTGCTGGAACTGGACAGAATTCATTCCAGGAAATGAAGGCCCGCCTTCACCGAACATTGATCAATCGAATGGACCTGACCAAGTTGCAGACCTTGACTCAGGAACAGGTCCATGCGGAAGTTTCTCGTTTAGCTGAAAGCGTGCTCG
>DATBSH010000448.1:0-4681 GCA_036559885.1 Pyrinomonadaceae bacterium
AGAATCCGCTGAAATTCGTTGCTGAAACACTTCCCCGTAACTTGCTTAGAGTTGGGCGATGTCTAAAGAAACCAGAAAAGATTGGACTGATCAGTCTGCGCCTAAAATCCTCCAAAACGACAAAGTGGAGGAGTTAAAGCAACAGGTCGACATTAAGAAGGCGCTCCAACAAACCTCCCACGCAGCCCCCGTCGCACGTCCGCAAGTGAAAAAGAGGCAGCGGCTTTTTCTGATTACCTACCTGGTGTCCGTGCTTCTGCTAACGGGTCTTTACTACATCTTGCGCCTTGAGTTCTTGCCCCTTGGACCAGGCTTGCGCGCCTTTCTACATCGAGCGGATTTGGGAGCCATTGCCATTGCGACCCTGATCACTCTGGTAAAGAGTATCGACGTCTTCCTGATCGATCGTGTGGACGACGCCGTCGCTGAATACAATATTCGGCGGGTACTAAAACTCATCTCAGCCGTTTTGATTGGCCTCATCGTGCTCTCAGTCCTTTTCATCAACTGGTACGCAGCGGTTGTCTCTTTAGGAGTGTTTTCCGTAATCATCGGTCTCGCGTTGCAGACGACTTTCAGCAGCTTCATCGGCTGGATTTACATATTGGTCCGAGCGCCTTATCGCGTCGGCGACCGAATCAGGCTCGGCGACGCAACGGGCGACGTGATCGATGTCGGTTATTTGGACACTACGCTCTGGGAATTCGGAGGAGACTTCTTATCCACCGATCATCCCAGCGGCCGCGTCATCCGCTTTCCCAATTCCAAGGTTCTGAGCTCGGCCGTATATAACTATAGCTGGCCCTTGTTCCCTTACATCTGGAACGAAATCAAATTTAGCGTCGCATATGAAAGCGATTTAGATTTCGTCGCCAATACAATGCAGGACATCGCCGCTGAAGAATTAGGCGAAGCAATGTTGGAACGCGTGCGAACTTTCACTCAACTCCTGGCGGAAACGCCGATTGATCGGCTCGAGGTAAAGGAACGGCCCACTGTGATCTTTCGCGTAAACGAAAACACGTGGGTGGACGCTATCATTCGCTACGTGGTGCCACCGCGTGAGGCAGGCCGAATCAAGACTCGCTTAATAAAAAAGATGTTGGCAAAGCTGAATGCTGAACCTGAACGCGCCATGTTTCCCAAATCTAGTTCTCGATAAACCAACACTCCAACGCTCCGCTTGGACAGCTATGCTAATCCCGCCCCATTTCTTTTCGTTTGTTCTCTTCGCCGGAGAAGGAAAGGCTGTTCAATCGGATACCAGCGTAATCATCTTTATCGCTCAGCTCGTGCTGATGCTGGTCATCGGCCGACTGTTAGGCGAGTTGCTGTTGCGCATACGCCAGCCGGAAGTTCTCGGCCAGCTGGTTGCCGGTATATTGATTGGCCCAACTGTTCTCGGAAACGTCTGGCCCGGCGCTCATCATCTGATCTTTCCAGATACGCCCGAGCTAAAAAAGATGATCGACGGCGTTTCCCAGGTGGGTGTCCTCATGCTCCTACTCCTCGCCGGCATGGAAACCAATTTCGCAATCGTGAAACGGAAGAAACGCACGGCGCTTTTATCATCAATATCGGGAATCGTCGTGCCCTTTGCTTGTGGTCTCCTTCTGGGCGAGCTCTTGCCGGACTCGATGTTGCCGGCCCCGGAAAAACGGTTGATGACCGCGCTTTTTGTGGCAACTGCGCTGTCAATCTCTTCGATCAAGATCGTGGCCATGGTGCTCATGGAAGTCGATTTCATGCGCCGCAATCTCGGGCAGCTAATCCTCGCTACCGCGATAATTGACGATACCATCGGTTGGATCATCGTCGCGGTGATTTCCGGCATCGCGGCCGAGGGCGTGCTAAACCTCAAAGACGTCGGCTTGGCTATCGGAGGCACGGCCATATTTCTAACTTTGAGTTTTACCGTCGGTCGTACCCTGGTGACCCACATCATTCGTTGGACCAACGACACATTGCACATTGAGTTCTCGGTGCTGTCGGTGATTCTGGTGCTGATGTTCCTAATGGCAGTCGCAACTGATCTGATCGGTGTCCACACCGTGCTAGGCGCTTTCATCATGGGGGTACTGGCGGGACAGTCGCCGATGATGACGGATCACATTCGCGAGCAGCTGCGCGGCGTGGTGCTTGGCCTTTTTGCCCCGGTGTTTTTTGCCGTCGCTGGATTGAATGTCGATCTGACGATCCTTAGGGACCTTCACACGTTGGAACTCGCCCTAGCGTTGATCCTGATTGCCAGTTTTGGGAAGTTCGCCGGTTGTTTTGTCGGCGGCAAGTTCGGTGGTCTGACGGCGCGAGAAGCGTTTGCCATGGCAGTGGGAATGAATGCGCGAGGTACGACAGAAGTCATCGTCGCCACCATTGGGCTTTCTATCGGTGTGCTGACCAAAGAGTTCTATACGTTGATTGTAGTGATGGCCATAAGCACCACAATGGTGATGCCGCCAATGCTCCGCTGGGCGCTTGGTCGCATTCCGACAAGCGAGGACGAAAAGGAAAGACTCACGCGTAAAGAAGCAGAAGCCGCAGATTTTGTGCCGCATGTTGAGCGGCTTTTGATCGCTGCCGATGAAGGCGAGTGCGTCAAGCTCGCAGCACTGCTGGGCGGCTTATTTGTCGGCGGCCGCCGAATCATGGCGACAGTATTGGATCTCGAACCATCTATCAAAGAGAAGTCTGGCGTCTCGAATCAAAGTAAACAAATCGAGGAGTCAGTTCGAATGGCTATCAAACTGGCTGTGCAACTCGATTCGAAGAGCGCGAAGAAAGATAACGACGAAGAAGCGCCTGCCACGCCACCCGCACAGCTAACTGCCTTGAACTCCGCAGAGGAGCCATCGCTGGCGATCCTGAAAGAGATTAAGAATGGTTACGACATGCTATTCGTCGGTCTTGAAGATGCTCTGACGCCTGATAGCAAAAACAAGGGAACCATCCGCAGTTCAATCGAGCAGATTATCCGAGAGTTCAAGGGACCGCTCGCAATTGCTGTCGCGAGAACTGAAAGTGAACTGGCACTTCGCGTCAACTCGATGAATATCCTGGTGCCCACCACCGGGACGAAGTACTCACGATTAGCCGCGGAAGTAGCGATTGCCATCGCCAAAGCCTGCAGCTGCGGAATCACCGCATTAAACGTAGCGCCGCCGCCTGAGGGAGCCTTTTTCGCACGAAGGGTTGAGGAACATCTAAAGCCCGCTCGGGCCGTTCTTAGTGATATCAAAGCCTTGGGACAACGTGAAGGCGTTGCTGTCAGGGCGATGGCTGAAGTGCGTCGGACGGCTGAACCGGCCATACTCAGCCAAATCAAAAAAGGGAAACACAACCTCGTAGTGCTGGGAGCTAACGTGCGACCGGGCGAAGGTCTCTTTTTCGGACATAGTGTCGTTGTGTTATTGCAAAAAGCAAACTGCTCGTTACTCATTGTGAGTTCATGAAGAGCAGCGCTATTAGAGGACTCATGAATAAAGACGTTCTCATTTGAAGCAATCGCGGTAAAACTAAACTAAGATTTCTGGCCAGTCACAGCGGTTTTTCATGCGAGGATAGTGGCTTGATCAAACTCGGTCCGTTGGGGGGAGTGATGGGCCTACGCTCACTAGGATTCATTCGAGCAACGAGGGTCATCCACCGTCGTTTAAACCGTCCGAAACGATGGGGGATGTGAGGTTCTGATTTGTACGGTGCATGGTGCCCCCGGCGCGATTCCAACGCGCGACCTTCCGCTTAGGAGTCAGATTCACGAGCCTTTTGTTTTCAATAGTTACGAATAAGCCTAACCAAAACGCATGATCATACGTTGCATATCGTGCTTGAAGTGCTCAGTTTGTAAAGAACTGCGAGACAACTGCGGGACAAACTTGGACCAAGCGCAACGCTACTCAACGTCAAGAAAACACCTTGCATGATCGAAATTATCCCTCCCGAGGATCTGCTTCTTTGAAAAAGAGCCATTTCTGCGATCGGACAATCCTCGTGAGCGCTGTTAGAGAAGTTTCGCGTTCGCTGGACAAAGACGCTTTCGTCTGTGTCAAGTGCAACTCCTTTCTCCAAAACCATCACTAAAAAAGTCTAGGCGCTTGCGAGTGAAGCTGGCCTTTTGCAGCTCAACATCATTCGCAGGCGCGTAAACTCCTTTCCGGTCTCGTTGTTATAGAAGAACCTGAACCTTCCACTCACTGCTGTGAGTTTGGATTGAAGACACTGATCCTTCATCCTTGCTCTTAACGGTCAATCTGCAAAGCAGATTGAGCCCGTGATTTCTCCTTGGAACGTCGCTCCTCCGTCAGTTGTCTTCCCGCTGATGTAGAGCACGCCCGTTGCGCCTGCAAAATCTCCGGTGCTGGTGTTTGGGTCAACGCGGGCGAGCGCCGTAAACACCCCGGTCGCAACGTCAAAAAGAGTAACGTTGTGAGTACGCAGAACTCCCCTGTTGGTTGTAAGTGTCAAGTCATCAGTAAAGGAAAAGGTGCTCGGGTCGGGTGTGGGCGTAAAGCCACTGGTGAAAACTGTTTGGGTTGTGCCGTTGAGTTTTCCGCCTTCGGTAATTGTTCCGCTGGTCGTGCCATTACCGTTATTGACAACGCTTTCAATCCCTTTCACGCTTTGACAATCACCTGCCAACACCGATGTGGCAACCACTGCAGTGATTAGTAGAGCCCCGAGAATT
>DATBSH010000449.1:0-4216 GCA_036559885.1 Pyrinomonadaceae bacterium
AGCGGAGCGACCGATTCCAAGTGACGTAACACTTATCGCAGGTGGAATCGGTCGCTCCGCTCCCGTTCTCTAGTTGAGCGCCTGTTCAGACGAACCCCCTTCATCCCGTGGAGTTATTCCAACGATTTTCAGTCTTGCTGAGCCCTTAGTATTGTTATCTCGTCAATTATTGGGAAGAAATGTCCCGCTACCATCGTCTAAGATTTGTTCGCCTTAGCGACGGGGGAGCGAATGGAGCAACGCGCGGTCATGGCAGAACGATTAGTCGACGGACAGCTCATCAGAGCCTGCCAGCATGGCGACCGCGAGGCCTTTCGGTTGCTATTTGAAACGTACAAAGATCGGGTTTTCTCCATCGCGGTCTATTCGTTGGGCGATCGAGCAGTTGCTGACGATGTGACTCAGCAGATCTTCTTAAAGCTGTTCACAGCGATCGGCCAATTTCGCGGCGATTCGGAATTCACCACCTGGCTTTATCGCCTGGTTGTGAATGCCTGCCTCGATGAACGACGCCGTACTCGACGATTGGTGTCGTGGGGAGATTCGGTCGCTATGAATAACCCTAGCGAAAAGAAGTCACAGGAAAAACAGTACGCTCGTCGCGAAATCGCTGAGGCTGTCCAGAATGCTATCGGAGAATTGAAGCCGAAGTTTCGGTTGCCGATTCTTTTGAAATACGTTGAGGGTCTATCCTACGAAGAGATTGCCACGGTCATGGGATGTTCCAAAGGTACGGTGGCCTCGCGCTTGAATCGGGGGCATAGTGAACTCGCCAAGCGTCTTAGTCACCTGAAGAATGAAGCAGCGTGGTAAGAGCCGGAATGAAAGACGTTGCGGAGAATTGAAGATGTTTTCGAAACACGTGACAAGTGAGTTGTCCGCGTACTGTCAGGGAGAACTTTCAGAGACACGGTCGCGAGCGGTTGCCGAGCACGTAATGGGCTGCACTCAGTGTCGCGCCCAGTTGGAAGAAATCAAGTTCGGGATAAAACTCGCAGAGCAACTCCCTCGAGTTGCGGCACCAGAGCAAATGTGGAGCGAGATCCAGTCGTTGATGGATCGGGAAGGGATTGCATCGTCGGTCACCCGTCGCCAATCAATCTTCTGGCGTCCACAGTTTGTTGCGATAGCTGCTTGTCTCTTGGTCGCGATCGTAGTCGGCGCGTTGTGGCTTTTAAGAGACCACTCAGTGGAACCAACCGGGCCGACATGGCAGGTGGCCACTCTTAATGGCAAACCGACAATTGGATCGTCAGCTATTTCGAAACAGGGAAAGCTCGGTGTAGGTCAATGGCTCGAGACGGATCATAATTCAAGTGCGGAGATCAGTGTAGCGTCCATCGGACAGGTGCAAGTGGATCCAAACACGCGCGTGAGGTTGGTCCAGACTCAACCGACTGAACATCGGCTCGAGCTGGCTCGTGGAAGGATGAGCGCAAGGATTTGGGCCCCTCCGCGGCTGTTCTTTGTTGATACCCCTTCAGCGGTCGCCGCGGACTTGGGGTGCGCGTACACACTCGAGGTCGATGACACTGGCGCAAGTTTATTGCGGGTCACACTAGGGTGGGTGGCTTTGCAGTTGAAGGATCGTGAGTCGATGGTACCTGCAGGTGCTGCATGTCAAACCCGTTCGGGAATTGGTCCAGGTACGCCATACTTCGAAGATGCGTCAGCCGAGTTTCGTGAAGCGCTGACGGAACTGGATTTCGGACAAGATACGTCATCGAGAGCAACTCATCTAAACGTCCTGTTGGGTCAGGCGCGTCGGAAAGATACGCTGACGCTTTGGCATCTTCTTACCCGAGTAAACGCAGAAGAGCGACTCAGGATCTATGAAAAGATGGCCAGCCTTGCTCCTCCACCTAACGGCGTCACACGAGATGGCGTTCTGAAACTGGATCCTACAATGCTAAACAAATGGAAAGATGAACTCGAACTCGACTGGACGTACAGCACGTTTGTGCCGAAGCAAGTAGCCGAAGCGTATTGGAAAGTTAAAAATGGAGTAACCCGGCGGATGAGTAAACTTGAGGGGAAGTAAGGAGTAAACAATATGTCGAACGAAACGAAGGATATTAATCGCCGCCGCTTCATCCATTATGCCGCTGCCGCTTTGGCGTTGCCCGTGGTTGGTCTTGGCGCGATTGAACTGACTGGTTTGAAAAAACGGCTCTTCGCCGTTTCGGATGTCGAAGAGAAGCGTGCGGCAACTGCCTGGAGAATCAGTATTGTGTCAGCCAATGAACCTGGCGAACCTCTAATAGTTTCGGGAACAATTTACTCACCCGACGGCCGCACGCCGCTGGAAGGGATTAATCTTTGGGTCTACCAGACTGATGCGACCGGTCACTATTCAACTGAAGGAACTGGCAATAATCGCAACACACGTTTACATGGACAGATGACTACCAATGGCGAAGGTCGTTACGAATTTCGCACCATCAAACCTGTCGCCTATCCGGGTCAAAGAATTCCTGCGCACATTCACGCTTACGTATCAGGTCCCGACTATCCCGAGTACTGGATTGATGAGTATCTGTTTGACGACGATCCATTGGTCACTGAGGCCGTTCGCCTTAAGCATCCAGGTACAGGCAGCTTCGCCTCAATTCTGAAACTAACGCGTGGCAGTGATGGGGTCCTTCGTGGCGTGCGCGATATTAAGATTGAACGCTGTTCGAGAAACTGCACTGGTCATTAATGGGTCGAAACTTAGCTGGCGTTTACGTAGTCATTTGATTCTCTCTGTGCAACCTCAGCGTCCTCTATGTCCCTGTGGTTGTGTTCCTCACAATTTACAGAACCACGGAGACACAGAGGACAAAGAGGTTGCACAGAGCGTTTAATCTAATCATGACCCGCGTTTGAACGATGGGACAACACTCACTATGTTGTGATGAAAAACGGATAGAACGATGGCCATGAGACGACTTCGGAGGGTAGTGCGATGGTTGCTGGTTGCTGCTGCTTGTTTATTTCTAATCGTGCAGTTTATCCGACCCGCAAAAACAAACCCTGTTGCGGATCCCTCACTTGCTATCGAATCACACGTACAGGTTGATCCAAAGGTAGGTGCGATCTTGGACCGCTCCTGCGCGGATTGCCATTCGAACAGAACGCGTTGGCCGTGGTACAGCCATGTTGCGCCTGTCTCCTGGTTCGTGATCGATCATGTCAACGAGGGTCGGAAAGAACTCAATCTTTCAGAGTGGGGGGCATACGATCACCGACGACAGCTCAACAAGTTGCGTCAGATTTGCCGGGAAGTAAGCAATGGCGCGATGCCATTGAGTTCGTACACACCAATGCACGCAGGCTCGAAGCTGACACCAGACGACGTGAAGACGTTGTGTGACTGGAGCGATGCTCAGCGCGCGCAGCTTGAAGCGAAAAAATGAGTTTCTGTTAGGCGGCTACGGCTTCAGCCTTCAACTTTTCAGCTTGATAGTGGGCAACCAGTGCATCGATGAATGGATCGAGATTGCCTTCCATCACCAGATCTAGTTGGTGAATCGTGAGGCCGATGCGGTGGTCCGTAACGCGGTTTTCTTTGAAGTTATAGGTTCTAATTTTTTCAGAACGATCGCCTGAACCCACCATTGAGCGTCGCTCACTTGCAAGTGCTTCGTGTTGCTTCTGTTCTTCAATCTCCTGAAGTCGTGCCCGCAAAACGCGCATGGCCTTATCCCGGTTCTTGATTTGCGACTTCTCGTCTTGCATCGAAACCACAACGCCAGTTGGGATATGCGTAATCCGTACTGCCGAGTAAGTAGTGTTCACTGACTGCCCACCTGGCCCTGAAGAACAGAACGTATCGATCCGAAGATCCTTCGGGTCGATCTTCACGTCGACTTCCTCGGCTTCAGGAAGGACCGCGACTGTGATCGCCGAAGTGTGAATGCGTCCACTAGCTTCTGTTTGTGGGACGCGCTGCACCCGATGCACACCCGATTCGTGCTTCAATTTTGAATAGACTTTGTCGCCTTCAATCAAAGCGATTGCTTCCTTTATTCCACCGATGCCGGATTCTGACGCTTCCATGATCTCAAAACGCCACCGCTGTTTTTCAGCGTAGCGGCCATACATTCGCAGCACCTCGGCCGCGAACAATGTCGCTTCATCGCCACCCGTTCCTGCCCGAATCTCAAGGATCACATTCTTTTCATCGTTAGGATCCGACGGTATGAGCAAAATCTTTAGCTCTCTATCTGTCTCC
>DATBSH010000450.1:0-4593 GCA_036559885.1 Pyrinomonadaceae bacterium
CAGGTAGCTGAGGGCGCCGGAGCCGCTTCTCTAGCTGGAGCGATGAAGCTTAAAGATCAATTGCGAGGGAAGAAGGTGGTGGGAATTTTGACGGGCGGCAATATTCCACCCGATCGCTTTGCTGCGGTTCTGAATGCAGGCAAAGTTGTTCAAGATTGAATTGCGCAGTGAGGAGGCAAGCGGTAATTACATTCAAGTTAGAGCCTCAACAAGAGCGCAAGCCCTTTGCCTCGTTGGAAAAGCCACATACTCAAAGGGGAACTGCAAATGCCACGCAACTACAGAACGGGAGCGCAGCGACTGATTTCAGTGTAAGTTGAGCATCGGGCTAGTTGAAATCGGTCGCTGCGCTCCCGTTCTGTAGTTGAGTCTATTCGGAATTGTAAGAAACTATAGATGCGAGTCGGAGGGTGGCACGCTCGTTGTTGCCATGGTAGGCGAATCTAGTGAGCCGCTTGCCCCTCCCGACTGTTCAGAGCGACCCGAGTTCACAATTCTTAACATCTTTTGACCGCACGTTCACAACACCGAACCTCGAAAAAGCGTATTCTCTGTCCGACTTACCGCAATAACCTCCTGAGATTGATATGTCGCCGAAGAAACGAAAACTATTAGGAAGCTTTAATCGCTACAAGCTGATCCTGACGCTGGGAGGTCCGATCAGATTCGCATTGGCATTACTCGCCGTGCTATTGCCGGCCGCGGGTCTGATCTATGTCAACTACAGTCAATTGCAAATATTTGAGCGCGACAAGGTTCTCGAGGCGGCGCTTCATCGCGACTTCATGGAAATACTGGCGATCACTGAGAAGCGAATGAACAAAAAGGCCTACGCAATGGTCGACGACACCAGGAGTCTTTTTCCGGAATGTGACTGCGACCAGATCGAAAAGGAGAAGAAGCTCGACCGCATATTGGAAAAAAATCCTTGGATTGCGAGCGTTCTGTACTACGACGACAAAGGCCTCATCGTGCAGTCGCAACCTTCCAAGATGGAAGACAAGTATTTCCACGAAGACCATGAAAAAATGTTTGAGAGTTATCGCGGCTGGTTCAAGATGGAAGGGAAGGACCTCCTAGAAGGTATGCATAAGAAAAGCCGTCCAATGAATTTTTACGGGGGACCGGCGCAGCGCTCTTATGGCGAGACATACGTCTTTTCAGCCCTTTTCCCCATTCCACGTGCTCCCTTTGGCAAAGTCGTTTTGGGTGGCCTGGTGTTCGATGACGTCTACCTGAAGAACACGTTCTTCCCGGAGATGCTGAAAGAAGCAATGGAGGACAAATATACGGAACAAGGCGGAAACCGCATCGTCATGTCCGTCATTCCTGCTGAGTCTGACGGCAGCTATCCAATGAAGCCGCTTGTGGCATCCGCTGGTTGGAATGAGGGAAAACCGGAGGTGGTCCATAAGTTTGAAGATGTTTTCCGCCCACTGGCCCTCGGTATCAAATATCAAGATATAAGCGTTCGGGAGCTTGGCGAGACGTGGGTCCACCGGAGTTTTCTGATCCTCGGCATTCTTTCCTTGATGATCATTGGCGGACTCGTACTCACTAAGCATATGGTCGGGAAAGAAATGGCGCTAGCGAAATTGAAATCAGACTTCGTCTCAAACGTGTCGCATGAACTGCGAACACCGCTGGCTTTAATCCGGTTGTACGCAGAGACGCTTGAGCTCGGTCGCATTAGCACTCAAGAGAAGAAGCATCAGTATTATCGAATCATCCGGAAAGAGAGCGAACGACTTACTGCTCTGATCAATAACATCCTCGACTTCTCGCGGATTGAGGCTGGACATAAAGAATACGAGTTCCGCGAAACGGACATCGCCGAACTTGTTCGTAACACACTGGATTCATATCGCTACCAGATCGAGCAACAAGGGTTTGAGCTGGATGAACGAATCGATTCCAACCTTCCGCCGTTGCAGGTGGATCGTGAGGCAATCGCTCGCGCACTCGTCAATCTCATTAACAATGCGCTCAAGTATTCGAGCGATGACAAGTTCCTGGGTGTGAAACTTTACCGCGAAAACGGCGTAGTGAAGCTCGAAGTACTGGATCATGGCATTGGCATCGACCGTCACGATCAGTCGAAGATCTTCGAAAAGTTTTATCGTGCCGGTGACCCGCTGGTGCATAACACTAAGGGAAGTGGCTTGGGTCTTTCGCTGGTTCGACATATTTCGCAGGCGCACGGTGGCGATATCGAGGTACAAAGCGTGCCCGGAAGAGGAAGTAAATTCATCTTGTCCCTACCGGTGAAAGAAGCCGTTGAGACAGCGCCGCATCAATTTGCAGAAGGAACAATGGCGTCATGAGTAAAAACCTTAAGGCGAATGGGGGAGCACAGAGTCAAAGCGTCGCAGTGGATGGCGCAGCTCCGCGCTCGACTTCAAAAACACGGATACTAATTGTCGAAGATGAACCGGCGATGGTTCAGGGCCTGCGTGACAATTTTGAGTACGAAGGTTACGAGGTGATCAGCGCTGCGGATGGAGTGGAAGGTCTGGAGCGGGCGTTGGCTGAGGATCCGGATCTTGTCGTGCTGGATGTAATGATGCCGCGCATGAGCGGCTTGGATGTGTGTAAGCAACTCAAATCAAAACGTCCGGGAATTCCCATCATCATGTTAACCGCGCGCGGTCAGGAGATCGACAAAGTGGTAGGACTCGAACTCGGCGCCGACGACTACGTAACAAAGCCCTTTTCGATTCGTGAATTGATGGCTCGGGTAAAGGCTGTTTTACGGCGTGTATCGCCGCAGGCTCCAACCGCGGACGTTTATAAATTCAGTGATGTGGAGGTCAACGTTCGCAGTAACGAAGTGCTTCGCAGTGGTCGTCCGGTTGATCTCTCGTCGAAGGAATTTGCGTTACTTGCCTATTTCGTGGCCCATCCGGCTGAAACACTGAGTCGCGACCGCTTACTCGATGCTGTGTGGGGATATGAAAATTATCCGAACACGCGTACCGTCGATACACATATCGTTCACCTGCGTCAGAAGTTGGAACCGAATCCCGAGGAGCCGCGATTTATTCTTACCGTTCATGGAACGGGCTATAAGTTTGTTGGTTAGGTTCTTGTTGACTCTATTAATCCTGTTCAGATCGTTTGTCTGGTAAGTCTCTAGCAACCGCTCTCTCGGTCTACCGTTCCAGCATCTGAACAGGATTAACAGATTTCACAAGAGGCAAGGACGGACTTTATGAGTACCTCCGGATTTGTTCACGCCTTAGCCAAGCAGCAAGTGCAACAGCCCCGACGAGTGTCGGGCGTTGCCTTAAGGCGTGAGCTCGAGCGAAAGTTGAACGCGCTGCAAAAAGATTATGCAGAGCTTCACGCGGAGATCTTTGAGGCGGCACAAGTACACCGGCGTCTTTGTGCTCCCCGTCTGGTCCGCTACGGTGACTTTGAAATTGCGAACGAAATATTTGCCGTACGGCATTTGGCCGGTGATTTCTTCACAATTAACCATGCCCCGGATGGCGTTGTACTCGCTCTTGGCGATATCTGTGGTAAGGGGCTCGCGGCGGGCATGTGGACCACGCATTTAGTGGGACGAGTAAACGTGAATGCATCCAACGACAGTAATCCCAGCAGAATTGTTTCTGAAGTCAATAAAGACGTATGCATGACCGGCCGACTTGCGCCACTAGCGAGTTTATTTGTGGCGCGACTAAATCCTGTGACGGGCATACTCGATTACTGTAGTGCCGGTCATCCTCCCGCGATTCTTTTGCGAGTGACTGGCGAGGTGGAATTGCTTTGCGACGGCGGATTGTTGTTAGGAGTTATTTCAGCTGCTCCGTATGTCACAGGCTCGGTCCAACTGCAGCCCAACGATGTATTGCTGGCTTACTCGGATGGAGTAATTGAGTCGCGTAATAAAGCGGAGGAAGAGTTTGGGCTAACGCGCCTGGAGGATCAACTTCGTCGAGCGAATCAAGGCGGTGCGGCTGCAGCTGAGTCCTTATTGTTTTCGGTTTTGGCGTCGGTCCAGGATTTTGCCGGCACGCATCCGCTGGTTGATGATCTCTCGCTTGCCGTGATCCGGCGCGGTGACCAGGATACCAACCATCAGTCGCAATCAATGGATTGGCCGCACCTGTTTCTCTAATGACGTCTAGAATAAGCGCATCGTAGTCGGATGAAGTCGTATCGGATCCTGCGAAGATTCATCACACTGAAGTTTCAGTCCCACAATTCAAGCTGAAGAAAATTTCAGGTTGGGAAGGGCTTTGCACAAAAAGCGAAAATCCCACTCACGGCAGTGGGTGGATGCGTTCAAGTCCTTTCTACATGAAAGCACTCAGTCGAAGATCTGGGAATCCCCCACACGGCAGTGTGGGGATGGTTCAAGCCCACACTGTTTTACGTTCGTCAAGATGAAAACCGAAGCAAAGTCGCAGAAAAGCAAATGAATAGTTCGGACTTGAACGATCCCCGCACTGCCGTGTGGGGGATTTCGATGTATTCTGGTAGCTTGGTTTTGTAGAAAGGACTTGAACGCATCCACCCACTGCCGTGGGTGGGATTTTCGCTTTTTGTGCAAAGCTCACGACTCCACGACTCCACGACTCCATTGCT
>DATBSH010000451.1:0-9610 GCA_036559885.1 Pyrinomonadaceae bacterium
AACACCGATGTGGCAACCACTGCGGTGATTAGTAGAGCCCCGAGAATTCTTTTGATTAGCATAGTTTTTCTCCTTCTGGTTGTTTGTTGTTAGTCATGGTTTTGTTTGTCGATTGACACGAATAGCGAGTTAAGACAGATCAGGCCAGACCCCGCCTCCTCAACAGAGTGGTATTCGCCGGCTTCAGTCTGGATGTAGATCGTGCTCGTGCTGACACCTATCAGCGCGGCGGCGTCTTCGAGGGTGACCGATTGCACGTGCGCCGAACATCGAGCGCACCAGACGCGCCTCTGGTTCATGCTTCGGCGGACGACAAGTCGACTGGTCTCGACCGTGATGGCCACTCTCCTTCTTTGTCTCATTGCGTCTCCCATCCTTCTTGTGCCGCGCGACAGGTGCTATATTCAGCACCACCCGCGTGGCGAAGACTTTCAATAGGACCACATCACTTAACTCGCCTCGGACAATGCGCGACGCTCGCTCGGGAAGTCCTTTAGACACTCAAAGGAATTCCTTCGGAAATCCTTAGGAGGCTTATCGCTTTGTCGATCAAAGAGTTATTCGAGTTCGACTCCTACCGCCTCGACGCAGCTGAACGCTTGCTGTTGCGCGATGGCATGCCTGTGCCGCTGGAGCCAAAGGTCTTCGAAACACTCTTAGTGCTTATTCGGCATGGAGGGCGACTGGTTACTAAAGACCAGTTGATGAAGGAGGTCTGGCCGGACACGTTCGTCGAAGAGAGCAATCTGGTACGCCATATCTCGATCTTACGGAAGGCTCTGAGCCGCGGCGATGAGGAGCGGTCCTACATCGAGACCATACCGAAACTTGGCTATAGGTTCGTAGGGTATGTATGCGCGCCAACTGTTGAGCAGACTAAGGTGATCTTGCAATCCGCCAAGGTCAGCGTCGTCGTCGAAGACGAGGAGAGCAACAGTTCGCTGGACACGAACAGCCACAAACAACAACAATTCAGCAACATCAAACGCCGCTGGTTGGCAGGAGGACTAACGCTGGCAATAGCGGCAGCTGGCGTAACCGCCGCCGTAGTTTACTTCCGGCTCTTCGCCTCACGCCCTCAGCCGATCGATTCCATTGCGATCCTACCCTTCGTCAATGTCGGTTCGAGCCCCGAGACGGAATACCTCTCTGACGGGATGACTGAGAGCCTGACTAACAGCCTTGCGCAGTTGCCGGGCCTCAAGGTCATGTCGCGTAACTTCGTCTTGCGTTACAAAGAGAAGGTGACAGACGCGCAGCAAGTTGGAAGTACGCTTGGCGTGCGCGCGGTGCTCACCGGAAAAGTAATTCAGCGAGGCGAGGATTTGATCGTCAGTGCGGAGTTAGTGGATGTGCGCGACAATAGCCACCTTTGGGGTGATCTGTATGAGCGCAAGCTGTCCGACTTACAGGCCGTGCAGATGGAATTGGCGCGTGACATCTCAGAGCAGTTACGCCTGAAATTGAGTAATGAGGCGCAGCAGCGCCTGGCCAAGCCTGCCACTGAAAATCCAGAAGCCTACGAGCTCTATCTGAAGGGGCGCTACGCTCTGAACAGCCTGACGCGTCAACAACAGAGTGGCTTGGGATACTTCGAGCAGGCGGTGGAGAGAGATCCAGGCTACGCGCTGGCTTATGCGGGGATGGCTGAATCGTATGTGTTGATGGCTGACCTCGGTGCAACATTCAAACTTCCGCCTAAAGATGCTTATACACGAGCGAAGGCCGCTGCCTTAAGAGCCGTTGAGATAGATGATAAGCTTGCGGAAGCTCATGTGTCGCTGGGCCGAATCGCCTTTAATTATGAGTGGGACTGGGCGGTCGCCGAGCGCGAATTCAAGCGCGCTATTGCGTTGAAACCCGACTTTGTCCCCGCGCACCACTGGTATTCGCACGTTCTGATTTCGCAAGGACGTTTCGACGAATCACTGGCGGAAAGCCTGCAGGCCTTGGCGCTCGACCCGCTGGATGTCGCAATGAACTTCCACTTGGGATTCCATTACTGGAACGCGCGCCAATACGATCAAGCCAGCGCTCAGCTCGAAAAGACGCTAACGATGGATCCGAATCACCATGAAACCCACGGTATCCTCAGCTTGGTTTATGCACAACAAAAGCGCTATCGCGAAGCCATTGCGGAGCAGCAAAAAAGCATGGAATTGGGTGGTTGGGACAAACGAGGTTTTCTCGGATATGTATATGCTGTATCAGGGCGCCGAAGTGAGGCGCAGAAGCTTCTCGCGCAGTTGCTGGACGAAGCCAAGTCCAAGCCTGTTTCAGCTTATAACATCGCCAGAATCCACACCGGTCTGGGCGAAAAGGAGCAGGCGTTCTCTTGGTTGGAAAGGGCGATCGACGAACGCGACAGCAACCTCACGATGCCAGGTCTCAAATACGACGTGCAGCTGGACACGCTGCGCTCCGATCCGCGTTTTGAGGAACTGCTGCGGCGCATGCGCCTCTCCCAGTAAATGCCAAAATCGAAAGCCGTTCTTGGTCACCACAAAGTTGATCGCTCGTCTATCCGACGCCCAACGCAAGCTTCCTTCAGACTTGCCCGATCTCTGTGGCGGCATGACTAAATCAAAGACCCTAATCACCTGCCCTTTGTTCGCCGAAAGAATGGTAAGTTTAAAAGCAGGCGAGGGTCTGATTTGCTTAGAAAAATGGTGCCCCCGGCGCGATTCCAACGCGCGACCTCTCGCTTAGGAGGCGAGCGCTCTATGCAGCTGAGCTACGGGAGCACAAGTGAGTGAATCGTAAATGATGACGAAAAAAATCTAAAGGGCTGACTCTGGATTGATACTTGATCAACTGGCGCGGCACGTCCATAGCCCGCGAGCTTCTGGCAGCAGCCATCTTTTCATAGCACATGGTAATCCGCATATCCGTGACAGACTTGGTTTGACAATACTTCCAGCGTCTTGGGATTGACAAATGGGAGTAGGTTTCATGCTTGCCTTCACGATTGAAGATGGCTCATCTTCAGCTTAGGAGGCGGACACTCCATGCAGCTGATCTACCGGAGCACTGGTCGTGAATCGTAAATGGTAAATGGTGATGTAAAGGAGGCCTTTGGACTTTGGTTTTTGGTCTTTGGTCGGTCGCGAGTTTTACAGAACGGCAGCGAAGCGACCGATTTCAAGTTATGAAAAGATGAATCCATTTAGTACCGTTCTCGGTAGCGAATGGCCAGATATCCTGATTGAGTCTTGACCATTTGCCACCTAAGACGCGTACTTAATCAAAGACCTTACGTCGTATCCCGCCAGCTTCTGGCGGCCGGGCAGGAATTCGAGCTCAACGACAAACGCGAGACCGACAACCTTGCCACCTAGTTGCTCCACGAGATCTACAACGGCTTTCGCTGTGCCTCCAGTTGCCAGTAAATCGTCGGCGATGATCACGCGATGACCTTCACCAACTGCATCGCGATGGATTTGAAGTGTGTCTTGCCCGTATTCAAGATCATAAGAGATCGACGCGCACTCAGCGGGAAGCTTGCGAGGTTTGCGGACTGGCACGAAGCCGGCATTCAGGTGATAAGCGAGCGCGGGCGCGAAGATGAAGCCGCGCGCCTCTATGCCGATAACTGAGTCGACTCTCTGTCCCTCGAATTCCGCAGCCAGTGCATCTACTGTCCCGCGCAGACCATCGGGATGTTTCAATAGCGTAGTGATGTCGTAAAAGTTTATGCCCGGCTTGGGAAAGTCGGGCACTTCGCGAATTAGTTGTTTGAGATGGTCCATGTGTGGTCTTTGGTCTTTGGTCTTTGGTCTTTGGTCTTTGGTGTTTGGTGTTTGGTCTTGGGTCTTGGGTCTTGGGTCTTTGGTCTTAACTTCACGGGCCTAAGATCAAAAGTCTAGAGACCGAACCGCCTATTTCATCGCTCAATCAAGAATGACGAGTAGTTGCCCGTCGGCTCGAGGTTAATCTCCTCTACCTGGTATACGACCGACCATTGCGGTCCGGTCGAGAGATCGTGTTTAAACAATTCGACATTACTTGGCGGGCCTTCAGCAAGTGCTTCAACCCGGCCGTCCGGACGGTTCTTAACGTAGCCAACAACCTGGTGCTTTGCCGCAGCGCGTTGTGCAAAGAACCGGTAACCCACACCTTGCACTTCGCCGCTGATTAAAAACTTTCGTGCGACGTAGGTTTGCATACATCCCTTCCTTGATCCGTGAGCCCAAAACCATGAGCGTTTGCGGCATTGTAGCGAAACGTCCGCACAGTTGCACAAGTTGATCGATAATACGCATTGATCTTACAGAGATTCTCTGCGCTCATTCGATGCCGTGTTGTAATCTTCAACCGCTGAATTCGGAGATCGCCGTTGACCCAGGCTGAAGCCTGGGGAGAATGAGAGAAGATCCCTTGCTGTAGGCTAAAGTTGAACGACCACATGGCTAAAGCCAGTGGTGTCCTATTAGCACGCAATTTTATCTAGCTTCTATCTGTATCTGTTGATTTTTGAGTCGGCGCGCATCGCTAGGCATGCACATGTCTTTTTACGACGCCACCTTCAGCGTCAGCCAGACCATGAACCACGACGAAAGCCTGCGGATCAAACTCCTCGACTAAACCCTTCACACGCCCGATCTCAAGTCGCGTCACCACGCAAAAGAGAATGTCTTGCTCAGTGTCGGTGAGACCACCACGTCCCTTGTAAACAGTCACGCCCCGTTGCAAGTCCCGAATGATTGCCCTTCGGATCTCTTCACTGCGATCAGAAATGATAATGATCGCGGTGTGTTCTTCTACTCCATGAATCAGAAAGTCAACGGTCTTTGATGCGGCGAAGTACGTGAGGATGGAATAGAGTGCTGACTCGATACCCAGGAAAAATGCAGCTGCAGAGAAAATCAAAACGTTCAGCAACAGAATTACATCGCCAACTTTCAACAGGTGGCTGTTCTTGCTGATCAGTAGAGCCGCGATTTCCGTACCGTCGAGAACAGCGCCGCCTCGGATCGCCAACCCGATTCCGGCGCCTATAAAGAACCCACCAAAGACAGCCGTGAGCAATTTGTCAGGCGTTACATCCGGGTACTTAATAAACGCCAGACAAGCTGACAGCCCTCCTATAGCAACGGCGCTCTTGATTGCGAACGACAAACCGATTTGTCGATAAGCGAGAGCTATAAAAGGAAGGTTAATGACGAGAATAAGAATCGAAAGCGGCCAACCAACCACATTCGCAAGCAGCATCGATACGCCGGTCACACCCCCATCAATAAAGTGACTGGAGAGCAGGAAACCCTTCAGCCCGAGACCAGCAGAAAGGATACCGACAATGACCAGCACGACACGACCAGCTTCTCGAAGAAATCTCTTCATCTTCCGCTCCCACAGAAACTATCCACAGATTACGCAGATTACACAGATTACACAGAAAGAGGGGCAGGAGCACCACGCAGGAGCAGGAAGACCGGCCGGTCCCGCCGGCTGCTCCTGCCTCTGCATGCTGCCCCTGGTTTTCCTGCTCCTGCGTGGTGCCCCTGCTCTTTATTTCTTTGGGCGTTGATTGCTCAAAACACCAGCATCGATCGTTTCACCCGTCCGTGAGATTGCCTGGAAATAAAGCTGATCACCCGAGATCTCAATGAGCATGAAGTGCATGTCTTTATCGAATGCTTTTTCGGTGAGTGGAGAATTCTTCTTAACGTCACCAGTTCTCAGCTTTCCCGCGGCGCCAGAGACAAAATAGTAAATTCCTTTCTGCGGCTTGATACGCTCATACACATGATCATGACCGGAGAGAACAACGTTTACACCATATTTCAGGAAAATGGGTTCAACTACTTCGCGCAATTGCTTATCAGATCCATGAGCCTTGGCCGATGAATACAGTGGATGGTGAAAGAAACAAACTTTCCATTGTGAGGTGTCAGCTGCCAGCTCAGTTTCCAACCACTTGATCTGTCTGGCATCCATGTAATTACTGTTCAGCGAATAGAACGACACGTTTCCTTTCTTGAAACGGTAGTACTCCTTTCCGTCCATGTTGAAGTTAACGTAATTAGCCTGTAATGGCAGGTCGTGGTTACCTAGCGTTGCGTAGAACTTCACTTTGGCCGCCAACAAAGGCTTGTAAACATCAGCGAATTTCTTGTCGAAGTCCACAGGAGTTTCGCCGCCGTACATGTTATCGCCAAGCATAAGTACAAACTCAAAAGGAAACTGCTCGCGCGAGCGCGCCATGACTTCACCGAGCTGATACTGCTGTTTGCTTCCACTGCCTGTGTCACCGATGACGGCGAAACGAGTTGAACCTTCCTTTCGCGGCAGGCTAACACGTACACCGGCAGCGGCAGATGAGAAGGTTCTAGGATCGCTCCTGGCAGTCTGGGCAAGCGAGGTTGTCGAAAAACTTCCGGAAAGAACGACAAGCGACAATATCAGACTCGTGATTCGTTTCATTTCTGGCCCCCCGGTTTACTTCGACTAAGGCAACGCGTCAATCATGTAGTCAATGATCAAGTTATTCTCCCGGTCGACAAGAATCATGTTTCGCCCAACAAAGCGGTACCGAAGTTCTTTTGGCAACTGCGGCAACTTCAGTAACAAAGTCGGTGGCATCTCAGTGAACTCTTTGCTTTGCGGATAAGGATAGTTGACTCTGAGAGGCACGGATTTGTTCTCGGCTTCGAAAATGGTCTTGCGCAACTCTGCTCGATCCTCGCCACGAAAATGGGTTCGCAGGGTTGTCTGGATGTAATTCGAAACCTCCGGTCTGAAGATCTCGCCGACTTTCGCGCCCGCACGAGCCGCTCGAGTCGCTTCTTCAAACGAAGTCATGAATGCATGTATCTGCTCCGGTGTGCTGTCTTTTGAAAGCTTCGGCATTTTTTCTCTGACCTGGTTCCTCAGCTTCACATATTTCTGAACTTGCGTTTCGAAGACCCTGATCGCTTGCTTCTCAGTCGTGGATTGGGCCTGTGCACCAACAAAGCCTGCAAAAGTCGTCACGGCGCATACGATGAATAGTCCACACGTTTTGTAAGCAGTTCCGTCTCTCATTTGTTACGAAACTTTTGCAAGCACGGTGCCGCACTAATTGCGTCCTGCAGAAGCAGAAAAAGGCAAAATGATTTAGCGCGCTACTCTCGCTGCGAATGCTTGTAAGACAGCATAAGCGTACAGCGCTACACAGGGATAAAGGATGAAGGATGAGGGATGAAGGATGAGGGATGAAGATGAAGGCGATAAAAAGGGATGAAGGCTGAAGGACGTTCAGTTACATTCCATCCTCATCCTTCATCCTTCATCCCTCATCCTTCATCCTTGCTTTTAAGGTCGCGGTTTTTTTCGTCGCTCAACGATGTGGTGGTAGCGTTCGATCTCTTCCGGCTCATATGTCTTAACGTGCTGGCATTGTTCACAGGGATGTCTATAGCTCAGGCGGATTCTGGCTTTGCCATTCGACACATCGCGGAACAGGGCCTGCCTCGTTCCGCAAGCGTCGCAGGTGATGACGAGATACCATTTATACGGCTCGCAGTCGGATAGTCGCATTGGGGGATCTCTGGCTCGATGTGCTTTAGGGAAACGGATAGCCAGTATGCACGCTTATAAAGCAATTTTGAGCGGATGTCTAGAATTGGTAGTCCTGGTCTGATCTTGTTCTCTGTGCAGAGAAATCCAAATCAGGACACTACTCTAGACTTTCGTAGGGCGCGGCCGGTGAGATTTAACGCGGCCGCACCTTTCACTTTTTCGTCTGATTAGGTACTCTAAAGTCACTTGCCCACGTCCCCGGTTTTTCCTCTCAGAAAGTTTCGTGTTGCTCCCATTTTCCCGAGGAGATGAAGCCATGACCGCAGCTATTGCGACCGCTCCTGCAGCTCGCACAGTTCTCGTAATTGAAGACTATTCCGACACTCGCGAGCTGATCTCAACACTGCTACAGAAGAAAGGCTACAACGTGATCGAGGCAGAAGACGGCATACAAGGGTATTTAAAGGCTACGGGAAGCCCTCCAGACCTCATCATCATGGACTTGGCCTTACCTGCAATGGACGGCGTGGAAGCTGCACGGCGTATCCACGAGACACCCAAACTTGCACACATTCCGATCATCGCGTTAAGCGCGTATCTGACGCCTGAGGTTGAAGAGGCAGTGTTTGCGGCCGGGTGTGTGGAGATGTTTCCTAAACCCTTCGACGCCGAAAGTCTCTTGGAATGTGTTGGGGTCACACTGACGGGGACGTGACTGCCCTCCTCTGTTCCCGATCGCTTGCCATAGTTCCACACAAGCACTCACGGATCTGTCAGATCACCGCGCATAATAGGCACGTATGGCGGCTCCTGCGGATCGTCAAACACTGCTCAGCTATCTGGACGACTATGTCCTTCACAAGAACGACAAGATGTTCGTCCAGCGTCAAGGACTACGTCTCGTCGGCTCGTCTTATCGTGAACTTGTCAACGTAGCACGGAGAATTGCAAGGGAGCTGGAAGTCCGCGGCGTTAATCCAGGTGACCGGGTCTTATTGTGCGGCGCCAACAGTTCTGAATGGATTGCCGCGTTCTGGGGCTGCCTGTTACGTGGCGCGGTTGTTGCGCCGCTGGATCAGCAGAGCACAATAGAGTTCGTTTTATCCGTTCAGAAGCAGACTGCTGCAAAGCTTGCGTTTGTTGATAGCGATATCAAGATATTCCAGCAAGTGGCAGTTCCTGTCTTAGCGGTTGAAAGCCTGCCTGCCATAACTGCGGGTCATTCGGATGGACCATATCAAGCTGTTGAGATCAGCCGCGACACGCTTGCAGAAATCGTCTTTACATCCGGCACCACCTCTACGCCGAAAGGAGTGATGCTCACGCACGGCAACTTACTCGCCAACCTTCTTCCAATAGAAAAAGAAATTCTTAAGTATCAGAAGTGGAGACGACTTGTGCATCCGCTTCGCTTCCTGGTTCTCGTCCCTCTGAGTCACGTCTTTGGGCAATTGATGGCCATCTTTGTTCCACAATTGCTGGGCGGCGAAGTTCACTTCGATGACACACTCAATCCTGCCGAGATAGTGCGTCGCATACGCCAACAAAGAATATCGATCGTCGTACTTGTACCGCGAATGCTCGAGAGTCTCCGTGACTGGCTGCTACGAAATTCGGAGGCTCAAGATTTGGAAAAGTCGATCCGCAAAGCAACGGGGCAGAAATTCCTACGCCGCTGGTGGAAGTTTCGTCGAGTCCATCGAGAGTTTGGCTGGAAGTTTTGGGCATTCCTTTCGGGTGGTGCAACTCTTGACAATGAAACTGAGGAGTTCTGGCACAAACTTGGGTTCGCCGTGTTGCAGGGATATGGCATGACCGAAACTGCAGCGCTTGTGTCGGTAACACATCCCTTCCGAGGCCGACGAGGTTCAATCGGCAAGCCGTTGCCGGGCTATGAACTGAAGCTCGACGAGTCGGGCGAGATAGTCGTGCGTGGACCGGGTGTTTCATCCGGCTATTGGTTAACACGAAACGGGAGCGAGCGCGTGAACAATTGGCTTCGCACTGGCGACGTCGGAACCTTTGATGCCCAAGGCAATCTTTATTTCAAGGGCCGCGAAAAGGATGTCATCGTCACCGCGGCAGGATTGAATGTCTATCCAGAAGATTT
>DATBSH010000452.1:0-5669 GCA_036559885.1 Pyrinomonadaceae bacterium
AAGAAGTTGGAGCAGATATTGGTGAAGCTGGAGGTGAAGGCGAAGCGAGAGCAGTGGGCGAAGGAGCGGGCGAAGGTGTCGCAACCGGTGCGCTTCTTCGATCACGTTGCGCAGTTGCGGTGAGATTGGCGACCGGGATCGTCACGACGACGACCAGCGTCACCAACAGCGTGATGAACTTCTTATGCTTCATGTGCCACAAATCTGTTCTATCTCTCCCCGTCTCAATTCGTCGGATCAAGTACCATTTGTCTTAGTGTAGGTGCGAAGCTGTGATTCAAGCGGCGCAAAATTGTAGGGAAGCGTCGCTTGCCCCGCCTCAACTTCGAACTGACGAGAACTCTAGCGCGAATGGAATTCAACTACAGAACGGGAGCGAAGCGACCGATTCCAACTAACCACGCGCTCAACGCATCTTGAGATCGGTCGCTTCGCTCCCGTTCTGTAGTTGAGTAGTAATTGCACGTTTGAAGCGGCGGCAAACCGCCCTTCCTGACCTGAAATTTCTCTGATCTTGAATTATGGGTCTGAACCTTGAGTGATGCTATCACTTGAGCGGGGGTAAGCCGCCCTTCTTCCCAACCTGCAATTTTGCGCACCTTCATTTATTGCCTCGCACCCACTTCATTACCCTTCTACCGACTTAGCATGTGACTTGGTCCTAACCCTGCTCATCAACTGCGCAAACCGCGGATCGCTGCGCAGGCTCTCCCAATTCGGATCGCTTTCGAAACACGGGCGATTGTCGTTGCCCAACGCAATGCTTCGCTCAAACCAGTGGAACGCTTCGTCTGGCATTCCCTCGAGCGCGTAAACCGATGCAATTGAGTAAGAAATATCGGCATCAACTTCGCCGTTTCGTTTCACAGCTTCCGTTAGTTGAGCCAGAGCTTCCTCGTGTTTCCCTTGAGCGCTAAGAAACATTCCCATGAACGGACGCACCCCGTGCATGTTTGGATATTTTTGGACCACATTCTGCATCAACGCAGCTGCCGCATCAGTCCGGCCCGTATAGTAGAGCGCGAGGGCCCTGAATGTTCGCACCAGCGGATTCTCAGGTTCGCCCGCATTATCAAGTTGTCTAAATGCTTCGTCGAACTGGCCCTTGTACATGTACACGAGTGCGCGATTGTAACTGGCCACAACGTGCGCTGCCGGATCGAGACGAACAAGACGATCATAGGTTCTCAGTGCACGGCCATATTCACCATCCAGTCGATGCAGCGTGGCCTTGACAAAATATACGACGGCCTCGCTGGGTGCTTCCCGACGTGCGCGGTTGACCTCATCTCTTGCTTTTTGCTTTTCTCCGCGCCAGAGATAGACGAACACCATCAACATCCGGGCTTCAATTAAACCGGGATCAAGTTGTAACGCCTTGTTGAAAGCCGCCTCAGCTCGTTCATAATCTTCGGAGCCACCGAAGCCTTTGAACACGCGATTCACGTAACATGCTCCGAGACCATCATGGGCCTGAGCAAAGTTTGGATCGAGCAGTATCGCGTTTTCGAAATGTGTAATCGCCGCTGCGCAATCATCAGGCGAGGTCGTGCGGAAAATGAAGCGAGCGAAAAGATCTCGGCCCCGTAAGTATTCTTCATACGCCGCCGCGTTCTGCGTCTTTACAACTCCCTTTTGTTCAGCGGGAGTTAGTTCGAGTCGCAGGCCGTCAACGATTTGCTGCGCGATGGTGTCCTGAAGCTGAATGATGTCTGATGCGGCGGTATCAATCCGATCGCTCCAAAGAATATCTCCTGACGTGACGTCGAGCAGTTGAGCCGTTACGCGAAAATGTTCGCCTGAGTGAATGAATCCCGCAGTCAATACTGCGCTTACGTTCAGTTCCTCGCCGATCTCGCGCGGGTCGCGTTGCTGACCCTGATACCTGGCAATCACGGATGATGGCCTGACTACTAACGAACGCACCCGAGCAAGTTCTGTAATCACTGCATCCGCCAGCGAAAACTCGTAAAAGGCTGCTCCTGGATCGTTTGCCAGGTTCCGGAAGCAGAGAATTGCAAGGCTCTTCTTTTCGGCGTCGGCAACTGTAGTAAAAGGTGTTTCGTGAACCCCGCTTCTTGACGGTACCGAAGTGTGAGGTGCTGTAGTGACTGCGTCGCCGCGCTTGCCTCTCTTCAACCAGCGCACGACTCGCGAAACAGGGTTCGTGCCAGTCAAATGTCGCGGCGGCCCATGCGCGATACTTTGAAGGTCCGTTGCTTCACTGCCGGATACTTCGGACATAACCAGTCGCAGTTCGTCACGCAGCTCTTCCATTTTTTGAAACCGATCGCGAGGATCTTTAGAAAGCGCTCGGTCGACAGCCTTTTGTAGCCGTGGAGGTATGGGACTGTTCCGCAATTCGGAGATAGGCCTTGGCGCATCATAAAGAACAGCGTGGCGGACGTCGATCGTCGTTTTTCCACGAAACGGCCAAGTGCCAGTCAACATCTCGTAGATCAAAACTCCGGTCGAGAAGATGTCGGCTCGTTTATCTACTCGGTCACCGCGTGCCTGCTCCGGCGCCGCATATGTGGCTGTGCCGTACGGGATGCCGACCTCGGTCAGTTCTGTGCGGTGCAGACCTGCCGTCGCAGCTTCAGTCTCATCTAGTAGCTTGGCCAAACCAAAATCGAGCACCTTCACCTGTCCTGAAGGAGTCACCATCACATTTCCCGATTTGATGTCGCGGTGAATAATGCCCCGGTTGTGTGCTGCTGTGAGTGCGTCAACAACCTGAAGAGCGATCGACAGCGTTGTTTTCAGCTCCAGTGGACGCCCATTAACCAGCTGCCGCACGTTCTTGCCTTCGACGTGTTGCATCGCAATGAAGTGAACGCCATCGAGCTCGTCTAGATCGAAGATTGTGCAGATGTTCGGATGGTCCAGCGAAGACGCGAGCCGAGCCTCACGCTCAAACCGCTTCAGGTTTGATTCTTTTGCGGTCAGCTCCTGCGGGAGTACTTTAATTACTACCGTGCGGCCAAGTTTGGTATCGGTTGCTTTATAGACAGTACCCTGACCGCCGACGCCCAGCTTTTCTGTAATGCGATAGTTGCGGAGTGTCTTGCCGATCATGTTGAGATTGCCGATTGCGAATTGCCAATCGCCGATTGGCGCGCAGTCAATATTGTTCTAACTGTCGAACGTAGCAATTAGTTCATCAGGACTAACCGTCGCGGTGCCTACTTTGCCGACGACAATACCAGCGGCGTGATTCGCAAACGTTGCAGCTTCGAGCATCGAGGCACCTGTTGAAAGCGCTGCTGCAAGTGCCGCGATGACGGTGTCGCCAGCGCCAGTCACATCGTAGACTTCTCGCGCGGCAGTCTGCACGTAAACCGGATCACTCTTACCTTCCAATAACAACATTCCACGCGCGCCGCGTGTGATCAATACTGCATCGCAGTTAAGTTCAGCGCGGATACGCTGCGCGGCCACATGAAGTCCCTCGTCAGAATCTTCTTCACTGTTGCTCATCCGGAGAGCCTCAAAATGGTTCGGCGTGATCAGTGTAGCTGGTCGATATGATTTGAAGTTTCGCATCTTCGGATCTACCAGGACGGGAATGCGAGCATAAGCCACTGGCAAAACTGCTTCCAGAATTCGCGGTGTAACAGCGCCTTTATCATAGTCCGACACGACGAAAGCGTCTGCCCGGGCGAGGGCGGCTTTCAGTCGAGAAATGACTTGATCCTCGATGGCTGAATTGATTGGACTGCGTGATTCCCGATCCGTGCGCACGACTGGCTGGCTGTGCGCAATTATTCGCGTTTTCAATGTCGTCGGACGCGATGGATCGGCGATCAAATGCCCATCCTGGGAAACAATCTGATCGATGCTGGAGTGCAGCAACTCCGCAGCTCGATCATGGCCAACCACGCCTGTAACCGTGCCTTGAGCCCCAAGCGATATCAAATTAGCAAGTACATTGGCGGCGCCGCCGAGACAGACTGACTCGCGTTGTACGTCGACGACAGGAATCGGAGCTTCCGGGGAAATTCTTGTCACGTCACCCCAGACGAATTCATCCAGCATCACATCGCCAAGCACAACAATATTGCGCGTGCGGATCGCGTCGAGAATCTCTTTGACTCGTTGTTCAGTTAAAGCGTTCACAAATCATTACTGGCCTAGCGGTTTCCGCAGTAATTCTAAATACAGCCACTTCGCGAGATAACCGTTGAAACGGTTTTCCAATGTGTGGTGTTGCCGCTAACCCCAAGCTGAAGCTTGGGGAGAATAAGAAGTTAGGTTCTCAATTACGGCCTGTATTGCGTTAGCGCATGACTTAATGCGGTTTCGCTAATATGCGTTCAACCGCCGCAACCACGCGCCCAACCGGAACACGCAAAATGCACTCTGGCTCCGGAAACTTCTCGCAGAAGTATCCGTGACAAGGCTGGCACGGCATCTCTTCAAACACCACTTCCGCTGGCGCTGTATTCCATGGCCGCCAATGCGCAATGTTTGAGGAGCCAAACACGACGACCGAAGGCGTTCCTACAGCCGCGGCGATGTGAGCGATGCCACTGTCGTTTCCCACGAAAAGCCTGCAACGAGCCGCAAGCGCACTAACTTCCGGAAGCGTTAAGCTCAATGGCACCACTCGCGACTTTGATGCGCTAATCAGTTCGTTTATTACCGCACCTTCATTCGGAGCGGCGATGGCGGCTGTGCCGATATTACGCTGGGCAAGAAAATCGACGATCTGGGCGAAGTTCTTCGCCGACCACTGCTTTGTAGCAAAGGCCGCAGCTGGATGTATGAGAGCAAAGTCTGCCCCGGCCAAACCAGATTGGGAGATGAGATAGTCTACTCTCGCTTTTGCGTCTAGCGTAATCGCGAGATGAGTAGGCGGACGATCTGTGACGGGGATGCCGGTCCAACCTAACAGGGCGAGTTGTTGTTCGACTGAATGTGTCTTCTGCTGTCCCCAGAGCAATAGAGGTGACGGCGCTTGGTGATTGTGCAGGTGCGAATACTGATATGAGGCATAACCAACGCGATGCGGAGCGCCAGTGGCTCGTGTTAAAAACGTCGCTGTCGTGCCGCCATGGAGGTTGTAAACAACGTCGTACTTGCGACTGCGGACCTCATGCGCCATCCGGGCGCGAGCAGTCAAGCTTCCCCGTCCCAAGGAAATTACTCGATCAATATTTGGGTGCTCAGACAACACTGGTGCGACCCAATCCTCAACGAGAATGTCGAGCTCCGCATTTGGTAAGAACCGTTTCAATGCATCAATCGAAGGCGTTGCCAGTACGGTATCACCGATCGAACGCAGACGTATGAACAAAACCTTTTTGATGTCGTTCCAGTTCCAACGAGATGGGCCAAGAGATTGCGGAGTGCCAGGATGTGACGTTTCAAAATCCACGATGTCCCGCAGCGTGTTCATTATTGTTCGATCTTAGCTTCATCGACCAGCATTACAGGAATATCGTCGCGAATGGGATACACACGCTTACACTCAACGCATTTTAAGCCGCTTCCATCAGGTTTCAGCTCAACCTTTGCTTTGCATGCCGGGCAGGCGAGTATTTCCAACAGTTCCTGACTAATCGCCATGCGGTTTACCTTTCTGTGATTGCCAATAACTAATACCGTTATGGTAACGAACGGTTCGGCCGTTTAGCGATGTCAGACGAACCGAGACGGAGCTTAAG
>DATBSH010000453.1:0-24877 GCA_036559885.1 Pyrinomonadaceae bacterium
CTTCTGTTGATATTCGAGTTGACGTTGGAGAGCTCGGTGAGCCTGTCGATGTCGCCAGCCGTCCATCTTCATAATCGGCGGTGTTGCAGATGGATTAGCCCCTATTCAACAACACACTCAACTACAGAACGGCAGCGAAGCAACCGATTTCAACTGACGCCATCACCAATGCGAGTCCAATCGGTCGCTTCGCCCCGTTCTATAGTTGAAGTGACACATTCAAGTCACTTGCTTCCGCACTCGACGGGTATTCCGGGCGTTAATAGGTCACAAACCTCAAAACGGACTGATCTTGAAACTTACTTGAACGGCACGGGAGCTCAACATATCAATGCTCAATCGATCAGCGCCAGCTTCGGCAAATGCGCGCGCCGTTTCGACGGTGACAGTACTCCCACCGCACTCTATAGAGATTCTGTCCGACAATTCTCGAGCCCGTGCGATCAATCGTGCGGCATCATCGAGAGACATATTCTCGATTACCAGACCGTCCGCACCCTGTTCGACTGCCTGCGCCACATCGTTCTCGTCAGCTACCTCGACGACAATACGGTGAAGATGGCCTAATCTCTCCCTTGCGGTTTTCACCGCCGTCGCAATTCCGCCACTCATGACGCAGTGGTTTGAAGTGATGAGCACACCATCATCAAGGCCGAATCGACCATTAACGCCGCCAGCCAGCACCAGCGCATATCGTTCCAACATTCGTAAACCCGGGGTTGACGCACGTGAATCAACAATCTGCGTCGTTGTCCCTGCGACCGCTTTTACAAATTGATTGGTTAACGTTGCCACTCCTGAAAGATGCTGAATCAAGTTGAGCGCGACGCGTTCGCCAGCCAGCAACACATCAGCGAATCCAACGACACGCGCAATCAATTTTCCCGCCTCAACTTGTTCACCGTCAGAGACAAACGCCTCCAGTTGTTGCTGTGAATCAAGCGTAAGAAACACTTCTTCTGTGGCTTCCAATCCCGCCACTATCATGGTCTCACCGGCGACGAATCTACCGCGTGCTCTTGTGTTGCGCGCAAGAATTGATTGGCTTGTGAGGTCCCCGCGGCCGAGGTCTTCCCGCAGGAACAAACCGATTTGTGAATACAGTGCGCCTTCGTCAACCCAATTCATTGGAGCCTCTCAACTGTTTGCTGAAGCTGAGACGAACGTTGCGCTATGTCTGCAATACGATCCTTGACCTCATTGACACGTTCTGCTGGAGCACGTTCGACGAAATTAGGGTTGTTGAGTTGCGCCTCTAGTTTCGTTGCTTCCGCTCGGAGCTTCTCCTGTTCGCGTCGCAAACGCTGACGCTCCTGTTCGAAGTCGATCAAACCCTCCAGCGGAACGGCCAACTCAGCGCCTCCAATCAACACCGCTCGGGCTGACGCCTTGGGGGCCGTGAGTTGTTCAAACACTAAAACTTCTGAAGCACGTACGATTCGCGCGATCTGGTCTCGCGCTGCGGTGAAGACGTTTCGCAGTTTTTCATCGGGCGCGCCAACAAGCACGCGTACTCGCTCGCCAGGCTTGATATTCATTTCAGACCGGATATTGCGGACACGCGAAATCAAATCTATCGTGGCTTCCATTTGCCATTCAGCGTCTTCGTCAATCAAAGCATTCGATCCTTGCGGATAGGCAGCCAGCATGACTGAGGGCGATGTGCCGCGGTAAGCTGAATGTAGCAACTCTCCTCCAGCTCCAGGCAAACGTTGCCACAGTTCTTCGGTGATGTAAGGCATGAAGGGATGTAGCAGGCGAAGCGCCTGTTCGAGAATCGTCAACAAACGAGATCTCGCTTCCGTCCGCTTCGTGGTCGACTCTTCACTTGTTACATCAGCTTTCGTTAGTTCGATGTACCAATCGCAAAACTCGTCCCAGAAGAAGTGATAAAGCGTCTGCACGGCTTGATGAAACTCGTAGCCTGCTAGGGCGCGATTCAAATCCAGCGCTGTCTGGTTTAAGCGCGAAATCATCCAGCGGTCGTGTACAGCCAGGCCGGAGTCATTGCTAGCTATCAATGCAGGATTCACGGTGGCCCCTTCTGAGTAAAGCAAACAGAACCGAGCCGCATTCCAGATCTTGTTGGCAAAGTTTCGGTACGACTCCACCTGCTTCTCGTTCCAGCGCGTATCAGTACTGCCAACCTGAGCAAGTGTCAGTCGCGTCGCATCGACACCGTACTTATCAAAGACTTCGAGCGGATCAATGCCATTCATCTTTGTCTTTGACATGCGTTGGCCCTGGCTGTCGAGCACAGTGCCTGTTATGTACACATCTTCGAACGGTTCGGGACCAACGAACTTGAGTCCCATCATGACCATGCGCGATACCCAGAGAAAAATGATGTCCCGCGCGGTTATTAAAACCGTTGTTGGATAGAACGTCTTGAGGTCGTTCGTTTGCTCGGGCCAGCCCAGTGTCGAGAACGGCCATAGAGCGGACGAGAACCATGTATCGAGCACATCCGGATCCTGGGTCAGCTCGGTCGTTCCAGCCTTTTCTTGCGCTTCGTCAACGGAGGTGGCTACGACAACTTCGCCGGTCTTTGTGTACCAGGCAGGAATCTGATGGCCCCACCAAAGCTGGCGCGAGATGGTCCAGTCCCGCAGGTTCTCGAGCCAGTTTGTGTAGACTCTTTCATAAGGCACTTCCGGCACGAAACGGGGCTTGTGTTCACCCGAGAACAGATTTAACGCGAGATCGCGCAACGGCTCCATTCGCATAAACCACTGCGTTGAGATCAGCGGCTCAATTACGGTCTTACATCGTTCGCATTTCGAGATTGAAAACTCGTAATCAACAATCTTCTCGAGTAATCCGAGCCGTTGGAATTCCTCAACTACTTTCTCGCGCGCCTTGTACCGGTCTAATCCGACAAATGCCGCTCCAGCATCAGAGGTCATCTTTGCATGTGGATCGATTACGACGACCTGCGGCAAGTTGTGCCGAATACCCGTCTCATAATCATTTGGGTCATGTGCGGGAGTTACCTTTACCGCACCAGTACCAAACTCCGGATCGACAAACTCGTCAGCAATGACTGGTATCTCTCGATTCGCCAAGGGAAGAAGCACGGTCGCGCCTATCACATTCGAATAACGGTCGTCGTTCGGATTGACGGCGACTGCTGTGTCTCCCAACATCGTTTCAGGTCTCGTCGTCGCAACCGTGAGACGTTTGTCACTGCCCTTGATCGGATATTGCAGGTAATACAGTTTGCCGGACTGTGGAAGTTTCTCGACTTCGAGATCCGAGAGCACTGTCTGATCGTTTGGACACCAGTTAACAATCCGGTTCCCACGATAAATCAGACCTTCGTCGTAAAGCCTAACGAACACGTATCGAACAACGCGAGACAACTCCTCGTCCATCGTAAATTTTTCACGCGACCAATCGACTGAGGCGCCTTCGCGACGCAGTTGAACGGTGATCTGGCCACCCGATTCCTTTTTCCATTTCCAGACACGCTCGACAAACTTTTCGCGTCCCAATTCGAGGCGATTCACTCCCTCTTTCTTAAGAGCGCGGGTCACCATCAGCTGCGTTGAGATGCCAGCATGATCCATCCCTGGCAACCAGAGAGTGCGAAATCCGCTCATGCGTTTGTAGCGCGTGAGGACATCCATAAACGTATGCTGTAAGGCATGGCCCATGTGAAGCGAACCAGTGACGTTAGGCGGAGGAATAACAATGGAGAAAACGGGAGCTTTCGGGTCAAGATTTATTTCGGGCGCAAAATAGCCACTCTTCTCCCAGCGCTCGTAATGATGCTGTTCAGCTTGTTTCGGATCGTATTGCTTGGGGATATCCATTTTGTTGTTCGGTTGTCCGTTGTCCGTAGTCCGTTGTCGGCCTGTACGGGTGAAGAGCTTACCGTACAACGGACAAAGGACAACTGACAACTGACTAGGGACTTCGGTGATGTTCGGAATTATTGTCTACACGATCTCCGAACATTACCGAGACTTCAGACGCTACTGGGCTTGAGAGACTCTGTGAAAACTGAACTTCTCATTCTCCCCAGGCTTTAGCTTGGGGTTAGCGCGTGACTTAATTAATCTTGGCAACCGTTTTAACGGTTTCTCTATGCAACTCGAAAATCAGCCATTCGCGTGCAAGAGGGTAAACCGTTGAAACGGTTCATCGACATTTGAGGGCGCCTTTAACCCCAAGCTAAAGACTGGGGAGATTGAGAAGTTCAATTTTCACAGAGTCTCACAAAAAAAGGCGGGCGGTCTTGATGAAGACCACCCGCGAGAGATTTGCAAAGTTATTTCGTTTGCTTACTTGTGTTGCGATTCCTTCTCTTCCAACTGACGCTTAATCAACAACTCTGCGAGATCGGGGACCACATCCCACGCAACCTCGCGCACGATCTTCTCAGACATCATCTCGACTGCCCGACGCGCAATTGCATCGATCATTTCCGGCGACAAGCCACCGGCTGGCGCATTTGAAAACGTTTGTGGTGCGTCGGTGGCGGCGTGTGGGGGGGTGGTGTCGTATGAGGATTCCATAGATAGCTCGTGAACTTGGTCTTCGTAGGGTACAACCTCCGACTCTCGATAGCTTTCCACCGGTTGATAAGGCTCCGCGACACGCGCCTGAACTTCAGGTTGATACTCGAATGCTGAACTGGATTCGCGACTTGCGGTTTGTACAACTTCCGGCGCGACAAAATGACGGTGGGTAGGCGCGTCATCGTCGTAAAGCTTCGTTACACTCTCATCGTACTGTCCCTCATCGAGGTCCAAAACAAAATCTTCACTGGCTGCGCTTGCGGTACTCGCAGGCTCGAACTCGCCGAGGTCGAGCAGTGAGTCGTCTTCCGTGTGGACATCGTGCGACATTCCCGGGGCAGCAGTTTTCATTGTCGGGGCGGCCGTCGATACCGAAGCAAACTTGGGCCGCTTCTCCTTTTCCATTTGAGCTTTTAATTCGACCGGCAGCGGTTGAGTGTCGGCGGTTGTCATAGCCAGCTCATCTGTATCGAGCTTGTGTTCGGGGGTGGCCGTTTTGTCCGACCATTTGTCGGAGTGTGGAAGTTCGGCTGTTGAAACTTCCTCTTGCGAGGCAGGGCGGCCGCCGACAAGTGATCCCACTCGGTCGATCAACCGTCGAATGGATTGAAATGGCTTTGTCAAGATGTCATCCGCGCCAACTCTGCGCGCCTCCGCTTCGTCGAACGGCTCGAAGGAGCCAACGAGGAGCATCACAGGGATATGCTTTAGCTTCTCGTTTTTTTTGATGTGTTCGCATACCTGATACCCTGATTTGCCGGGCATAAAAACGTCTGCAAGCACTATGTCCGGCGCAACCTCGTCCAGATGTTCGACTGCCGCGTCACCGTTACCAAAAGCAACCACTCGCACGCCTTCGTCGGCGAATGTGAGTTCGATAACTTTCTGAATAGTGGCCGAATCGTCGGCAAGTAGAAGTTTGCGGCCAGCTAACAACGCGTAGTCCCTTTAGCTGAATTAAGCACCATCGGCGGGGCCCAGTGCGGTTGCACAGATGGCGCAGGCATGTCGAACAAATAGCCTCGGACGAGGCCACTCAATGAAACCTAACACCCGCAGGAAGTGGCAGTCAAGACTTTAGTTCTTCAGGCTTTAAGAATACCCACAGATTACCCGGATTATGGCTTAATCATGCAGGTTGAGCGGCTTGGCTTCCGGCAATCCAAGGTGGGAGCCGGATCTATCATTCAGCTGTTTAGCTCTACTCTGTGTAATCTGTGGATGGATTAGGACTTACGGGACGGAGAGGACGACGTCATCAGCGGTGTTCTGCTTGCCGTCAGGACCTGCGGACCGTAGGGTAAACCGGTCCCGGTCGCCTTGATATGTGTAAGGGTTATGCCAGGGGTCAAACCGGACGACTCGTCGAAGGTAGCGGGGGCTCAGATGGTCAATTAAGGCAGGGTGTTTATCAGACGCCACGAAACCGCCTCGCTCTCGACGAAAAGTCTCGAGTGCGGCTGCAATAGCCTTCATATCCTCTCTCGCCTGAGACGCCTTTGCAGCGTCCAGAGAGGCCGCAACGCTTTCAATATTTATCCAGTCTCGAGAGCCAGACTTGAACGCGCTTGTGTGCCAGCCTGAGGGATCTTTTGCAAAGCGGATTGCAAGTCTCACCTGGGTTTCGGCAATGGCTGAGGGCTCAGTTGAAAGTGGGAGACCAAGCCCACTTACCGACTTAATCCGAACATCGTCTGATGGGAGGGCAATGCCAAACAACTCCGCAACCAAACAGCGCGCGCGCTTGACAGTTAAATCTCCGGTTGCTGGCGGCTGAAAACCGTCCGTATTGTTGCACTCGGTCGGTGACAGTAGCGCTCCGGCCGCGCGCGTAACACCTTCTATCTCTTCCCAACGATCCTGCCCGGTTCGAACTTCAGCGATACGCCAACCGGAAGAATTCGCGACGAACCGAAACACAAGATCTAGTTCCGCAGCGGTTTCAGCAATGTTGGGATTCACCATCACAGGCTTCTTCACGCGGACCGAGCTCGACGGCAATGACATGCCGGCTGTCTTTCGGATTGCTGTGCGTGCTTGTTTCGCGCTTAGGTCTGCATGGACCGTAGTTGGAACAATCAACAGGAACGTGAGGGCCCCAAGCAGAACAACTGAGTCTACGCATATCTGTGCGTCAAGATTTAGGTCCATAGTTTGTAACGTTCAACCTCTTCACTGGAACTGCGGACGTCTCGTCCGCAACTGAGAGCGAAGCGCGAAGAGATCTGCGCGTCTGACGACGCGTTTGCGGACGAGACGTCCGCGATCCAGTGATCGGACATCATGCTTCGACAGCGCGGCCGCTTTCGCCGGCCTGCATTGAAAGGTCCGCCGCCAGTTTGATCGCGGCCATCATGCTCGAATGTTCAGCGAGTCCCTTACCTGCAATATCAAAGGCGGTGCCATGATCGACGGACGTCCTAATGAATGGCAGTCCAAGAGTGACGTTCACTGCTTCGCCGAACGACAAACACTTCACCGGTATCATCGCCTGATCATGATAACAAGCGATCACGGCATCAAACTCTCCACGCGATGCGCGCAAGAACACAGTGTCAGCTGAAAACGGACCGTGCACGTTGATCTCATCGATGCCACGCGCCGCCTCGATTGCGGGAACGATTTCAGAGGCTTCTTCAACCCCGAACAATCCGCCTTCAGCACCATGTGGATTAAGAGCAGCCACTGCAAGCCGCGGTCTCTCGATTCCCCAACGCCGCAATTCTCGATCGGCGAGGTTGATCACCTTCACCAGACGATCACGCTCAACCATTCGAATCGCCACTGAGAGCGGTACGTGCGTCGACAGGAGAACGATGCGGAGATTCGCGGCAACAAATGCCATCGCGTACTCTTCCGTACCCGTGAGATGCGCGAGAAATTCTGTGTGTCCTGGAAAACTATAGCCGCCGAGAAACAGCGCACGCTTGTTAATAGGCGCGGTCGCGATCGCGTCGACACTTCCCGCTGCACATAACTCGACTGCAGCTTCAATGTAGCCGGCTGCCGCCTTGCCCGCCGCGCCTGATTCTATTCCCGGTTCAATGGGGCCGCTGATGTTATCGAGGTGATAGATGACGGCGTCGGAAACATTGTCAGGGAAAGGTTCATCTCTGCGAACGATGTCGTAACCTGACTGTAAATCTAAAGTGCGAGCGGTGTGCGCGAGCAACTGCGCGTCGCCGATGATGATAGGAATGCAAATCTTTCGAATCTCTTCTTCGGCAACGGCTTTTAGCACGACCTCGGGGCCGATACCTGCGGGATCACCCATGGTGATCCCGATGCGTGGCAAAACTCGCCGCGGCCGAGGTCCCGGGTTCACTGAAGATTGATCTGACTGTCGCATTTGCTGAGGCAACGCGCCGTCGATAAAGCACGGAGTGTGGGCGAGGCTCTCACGTGAGACGGATTACGCCGTGGTTTTTTCAACCCGCTCGTCGGCTTTGTACATGTATTTGACGTTCCGCTTAAGAACAAGCAGATTGGGAGCTGACTTGCGGTTAACTTTTAGCGCGCCTCTGTCATACCACTCGATAGTTCCTTCGATCTCTTCACCATCGAGGAGAACAATAACCATCGGTGTGTGTGCATCGATCTGTTTTTTGTAATAGAAGATCTCCGCGTTGGTTTCGTTGGGTGGTGGCACCCGCTTCTTTACTTGCACCGGCGCCGGTGGTTGAGGCGCACGCTGTTGCGTTCCTTCATTCGAGGGACGGGAGCCGTTGGATCTTTCTCGGGGCTGAGGAACTTCGCGGGCTTTACCCTTCACCTCTGCAAGCGTAGTTCTTATGAGTTTACGATTCACTGATTATTACCTCCAAAAAATCTATGACGGTTTGTAAATCCGCCGGGGCACGTCAGTATAGGCAGGGAAGACCCTCTTAACGGACCAAGACAAAGTCTCGCAGGCTGCGGCCATCCGAGGAGAGGAACTGTTTCATTACCCGTAATGGGATATCCTGCAAGGAATGGATGACATGCTACACA
Organism: Pyrinomonadaceae bacterium; assembly: GCA_036559885.1. Lineage (GTDB taxonomy): Bacteria > Acidobacteriota > Blastocatellia > Pyrinomonadales > Pyrinomonadaceae > PSRF01. The sequence goes on from DATBSH010000453.1 coordinate 8,514, forward strand.
ACCAAACGGGAAAAAGCAAAGGTGATACTTGCGTAATTACAGATGTTTTTCTTGCAAGGAACGTTGTGTTTTGAGCTTAGTGCTTTGGACTTTGTACATTGTATTCGTTGGCCACCAGCGTTAAACGCTATTCTTCCGTTCACCAACTGATCTTCTGATATGTTCCATTCCAATTGACGAACAACTCAACTACAGAACATCAGGAGCGGAGCGCTTAATGTAAGTTGAAATCGGTCGCCTGTTGTCAACAATTTGCGCTTAGTTTTGCGGATTGACTGAACAAAAAATAGGGAAGGCCATTCGAGCCTTCCCTTTTAGCAGGGCATTGCTAAACGCTTAATTAATCCGCTTTCTTTCTGATAAAGGTGGGGACGTCGAGATCGTCGGCACGTGCTCCAGCCATAACCGGTCGCGGCAGATCGTCTGGCGGTCGCGAAGTGAAGCGCGGCTGCGGCATCGTTGTAGTAGTTGCAGCAGTTGCAACCGACACTGCTTCGCGATCGAAACCGGTGGCGATGACTGTGATCTTCATTTCATCACGGAGGTTTTCATCAATCACTGCACCAAAGATGATGTTCGCATCGTCATCAGCTGACTCGCGAATGATTGAAGAAGCCGCGTTCACTTCAAACAATGTGAGATCGGGTCCGCCGGTGATGTTGATGAGCACACCCTTCGCACCTTCGATAGATGCCTCTTCGAGCAGTGGCGACGAGATCGCTTGTTGCGTCGCATCGATCGCGCGGTTCTCACCTCTCGCGTGACCTGCGCCCATCAGAGCCATGCCCATGCCCGACATGATTGATCTGACGTCAGCAAAGTCGAGATTGATAAGACCCGGCACGGTGATCAAGTCACTGATTCCCTGCACTGCCTGCCGCAACACATCGTCAGCAACTCGGAATGAGTCAGACAATGATGCGCCGCGATCTACTGTATGCAGCAAACGTTCATTCGGAATCGTGATAACTGTATCGACGCACTCCCGAAGTTCGCGCAGTCCTTGATCCGCCTGCTGCATTCTGCGACGGCCCTCGAAGTGAAACGGTTTGGTGACCACCGCGACTGTCAAGGCTTCCAGCTCAGTCGCCAGCGAAGCGATTATCGGCGCTGCACCGGTTCCTGTTCCGCCACCAAGTCCGGTAGTAACAAAAACCATGTCTGCGCCTTCTAAAACCTCAATAATTTTGTCGGTATCTTCGAGCGCAGCTTCACGGCCGACGGTCGGATCGGCACCCGCGCCTAACCCTTTAGTCAAGCGGCTGCCGAGTTGAATTTTAATCGGAGCGCGAGATCGTTTGAGTGCTTGAAGATCGGTATTCGCAACAAGAAACTCGATGCCTTCGATTCCTGCTTCGATCATTCGGTTGACGGCATTGCCGCCGCCACCCCCAATCCCGATCACTTTTATCCGCGCGCCAGTGAGCGGCGGATCATCGTCGATGAATATGTTGATGCCTGTGCCGGGTTGGCGAGTGTCCGGTGTCATAGTTATGTCCTCTCTTCCAAAGCGGGATGGCTTCCAAGGCCTCTTTCTTCTATGTTGTGTTGCTGGCGCCATCGGCATCGATATCTTGCGGACAATATCTTGTACAACCGGGGCGCAAGCATACAACAACTTGTCAAAAAATACTAAATCTATTTTTGAAGCGGGAGACAAAATGCGTGAGCTTGCCTGTTGATCCGCGACGACTGATTCCTGTGCGAATCTCCGCTGCTTGTGTGCGATGCGCGAGCAGTGAGAGCCCGGCTGCCGCACACCACGCAGGACTCTGAATATCTTCTACTAACCCACCGAAACGATCTCGTTCCGGATAGCCAACGCGAACAGGTGCGTCGAAAACTTGTTCAGCGATCTCGGTCATTCCACTCAACAGTGCGCCGCCACCTGTCAGCACCACACCACTTGAGAGTTGACGTTCCCAACCGGCGTCTTTGATCTCATCAGCCACATGCATCAACACTTCTTCCGCTCGTGGCTGAAGAATGTCGCAGAGGATTTGCCTCGAAAGTTGACGAGGCGGTCGACCACCGACCGAGGGGACATCAACCAGTTCGCCACGCTCCATCTCAGTCAGTGAGTTGCTGCTGGCACAGCCTACTGTGCGTTTGATTTTCTCGGCTTCAGGAATCGGCGTGCGCAGGCCGAAAGCTATGTCGTTGGTAAAGTGAGAGCCGCCGAGTGGAAAAACTGCGGTGTGCTGAACCGCGCCGCGCTGGTAAATAATCAGGCCTGTTGTCTCCGCACCGACGTCCACGAGCGCCGCCCCAAACTCTTTGTCATCTTCAGTTAACGAAGCTTCGGCGGCGGCCAGTTGTTCGAGAACCATGTCGGCAACAATCAGTCCTGCGCGGTTCACGGCGTTGATTGCGTTTTGTCGCGCCGTCACGGGACTAGTCACGATGTGCACCTTAACTGCGAGACGTGCCCCAATCATTCCAACGGGATCGTTGATGCCATCCTGGTCGTCAACGATGAACTCCTGCGGCAGCCGATCGACAATCTCCCTCCCAGCGGGAAGTTGTATGGCGCATGCAGAATCGATTGCGCGTCGTACGTCATCAGGAACAATCTCGCGATCACGTCCAGATACAGCGACGATGGCCTGGCCGTTAAATCCCAGGATGTGAGACCCGGCCAGGTTGATCGTGACGTCCTCAGCTTCTAAGCCACTCATTCGTTCTGCTTCTTCGACAGCTCTTTTGATCGCGTCGACGGCAGCGTCGGGATTTACGATCACTCCCTTTCGTAATCCGCGGGCTTCCGCTTCTCCGATCCCTACGATTTCAAGCAATCCACCTTCGCCTGGCTCGCCGGCAATACACGTCACCTTGCTTGTCCCTATATCGAGACCGATTGTGTGTTGCGTGCGCTTTGCCATCTAACGGTGCTCCGAAATCCGCAACCTCTTCAGTGGGACCGAGGACGTCTCGTCCGCAACTGAGCGCGAAGCGCAAACACCTGCGCATCTACCGACGCGTTTGCGGACGAGACGTCCGCGGTCCCAGTGAAGAGGTTGCGCAGAGGAAAGCTTAATCATGTGCGTTTCTGTTCATTTTTCTTCGCCTGAGCGCGGGCTTTAGCATCCTTCTCTTTTGTGGCGCTGGTGGACGGTGGCGCGATGTCGCTTACCGAATTGCCGCTGTCAGCATCAGCAAAAGTGCGACCGCCTGTGTTCAGACCGACGATTGCTCTTTTGCCCTGACTTACATCGATGTAACTGATGAAAGCGCCGCGCGGAGTTTGTCTCTGGCGATCCAGCACGTCCAGCGCCTTGGGCAGGCGCTGTCCCTGATTCTCTGCACCGAGCCTAAGCTCGATTTGTGAATCATCGCCGGCTAGCTGCGCACGCACGTCGCGAAGGTCGAGCAAATTAACCTCGCTTACCCGCTCCGATAATCCCTTTCCGTTCCAATCTCTCTCCAACTCCAGAAACTTCGTTACACGTTCACCATTCTCCTGGCGCGCTGTTGCCGACTGATCCTCGTTCCAGCCGCGCAGGAAGAATGTCGGCACAGGATCTGTCGGCTTCATGTCTTCGAGAAACACTGCATCGTCGTCTACCCAAATGAATCGTCCTGCGGAGGAGCGAACAACCAATCTCGGTTCGCGTTCGACGACTCTTACACGGATGCCATCGGGTAGAACGCGAGTTACTACCGCTGTCCGAATCCACGGCAGCTGTTCAAGGTGATTGCTGATCTGCGACAAGTCTGCGCGCCAAACACCAGTCTCCTTTACATCCTGCCGAACAGCTGTCTCTATCGCCGTTGCTGACGCTCGTTTCAACCCGCGAGTCTCCACCGTTCTAATTTGGAAGAAGCTGGCTGAAGCAGCAGCGCGGTAACCAAGAAACACCATGATTGTGCCAACGACGAACAAGGTCAGCTTGATTATTCGCGGTGCGTAGACCAATAGCGTTCGCACACGAGAACCGAGAGTATCGTGGAAGTCACGATCACGTCGGGCCGGTTTCTGGGTAACACTGCTTCGATTCTTACTAGCAATACCGCTGCGGTTCCCAACTTTCTGTGACGGCAATTGATTCTTCATGGCTCTTGCTCCTCCGTCTTACTTGCCTCCGGAGTCTCCTGAGTTTCTGCTTCAGGCTTGTGCGATCGCCAAAGCTCAACTTCATACTCGAGATCGATCCCCTGCTCCCTTTTGACTCGTTCACGAATCTCTTCCGCAAGCGCCAGCGCATCTTCGGCGCGCGCGTTCTCACCTTCAGTCACAATGAAATTCGCATGGACTGGTGAAACAACAGCACTCCCGCGACGCGCGCCTTTCATGCCCATCTCGTCGATGATCTTTCCTGTACCAACCGTGCCCGCGGGCGGATTCTTGAAAAAGCATCCCGCTGATCTAGCCCCATGCGGTTGGCTCTCAAGGCGACGACTCTTTGCGTCATCCATGCGAGCCTTGATTGCCTCGGGATCATCCGGCGTAAGTTTCAGTGTCGCGCCTAACAGCAGCTCGCCTTCCTGAAACGATGTGTGGCGATAGTTCCACTGCACGCTTGCGCCCGGAATCTCTTCAACACGTCCTTCACGTGCGACACGCACAGTCTCCGTTACAGTTCCGATCTCATGACCGTACGCGCCTGCGTTCATCCAAAGCGCGCCACCGACAGTTCCGGGAATTCCTCCCAAACCTTCGATACCTGAAAGGCCCTGCCGTGCGACGTCGATGCAAAGTCGCGGCAACGAATATCCGGCACTTACAGACACCCGATCACCTTCAATTCGAACCTGTCCTTTCATCTCGCTCAGGCTCAACACGACGTAATGATGATCCGCATCATCAGCCAGGACGTTGCTTCCTGAACCCAGTGGCCGCCAGCCAATCCCGGCACGATCAAGTTCATGAACGATCGCTGCTGCCTCTTCCTCAGTCTCGGGCGATATGACCCAATCGATCGCGCCGCCAACACGTAGACTTGTCAGTTCTGCAAAACGCCGTCCGCGTTCGGCGCGTACACCCAGTTGTGCCGCGATGCGCTCGATCGCCTTATCGCGTTCTTCAAGTGTCAGTTTTTCTTCTGCTGCCGGCATAACTCTTAAACCGATTTAACCTGAGCTTGTGCTTTCAATAACGAAAGTAACTGGTCACTGACGCGGTTTACCGTACCGGCACCCAACGTCAGAACAAGATCGCCCGGCTGCACATAGTCGCGTAAAGCCGGAGCCGCATTCTCCAACGGACCGATGTAGCGAACATCTTTATGACCAAAACTCTTAATGGCGTTGGTCAGTGCATCGGCTGTTACACCTTCAATCGGATCCTCACTCGCGGCATAGATATCAGTAATAAAGAGCGCATCAGCGTTATTAAATGAACGCGCGAACTCTTGCATCAGATCGTGTGTTCGTGTGTAGCGATGGGGCTGGAACAGCACAACGATGCGCCTGCCACCTGAGCCCAACTTGGCTGCAGCCAATGTTGCTCTAATCTCAGTTGGGTGATGACCGTAGTCATCGACGACGAGAATGTCGTTGACTTCCCCTTTTGCCTGGAACCTTCGGCCTGCTCCCGCAAAATTGTTAAGCGCCTCCGCAATCTGCTCGAACGGGACTTCCAGCTCGAACGCAACAGCGATCGCGGCCAGAGCGTTATAGACGTTGTGCATTCCGGGAACGCGCAACGTCACCTCGCCGATTACATCAGTTCCGCGCCAGACGGTGAACGTCGAACCGAAGTTATCATCGTAACGAATGCCATGAGCGGAAACGTCGGCTTGCGCGCTTAAGCCATAGGTCATTCGTCGCCGTTCCAGAAGCGGAATGATTGCCTGCACGTTTGGATCGTCCAGGCACAACACAGAAGAACCATAGAAAGGAACTTTGTTGACAAAATCTGCGAAGCACTTTCGAACGTCATCCATGTCGTGGTAGTAGTCCATGTGCTCGCGATCGATGTTGGTGACAACCGCGATGGTGGGCGTCAACATCAGGAACGAACGATCGCTTTCATCTGCCTCAACAATCATCAAGTCGCTGGTTCCCAGATGCGCATTGGATCCAAACGCACCTACAACGCCGCCAACTACCATCGTCGGATCGAGGCCGGCGTGACCGAGCACGGTTGCGACCATTGATGTCGTTGTGGTTTTGCCGTGTGAGCCGGCAACGGCGACCGTGTGAGGCTTTAGTCTCATCAATTCGGCGAGCATCTCCGCTCGAGGGATAACTGGAATCGAACGACGGTGCGCTTCAATAATCTCAGGATTGTCGTCACGTACCGCGGTTGAGCGAACGACGACGTGCGGTTGACCCACATTCTCTGCAGTGTGTCCCTCACTTATTTCACAACCCATTAGCTGCAGACGATCTGTTACGGCAGAGCGCTTCAAATCAGATCCGGAAACACGGAAGCCAAGGTTGATTAGTACCTCAGCGATTCCAGACATACCGATACCGCCTATGCCAACGAAGTGAACGTGTTGAATGCGGCGGAACATATTGGTAGTGGTCTCTGCTCTTTGGGCTTCGTACTTTCTATTTTGCTCTTCGCTCTTTGCTCTTCGCTCTTTTTTAGTGGCACTCCCCGGCTCTCATTAATATAGCTACTAATCGTGACCCATTATGTTTCTGCCTTCATCCTTCATCCTTCATCCCTCATCCCTTGCCTTTCGCGAGTTGCTCGATCAAGTCCACCGCCGCGCTGGCAGCATCTCCACGCGCCATTCGCTTTGCCGCCGACTCCATGTCATCTATTCCTGCCGGAGTCCACGCGAGTTCATAAATCTCTTGTGCTAACCGTGCGCCGTCCAATTCCTGCTGCAGAATCATTCGCGCCGCTCCCGCATCGCGCATCGCTTCGGCATTCTTGCGCTGGTGATCGTCCGCTGCAAATGGAAACGGAATCATGATCGAAGCCTTCCCCGCGGCGATTAGTTCCGCAGTGGTTGTCGCTCCTGCTCGACATACAACCAAATCCGCATCTGCAAAATCCTTCACCATGTTGTCAATGTACGCCGTCACCTCTGACACATCGGAATTCCACCCGGCAGCGATGTACGCAGCTTTCACCTTCTCCAAATCAACAACTCCCGTCTGATGTTTAATTCGCAACGGTAGGCCAACACTCTTCAAGGCAGGCAGCGCATCAACTACCGCCTGGTTAATTGCACGTGCGCCTTGCGATCCTCCAAACACCAATAGCGAAAGGAGATTTGGTTCACGATGCTTCTTAGGGATCTCAAAGAACTCTCGGCGAACGGGATTTCCTGTCACCACCGCTTTACCGCGAAAATACGGCACCGCTTGTTCGAACGAAACCGCAGCGCGATCCACAAAGCGCGCTAGCACACGATTTGTCCAACCCGGCAATGCGTTCGACTCCATCACCAACGTTGGCCGATTCAACAATGAGGCCGTCAACACAACCGGTCCCGAAACGTAACCTCCTGCTCCGACTACCACGTCTGGATGAAAGCTGCGAATCAGAACCGCCGCCGAAAAAAAACTCTTCGGCAACATCGCTAAGCCGCTCATGCGTGCCGCAAGACTCACATTTTTCAGGCCTGTAATGTCAATGAGCGAAAGTTCAAATCCCGCTTGCGGCACTAATCTCGTCTCAAGTCCTCGCTCCGTACCTACGAATCGCACAGTCGCGCTCGGGTCACGCCTTTTGATCTCCTGTGCCACTGCGATGCCCGGATAAATGTGACCGCCCGTACCTCCGGCGGCTATCAGCACGCGCATTTCTCAATCCTCTTAAATGCGCGTCGCCGTCATTCGTCCTGCGGCCGCCACATCCAAACGCCGTCGCTCCTTCGCTTTTGTCTTTGCAGCATCAAACAACCCAACATCCAACGACCCGCTCGTGTGCTGCGAAACGTTCAGTAGTATTCCAACTGCCGCGAGCGTTGGAACCAACGAAGAACCGCCATACGAAATAAACGGCAGCGGAATTCCTTTCGTAGGAACGAGCGAAAGCACGACACTGATGTTGAAGAGGGCCTGGGCCACAATGCTTGTGACGATGCCCAAACTCAGCAACATTCCAAATCGATCGGGCGCGAGGAGTGCCGTTCGAATTCCCCGCCATAAGAAGAGGGCAAACACGGCGACGATTGCCAACGTACCCACCAGTCCCAGTTCTTCCCCAACAACCGCGAAGATGAAGTCGGAGTGTGCAAAGGGGAGAAACAGCATCTTCTGCTTTCCCTGAGCAAAGCCAAGCCCGTTTGGTCCACCTGAGCCTACAGCAATCAGCGATTGGACCACTTGAAATCCGCCACCTTGCGGATCTGCCCACGGGTCGAGAAAAGTAATCAGCCGCTTCATTCTCCAGGGCACGAATATCAACAACCCAGCCGCCATGAAGAGAGCTGGCGCTGCAGCCATGCCCAAATGAAGCAGCCGTGCTCCCGCGGTGTAAATAACAACGACAAAGATCAGAGCGAGCATCAGAGCAGTACCGAAGTCAGGCTCTACAACTACCAGCAGCGCGAGCCAGGCGGTAATGACGCCGCACGGCACGAACGTCCGCCAGAAGTCCGCTTCTTCGCCCGCTCGCTTTTCAAGAAAGTATGCAAGGAATATGACCAGCGCGATTTTCGATAACTCCGACGGTTGTATTGATATTCCTGGAAGCTTGATCCAACGATGGGCGCCGTTGACGGCGCTGAACGCAAACACCGAAAGCAAGCTGATAGTGGAAACGAAAAGCAATCCGTAGACGACGCGCCTGGTTTTCAACTGTTGGTAGTTAAACTGCATTGCCAGCAACATCACGATAAAACCAATGGCCACCCAGACACCTTGCTTGATGACGTAATAGAATTGGCTACCATTGTCGCGCTCAGCCATGACAGCAGACGCGCTGTAGACCATTACCACACCAAACAAAGCGAGACCGGTCGTCGCCGCAAAGAGCCATTTATCTGGTGCTAACTTTCGAGCCATCGCTTCTAGTCGCTCATGGGATCTGACATCTCAGATCTGAGATCCTCCAGCCTGGGATCCCAAAAGTCGCACCTCCTCCTTAAACACGCTTCCCCTATGCTCAAAGCTCTCAAACATGTCAAAGCTCGCACATGCCGGCGCCAGTAACACAACATCGCCTGGCGCTGCCGCAGCAAAGGAACGTCGAACGGCGTCTTTCATATCTACTGCGCGCTCAAACGCCGCGTGGCTGCCGAGCTCACGAACGATCGTTTCCGCGTCCTCTCCGACGACCACAAGCTTTCTGGCCTTTTGCCTGATGAGATCTGCGAGTGGTTCGTATGGAGCCTTCTTCCCACGCCCTCCCAGTATCAAAACAACCTTGCCTTCATCCGATGCGAACGCTTCCAGAGCCTTTAAGGTCGCATCAACGCTCGTCGCTTTTGAGTCGTTGTAAAACTTTACGCCGTTTAGGTCAGTCACAAACTCGAGGCGATGCTCCACTGGCTGAAAACTCTTTACTGTTTCGCGCATCGATTCGACGCTTACACCGGCAGCCGATGCGACCGCACACGCGGCAAGCACATTTTCAATGTTATGAACTCCTCTTAGCTTCATCTCATCTGCCCGAACAATCACTTGCTCCTTGTCAGTCCGCAGAATGAGTTCTTTCCCCCGCAAAAAGAAACCCGTTTCGAGCTCACGCTTTGTACTGAACCACGCAATGCGCGCTTCCAGGCCAGGAGCCCATGAAGCAACCGTCTCATCAGCCGCATTCAGCACCGCAGTGTCGCGCGCATCCTGGTTCATAAAGATGCGATGCTTAGCCGCGGCGTAATCGGTGAATGTCTCGTAACGATCCATGTGATTAGGCGTCACGTTCAGCACCACCGCGATTGACGCATGAAAGTGCTTAATCGTTTCCAATTGAAAGCTGGATACCTCTACGACTGTCCATCCGTCTTCCCGCGAACTCTCCGCGAGTGAAATCAGCGGAGTTCCAATGTTTCCTCCGACCTGAACATTGATACGCGCGTCGCGCAATAGATTTCCTATCAATGTCGTTGTAGTCGTCTTACCGTTACTTCCAGTGATCGCGATCATGCGACCTTTCAAATAGCGAAATGCCAGTTCAATCTCACCAATGACCTCAGCGCCGGCACGTTCAGCGTAGCGGATTGGAATTATGTTTGACGGAACTCCGGGACTGACGACAACCAAATCCAGCTGGTCCAACAACCACATCGGCGGCTCGCCAGGCAATAAGCCAACGCCGTGTTGTTTGAGAGCTAATGCGTCGTCCGACCACTTATCGAGCTCCTTCCGATCGTTGAGAGCAACAACTGCCCCACGTGCTTGCAGAAACTTCGCAGCCGCCACTCCACTTCGCGCTGCACCGATTATCAAAACTTTCTTGCCGGAAAGATCCAAAACAAACCCTTTATAGGACCTATATGACTTGCAGGACCTATCCCTCCTCAATCGCGCCCTTCAACGCAGCTTCAAAGTCGACAGACTCAACAACGCAAACAAAATCGCCAGGATCAAAAATCGAAAGACGATCTTCGGCTCCTTCCAATCCTGCATCTCAAAGTGGTGATGTAGTGGCGTCATCTTGAAGAGTCTCCGTCCCGTTCCCGTTGTCCTCTTTGTCATCTTGAAAACGCTGACCTGCAAAAGTACCGACGTCGCTTCAATCACAAACACGCCACCGACCATCAACAACATGAACTCCTGTTTTGTAAGAACGGCCACCGTACCCATAGCACCACCTATCGCGAGACTGCCAACATCGCCCATGAAGACTTGCGCGGGTGGTGCGTTGTACCAAAGAAATCCGAGGCTCGCTCCGGCCATCGCCCCACAGAACACAGTCAACTCCGCCGCTTCCGGCCGGTGCGTCAATTCCAGATAGTCTGCCCAACGCCTGTCGCTGCTCAGGTATGTGAAACCAGTCAATGCGGACATTGCAATGAAAGTAACGCTGATCGCCAATCCGTCTAAGCCGTCAGTTAGATTCACTGCGTTTGATGATCCGAGCAGCACGACAACGATAAGTGCAAGATAGAGGTAAGGCCCTATGTAGCTCTTGCCAGTCGGGTCGGCCGTAAACTTCAAGAACGGAATGCTGACGTTCCACGAATAGTTGTTCAGCCCCAACTTCGTTGACGCGAACAGTACCGCCCAAACACCCATAGCGACGACGAACTGCGCAGCCAATTTCTGTTTACCCGTCAATCCAAGGCTCCGCTGCTTAGCCATCTTCGCGTAATCATCCGAGAAGCCGATCGCCGCGAACAAAAGAGTGCCAATCATCGCCGTCCACACGTAAATGCTGTTCAGTTTCGCCCAGAGGAGAGTCGAGATAAGTACTGATCCGACGATCAAAACGCCACCCATCGTGGGGGTGCCGCGCTTGACCATGTGACCCTGCGGTCCCTCTTCACGAATCTGTTGACCGATGTTCCACTCGCGTAGAGCTTGTATGAGCTTCCCGCCGAAAAGAAGTGAGATCAGCATCGCGGTTATAGCTGAGTAGGCGGTGCGAAAAGTAACGTACTGGAAAACATTGAGAGCCTTTACGAGATACCAATCCTTATCTTTGAAATGGTTGTAGATTAGCTCGTAAAGAAGGTAGTAGATCATGTCAGGATTGCCGATTGACGATTACCAATTGCCGATTAGTCTTTCGGCACTAATCTCTCTCATCTTCACCAACCAACGCGAAGCGTTCGCGCAAAGCCGCGACGATTTTGTCCGTCGCGACGCCTCTTGAACCTTTAACCATGATCAGATCGCCTTCTTTCACTTCACCGATCAATGCTGTGGCAGCCTGTGTTGAATCTTCAAAGAATTGAGTAGTGCCCACTCCCGCTTCTTTAGCGCCCATGACGATCTCCTTGGCCAGTCCACGAACCCCCCAAACCAAGTCAATTCCTTGCTTGCCAATCTCACGACCTGCTTCGCGGTGTAAGTTAACTTCGTCGGGACCTAACTCCAGCATCTCTCCGGCTACGACGATCAAACGTTTTCTGTCTTTACCTCCTTCCACCATCGTACGAACCATATTCAGTAAGGACCGCGGATTGGAATTGTAGGAGTCGTCAATGACCGTAAATCCGGCCGCGAAGTCAAATACCTCTCCGCGCATCTTCGGCGGGAAGGCGGTTCTCAAAGCCTGCGCGATTCGCGATGGTGTCAGGTCGAATGATGTGCCGACTGCCGCGGCAGCGAGAGCGTTGCTGAGATTGTGCCGTCCACTCATTGGTAGCGACGCGTCCACTTCTCCAAGCGGCGTACTCAAACGAAACGAGATGCGGCCGAGTAAAGTAGTGTCGATCTGCTTCGCAGTTACATCAGCAGGATTGTCAATCGCGAAGGTAATCGTTCTTCCTTTATGCTTGTCGCGCATCTTGAGCACCAACTGATCGTCAGCATTCAGAATCGCCGTCCCGTCGGGCTTCAATCCTTCGATCAATTCGGCCTTGGCGGCAGCGATGTTTTCGATCGTCCCCAGGTACTCGAGATGGACTGGAGCCACCATTAATTCGACACCCACATCTGGGGGAGTAATCCGACAGAGGCGTTGTATCTCGTGGGTCGGCGACGACATCCCCATCTCGAGCACAGCCAAATCAAACTGGTCCGGAGAGCGTCCCTCGCTCACCATCCGCAGAACGGACAATGGCAGACCTAAACCATTGTTGTAATTGCGTTCGCTTTTCAACACTCGAAAGCCTGAGTTCTGTAGTACATGCGCCGTCAGTTCCTTAGCGGTCGTCTTTCCTGCGCTGCCGGTTATCGCGACGACTTTCCGCCCCCATAATTCGTAAACGCGGTGGGCTAACTGCTGTAGTGCTGCGATTGCATCCTCGACTAGCAACAGTCGCGTCCGCAATGCTTGAAGTTCCGCGTCGTCAGTAACCCTGTCTATACGAGCAACCGCCGCGATAGCACCTGAAGCAAAGCTGTCTTTGATGAACTGGTGACCGTCGCCAAACTCTCCATTGAAGCCGGCGCGGACGTAATCTTTCTGCGACAGCGCAAAGAAGAGTTCGCCCGCGCCGACTGATCGCGAGTCGATCGAGTAGTCTTTAATTTCTTTGTCAAACATCTCGGCGCTCATGCCTTCGACGTTAGCGCCCATCAACCTTGCGGCTTCAGCCAACTTCACGTTATCGCTGCCTCTTCCTGTTCCGCCGGCTGCTGCTCGATGATCCGATTTTCCTCGGCAGGTTCCAGCAGGCACTCGACCAGCCGGGACATCGCACTCTGACTGATTGACGTAGCCAGAATCTCGGCGTAGCTCTCGAATTTACGAGTCGCTGCTACTTCACTACCGTTCGAGACATCTAAGGGGGATTGATGTTGCGCCCGGAGGGTTGCACGACGGCTGCGCAATCGGTGTCTGCAGCCCGCGATTCCGTATCTTACGTCATTTTCCAATGTCTCTTCATCCACTGCTGGTAGGGGGACCATGCTAGTTTGCTCCAGTCGAGGGAAACTGCTTTTTTACCTCAGTTTGATCGACCAAAATCGACGTAAATGACTTGCCCCGTGCTCACTTCGGCGCCTGGTGCCGGGCTTTGTTTGAAAACTCTTCCTTCACCACGAGCCTCGATTTGCAATCCGAGTTGAGCGCAAGTTCGCGCCACATCCCGTACACTCCGGCCACGGAGGTCCGGCATTAGCATCGCGTTACTGGTGCTAACCGCATAGACAACTTCACCTTCCCGATCGCTGTTGGTAACCACAGTCGGCAGTGTGGCTCGCCTCGCTTGCTCAGCCCGCAATCGTTCTCCCCGCGATTTTGTGTCGACCTCTTTGGTGCTATCAGCGCGGGCGATCAGCTCCGGCACTGAGGTAGTTTCGATATCGGGAGTGATACCAAGTCCTGGAAGAATCTGCTCCGCGATTTCGCGAAACACAGGCGCAGCAATATCGCCACCGTGATAAGCGCCGCTTGGCTCATCGATCACGACGATGATCGCAACCTGCGGATTGTTAACAGGTGCGAATCCGACAAACGAGCCAACGAATTTTGTTCTTGAGTATCCTCTGGTGCGTGGATCTATCTTTTGAGCAGTTCCTGTCTTGCCGGCTGCCGAATAACCATCGAGCTGGGCCTTCTTGGCTGTTCCCCGCAACGTGACTCCTTCAAGCATTCCGCGGAGAGCAACGGCAGTTTCGGCATTGATTACACGTCGCTGTTCAGGTTGTGCTGTGTAAACGACATTGCCCGCTGCGTTCCGAACTTCGCGAACGATGTGCGGTGCAATCCGGATCCCGTCATTCGCAACGGCTCCGTAAGCGGCAACCATTTGCAGCGGAGTGACACCCACCTCCTGACCAATCGCAATTGAACCGATCGATGATGGCTGCCAGTGATCTACCTTCCGCAGTATTCCGACTGTCTCACCAGGTAACTCAACGCCTGTGCGCGCACCAAAACCGTAACGGGTGATGTAGTCGTACATCGATTCATCGCCGACGCGAATTCCCAACTTGATTGCACCCACGTTACTCGATTTGGCCAGCGCTTCCGCAAGAGTGAGCAGACCAAACGGATGGTGATCGTGAACCAACCGACCGGCGACGGTAATCGATCCCATCTGGCAATCGATATGGTCGTCTGGTTTTGCCAGCTTGCGATCGAGAGCGGCCGAGAATGCAATGATCTTGAAGGTCGATCCGGGCTCGTAGATATTCTGTAACGCCCAATTCGATCGTGCTTCCGCGCTTGAAGCCGCAACGTTGTTCGGATCAAATGATGGCGCATTAGCCAGGGCGAGGATTTCACCGCTCCGTGGATCGAGAACGATGGCCGTACCGGACTTCGCATGTGACCTTTGCACGGCTGTCTGCAACGCCTGTTCAGCTTGATATTGGATCGCCTGGTCAATTGTCAGCACAACTGTCTGGCCGGGTTTCGACGGGATCTCAAAACTCTCATATGGGTGTCCGGTCGCATCTTTTTCAAGAAAGAGCTCTCCAGACTCGCCTTTGATCTTCGCGTTGTAGAAATGCTCGACACCACCCAAACCTTCACCATCGAGACCTACGTAACCGAGAACGTGTGACGCCAGCGAACCATTGGGGTAATAGCGCTTCGGCTCTTTGAGTGAATAGAGACCCGGTAGATTCAACGACAGGATTGCATTTCCACGATCGGCATCGAGTCGCCGGGCAATCCAAACAAACCGGCTTTCATCGGCCTGCGCATCGATCAGTTTCTGCGACAGCTCCGCATGGTCCATACTGAGCTGCTTCGATAACTGCTGAACGGTACACTCCAACGATCCGGCTTCCAGACCTACAGGATCCATATAAAGCGAAACTGTCTGTATGCTGCGCGCAAGTTGACGACCGGAACGGTCAAGGAGCTCTCCGCGTTCCGGAGTGGTATCGAGCGCGTTCTGCTGCTGTTGCCGGGCACGATTGGCTAGTTCGTTATGTCGGGAGACCTGCAGATAGACAAGACGAGCGGAGATGGCAAGCATCCAAAAGCCGATAAAAGCCGCGACTAACAGCGCGCGGCTTAAGGAAACATCTGGTCTTGATTTCGATTGAGCGACTAGGCGTGCCAACATCTCCTGAGTTGTTTTCCCTTCTTAATCGATGCGTGGTGAGAACACACACTTGTCAGACCCGATCAGTGGATTGATCAGAACTCTTTCATCGAGTTCGCGCAGTTATAGATTTCTCACTACCTCCTTTGCTGTTGGTTTTTGCAGCATCCGCGGGTGATGCCTGACCAGCGATTTGAGCGGCTGTGGCTGGTTTCAATCCCAAATTTTTTGCAGCCGCCTGGAGCCGTGCAGGAGATGAGACGCGCGCCCTCTCAAGGGAGAGCTGTTGTCGCTGTTCCAACAATTTCGTGCGTTCGCGCCGCAGACTTTCGCTCTGATAACCGTACTCCACTGCGGCAAAGTGCTGTTTTGCGGCAAACACAAAACCACCTGCTAACATGAGGCCACAGAAGAGCAGCAGGGCCAAACGTGATAATGCAGAAACATCCCGGCTGCGTCGAATCTTGGCGTTTGTTTGATGCTCAGGATAGCGCTTCATAAATTCGTCACCGTTAATCCGACAACTTCATGGTGCGGTGAGCTTGCGGCATGCCCGAAGCTTTGCGCTGCGAGCCCGCGGGTTTGCGTCTACTTCATCCGCTTTCGGAGTGATCGGTCGACGCGTCAATATCTCAACGACTTGCCTTGCACCGCATGAACAAATCGGCTGCCGAGGCGGGCAATCACAATGCCCCGTCAGCCGTCGAAACTCTCGCTTTAGAACTCGATCCTCAAGCGAGTGAAAACTTATGCCGACAAAACAACCACCGGGAGTTAAAAGATCGACTGCTGTTTCGATGAATTTCCCGAGCCCGTCGAGCTCGTGATTGACGGCTATACGCAATGCCTGGAATGTGCGCGTTGCCGGATGTATTTGATAGTGCTTCTTAGGTTGAACGCTCT
>DATBSH010000454.1:0-13506 GCA_036559885.1 Pyrinomonadaceae bacterium
AGAGACAATGTTTTCTGCAATGGTTACAAGAAGCTGGAACTACTTGAAGGGCGCAGCGTCGTTTTTGGAAAAGTTGACTTCAGGATTACGTTCTTCGCTATGTCACGAAAGTCTGAATTTGATTGCTGAAGACAATGGAGACTTTCAGTTTGTAACAAATGACAAGCTGCCGATTTGCCGGGCAGAATAGCACAGATGTTGCAGTGTCTGGAGAAGAATTTAAGTCGACAGTTATAACTGAAATCAGATACACGTATAAGCATTGACTATCGAATTCATTATTTTCAGCTTAACCCTGGCGTTGATGATTGATAGCCTGAAATTCAAGAAACTTATCTTCACTGCAAATGACAAAACGCTTACAGGCTAAACCTTCTCGATGAAAACGAAACTACCTTTGTATGAAAACTAAATCAACTTTCCGCTGTCTCCTGGTAGGTCTGGTTCTATTGATCTTCAACGCAGGTTCGGCGGCAATGCGCTTAGCCGCACAAAGTCGCTCGCAATCTTCAGAAGCACTCGCAACCACTAGCCTAAATCTAGTTTCAGAAACAGAAGTTGGTTTGGAAATTGAAGGGAGAACTCGCGGCGGATCATGGTCCCGCCCAGGCGCCGAAGCAGCCGCGCTCCTGGTTGTAGTTGATGGCGTCTACAACCAAGATCTGCTTCTGTGGGCTGGCGATGAGTTGTTCAACTATCGGGTTTTACTGGGTCGGCTTTCCAAAGGTAAACACACGATTTCTGTCGCACTCAATCCAGCGCGCTCAGCTCCTAAAGCTCAGCGCGCAGAAATTAAAGGATTGCGACCGCTTCCGCTTGTAAGCACAAGCGAATCCAAATACGACGACGATGATCGTTTTGCGTTTGCCCATTCACCATTCCTTTACGCCCGCGCAAATACGATTGACCGTTTCACCGATCTTCCCTTGCTGATGTACTACGAGGTTCTACATGAAGGTGCGCACGATTTGATTGTTCGTTACACAGCAATTTTTACAAATGAAGATGGTGGCACACAGACCGCGGCGTTAATGTCGCGATGGGGTCGCGCCACAGACATCGAATGGGTACTTCAACTTCGAGTACGCGATGGGAGGATCATTGAAGAAACCTTTCAAGGAGTTGAACACGAAACTAAGGCTTTCTCAGGCGCGCGCACTAACGGCAGCCATCCTCTGCTAGCCGCTGCCTCTGACAATAACAATTTCTCGGACCTTGCATGTTCGGCTGTCCGTTTCGCTCCGTTACCGACGAGGGCTCGCCTGGAGACGGCCACGCGCGAGAGCGTGATGGATGCGTATCCGCAGAGTTACCGCGTGATGACTGAAGAGCTGATTCGGGAAAAACGCATTAGCGATATGCCAGCAAATATAAATACCATTGCAGACCCTCGCGAATACTTGTACATCGAAGCTTCGTCGGAGCAGTCGGGCTCGGCACTCGCCTTTGATGTGAAAGTTACAGGTCAAACAAACATGTTTTCGTCGGATATGGGTGAAGCTCGTCTGCGGATAGACCGTAGCGGTAATTTCCGCACGGCCGTACGTTTACCAAAGGGCATATCCCCGTCAATGGTGGAAACTGTGACGGCTCGTTGTTATGAGACTGCGACGCCTGTTGAAAAACGCGGTTGTTATAATCTGAAGTTGATGAGGGTTCTAATGCTGGACCAGGCCTTCATGCCGCGCGAGATACCCTTTTCGTCGTTGCCGGCGTCATCGCTTGCCGTTGGCGAGGTCAAAGTATTTAAGCGGTAGTGTCAGATACCAATCTTCACATAAATAGGATTAGTCAACGCGACCATTGTCTTCGCCGCGTCGCGGACCTCGAGCCGGTAATAAGAATCACTTCGGCATTCGAGCTCTATAACCTGCGGTTGACCATCGCTACTCGTGGAAAGGCTACGTAAGACTTGACCGTTCGATACTAGTGAAATCGTAGCGCCAGGAATCGAAGTAGCGCTGATGAGAAAGCGAATCGTCGTAGGAGTGCGTAAATGAATCTCATCACCTACCATCCACCGTCTCTTCTTTCCCGACGTCTCCGCTTCGAACCTCAAGACTGGCACAGCTACTTCACTGGTCAAATACACTCGTCCCTGACGGATGGCGTTAACCAATGCCGCCTGGGATGCAACCTTCGCCGCCACGTGCGTCGTCGGCTGGCCAATCGCATTGGCGGGACGGTGTGAATCGCTAGAACCGATCGCGGTGAGGTGTCGTCCACTTTGCAAAATTTTATCCCACATTGCGAGTGCAAGATCATCAGTATGGTCCCAGGAGCCGTTCCATACTTCAATCGCATCGAAGTCGCGCACAACAGGGTCGTAGGTCCAGGCGCAGCCACCGCATAGCGCGAAGGGATGATTAATTGAGATGAGAGCGCCGGCGCGATGCACCGCTGTGACGACTTTTGACATGCGAGTGCTGTCTTTTGGGAGGACCCGAAAATCAATCCATGTTCCGGAAGGAAGTCCGCAGGCGTTAGTATGTCCTCCATACGTCGTGATCTCCTCACCACGTAGCAAAAACGGCGACGAGAAATTCTTGCGCAGCTGATCAATCTCTAAGTGATGACTCGATGTGTTGTGGTCGGTGATACAAATGAAATCCAAACCGAGATTGCGTGCACTTGAAAATAATTCGTCGATGGTCCAGTCGCCATCACTGTGAATTGTGTGCATGTGGAGATCGCCGCGGAACCAACGTAAATCTTGCCTGCCAACTGGATTCGACCATGCACTCCCGTTCGAAGTTTCGACAATAACTGAAGACCCAATTCTTGGTGGTAAAGAAGTCGCTATCTGCTCCTCTGTCGTGATGCTTATCTTGAAAGTCACGTCAACACCAGCTGGAGCCACGCGGTAAAGACCAAGAATGATGCGCCACGTTCCCGGAGGCATCGCACCCTTCAGATAACCGGGCGTCGCTTCGCCGCGAGAAACAAAAAATTCCGAACGTCTACCTCCGCTCCATCCGCGAAACCCTCGAGGGTCCCTATCAGTGCCAGTCGAACGGGCGTCGAACAATCCTATGTCTATGGTATTGCTGCCTCCGGCGCGATCATACTGGTAGCTGACCTCGATGTTTGTCGTGTGGGTCGGGACAGTAAAAGCTATATAGGTATAACGACTGTCACCGGCTTTAGGTGGATCAATGTGAACGAGCCGTTCGATGGTTCGAGTCTGCTGACTGGTGATTGGTTTGCCGATCGAAGAACGCGGCACGGTCGTTACACATAAATTCAAGAGCAGTGTGAACAAACTCAAGCGTGTAGTCGCTCGAAACAATAAAGGTTGGTGGCTGATCAATGTCAAAACTTCGCCTCAGTTTGGTCTCTGTGCACGTCTGTGTCTCCGTGTCTACGTGGTTTTTCAAGGCGCTTAGTTGACCACAGAGCTTTGGAACTTGTCCAAGACAAGTAGATAAAAAAGTGAAACTTGAAGTAGAACAAAGTTGGGAAGGTGGGCTTGCCCCCGCTGCAGCCACTCATCTTTAGAGATTAGAACCCAGCGGGGGCAAGCCCACCTTCCCAACTTGTTCCATTTCACGGTTTGGTGTTTAGCCTTGGACGCATTGATCAAATAGGTTTCTAAGAAGACACGGAGACACAGAGTTTTACAGAGAAATCTACTAATTTGCTATCGACATTGAGGGTGGTCGATCGTTACGTCCCCAATTAGAAGGCGCCGCGCCCATTCGCAACACGAGCCTTCCACCACCGGCAATTTCTTCATGCTTCAACCACGCGCGGTCCAAGGCACGGCCGTTGATGGTCGCCGATTGCACATAGAGATTATTCGTCGAAGTCTCCGGGGCTTCAATCACGAAACTGCGACCACCTCCAAGATTAATTGTCGAGCGTCGGAACAAAGGACTGCCGACGTAGTAAAAGGGTTGTCCGGCGTTAGGATAGAGTCCAATCGCCGCCCAAATATACCACGACGACATCGCCCCGCTATCGTCGTTGCCTGGTATTCCACCTGGTCCCGTGAAGTACTCGGTCGCAAGAATGCGCCTCAGGCGGTTGGCAGTGAGTTCAGGATGACCGGCGTGTATATAGAGGAACGCTGCGAGAAAGTTGGGTTCGTTGCTATGGTTGTAGAGACTTTGGTCGAATTCAGGATCACGAGTGGGCGTATTTGCAAAGAATGTATCTAGCCATTTGATAAAAGCATCGTCGCCGCCTAACTTATTGATTAATCCCTGAGCATCATGCGGGACGTAAGTTCCGTATATGTATCCACTGCCTTCGTAGAATGGTGCATCCCAGTAGCTGTAGTTATTGTCCGGGTAAAAATGGCGGGCCGTGAACGGCTTCAGCCAAGTTCCATCGGCATGCCGCGGACGGATCGATTTGGATTCATCGTTCCACAAATTCATCCAATTGTTTGCCCGCTGAAAATATTTCTGACTGTCGGCTGTGTGCCCGAGACTCTGCGCCACTTGAGCAATACAGAAATCATTGTATGCATACTCCACCGTGCGCGATGCGGACCGTGGATAATTCATTGATAGATAGCCGAGTTGCTTGTATTCCGTGAGCTCGCGTCCTTCATAAAGTGGCCGTGGGCTTTGAATCTCAGCATTCTTGACCAATGCTTCGTAAGCTTTCCGGTGGTCAATTCCCGTAACGCCTTTCGCCAATGCATCTGCAATGACGACGTCGCTATTCGAACCCCCTTGTGTCATTCCATTAGCACCCGCAATCCGAGAGTCGGGCATCCAACCTGTGTGAACATACGTATCGACAAGCGAGAGAACCATATCGCGATGCCGATCAGGCTGAATTAAAGTCAAAAGCGGAAAGTGCGTGCGGAACGTGTCCCATATGGCGTAGAAATCTTCATAGTGAGGCTCGCTTGAATTCCACCAGACGTTTTCCCCGGTCAGATCGTGAGGCATGTAATAACAATGGAACAGAGCGGTGTAAAAAATCTTGCGTTGCTCTTCCTCTCCGCCTTCGATCTTAATTTGGTTGAGAGCGCTCTCCCAGGCAGCTTCCGCTCGCCCGCGCACACCGTCGAAGTTCCAATCAGGAATCTCCTGGAGAAGATTTGCTCGGGCCTTCTCCGGACTGATGAAAGAAACGCCGATCTTCATCTGCACTGTTTGATTGTTGCCAGTATCGAAAGTGGCGTAAGCACCAACTTTTCCCTCATTCGAAGCAGCCTTTGTACCTACCTCAATACGATCATCTCTCCAGGTCCCAAACGCGCTAAATGGTCGATCGAATTCCGCGGAAAAATGGACGGTGTAAGGCGACTGATTCCATCCGCCAACAAAATTGCCGCTGCCTTCAATTCGATTTGGCGGTATAACGCGCACCCAACAATCAATAGGATGCGGATTTTTGATTGCATCCTTTCCGCTTTCTGGTTGAACTACGGAACTGGAATCAATCAGCAGATGTGAAAGCTGCGATTTTGGATAGCTGTAGCGATGCATCGCGACTAGTCGAGTCGCCGTCAATTCTGCTTTAACGTTTGAGCGGGTGAGCCGAACGGCGTAGTAACCTGGCGAAGCCTCTTCTTCGGTCTTTGGTGAGCCAAGATTGTTAACACGGAGCTTGCCTACCAATGGCGTGGTTAGAAAGTTTCCATACTTGCTCGCGCCGCCAGTTCCGCTTACGTGTGTTTGGCTAAAGCCGACTATGTTTTCGAAAGGATTGTAGCCAGCCGTATTTGGGTTAACGGTATCGGGGCTAACGTGCACGAAGCCAAAAGGTATCTGGGCTCCTGGGACGATGTTCCCACCGTTTTGAGTGCCGACGAATGGATCGACGTAAGTGATTAATGGTTGTGGTCGATTCGAAGTCTGGAACGACGCCGGAACAGGCGAGGTGAGCACGAGTGTAATCATTATCCAGCCGCGTGCTAATCGGGGAATGCAACCTGGAGTTTTCATTTTAGTCGCGGTTCAATTCGATGCGATGTTGTACGGCTGTAGTTTGTAAATCAAACCCACGAGAGCAACTCGTTTGGAGTATGACGCGATCTACGCCGAAGGCGTTCGCAAATTGCAGCACAGGGTTGCTTCAACCCTGGGATCGGATTTTCAATCAGCATCCTAACTCTGAAAGAGTTCGCGAGCTGTCTGGATAACATTCGCCAACACCTTCGCCGTTACATGCGTATGATTCTATCCACCCAGGGTTGAAGCAACCCTGGGCTACAATTTGCGAACGCCTTCGGCGTAAGAAACCGCGGCCCTCTTGGTGTCGCGGTGCGAATCCAAATCAATGCCTTAGGATGTGAAGCTCAGATACTGATCTCATTTCTGAGGTACTGCCGGCTGCGGATGGCACTCTCAAGTGGTCTGACTTCCTCGTTTCTGGTATCAACATCTTGCTCAACAACAGCCCAACCTGAATACCCCGTGCTAGCGATGTCTTGAACAACCGTTTTCAGATCCACGTCACCATCACCAAGTTCGCAAAACACGCCACGTCGAACTGCTTCAAGAAAGCCTACCTTATCTTCGCGAGCCCTACTTAGTATTGAGAGACGGACATCTTTCAGATGGAGATGACGGATACGAGAACCGTACAAGCGCACAGCATCAACGGGATCACCTCCACCAAACAAGTAATGACCGGTGTCAAGGCAGAGACCAAGAAGATCCGGATCGGTGATCGCGCACAGTCGCGCCACCTCCTTCGGCGTTTCAATGAAAGTGCCTGCGTGATGATGAAAAACTGCACTAACCCCGATTTCACGACAATCAATGGCAATGCGACTGAGGATGCTTGCTGCACCTTCCCACTGTGAATCTGTCATCCCATTAATTAATTCATCAACGCGACCCGACACAGCCATTCTCATTTCGCTCATTTCATCGGCCAACACAATTAACGGAGCACCGGCCTTCGCCAACAGATCTGCGACCCCCAGTGCTTCCTTGTGCGCATCGTCGTGACGTGTTGAATGAGCGAGAGGAATCGGCACGAAGCTGGCAATCAGTTGTAGGTCACGGGTTGAGAGTTCGGACGCGAGTCTCTCCGGGTCAGTAGGAAAGTAACCGTAAGGGCCAAGTTCGGTTCCCGCATAGCCTGCCTGCTGAATCTCATCCAGCAATTGAGAGTATGGAATTTGTCTACCCCACCCGGCCACTTCCATCACGCCCCAACTAACGGGCGCATTCCCGACTGTTATTTGCACTGGTGTCATCTTTCGTAACTTCGAGATCCTCGTTTTCGGATTCTAACAAGCTGAGCGTTTCAACAAAACGCAAAAACCTCAGCCGCATTACAAGGACCTAAAACCTTGCCGACACTTCCTCTATTCTTACGGGACGGTTCTCTTTGTGAGACAAGGTTGCTGCGGCGCTCGCTTGCAGAGCGGCGACACCATCGGCACAGGTAACCGTTGGCGGTCTACTTTGTAAGAGACCGTCGACGAAATTCTGAAGTTGAGAGATGTAGGCCTGTTCAAAACGCTCTGTGAAATAAGGCACTGTGTCATGTGTAATGCCATCTTTAGTCATGACCATGATTGGGGTTTCGCGTAGATAACCTATCTTCAGCGTTCCCTCAGTTCCAAGAATTTCCGTACGGATGTCGTATCCGTAAACGCCGTTTCGACTCAGGTCGATCACACCCAAGGCTCCGTTTTCGAAGTAAAGACTCGTTACTGCGTTGTCGATGTCGCCAATCGTTTTCATTTCTGGATAAGCGAGTGTTCCCCCGATCGTGTAAACGCTCGTGATGTCACCCATAAACCATCGACCGAGATCGAGATCATGGATGCCACAATCAACTAAGAGTCCGCCGCTGTGTGCAGGATCAAGGTATTCAAGGCTGGGACGATAAGGATCACGCGAAGATGATTTGAAGAGCACGGGTGTTCCAATGGCGCCTTCATCGATTTTGCTCCAAGCGGCTACATATCCTTTATCGAATCGCCTCATGAAACCCATTTGAAAGAAGACCCTCGTCTCATTTACAACTCGAAGCATAGCGTGCGCTTCGTTCAAATTGATCGATAAAGGCTTCTCACAAAAAATGGGTTTGCCCTTACTTGCCGCGTCAGCAACGATCTCACGATGAGTGCTGGTGGGGCTGACAATAACGACAGCATCGACAGCTTCGTCCGAGATCAAATCCTGATACTGGCTATACACTCGGGTAACACCCAATTGTGCAGCCAATGAAGTACTTGCAGCTTCGTTTACGTCAGAAACAGCCACGAGTGTTGCGCCCGTAATTCTGCCCGTAAAATATTTGGCATACGCGGCTCCGAGTCGGCCGAGTCCGATTACTCCAATGCCTAACCTGTTGTTCATTAGTAACTCCCCATTGTTCTATTTGCTCGCTGCGTTTTCTTTTGTGATCAACTTGATCGGAACAACAAATTCTCCCTTCACTGGCTCACCCTTTATCACCCTGTAGGCGTTTTCGACTGCCAAGGCGCCCATTTCGGCTGGCGACTGGGCCACAGTAGCGTCCATTGTTCCTTTCAGTACGGCCTCTCGCGCCTCGTTCGCAGCGTCAAACCCTACGACCATGATCTGGCCAGTCTTCTTCGCCGTTGCAATTGCTTCTACCGCCCCTAACGCCATTAGGTCGCTACAGGCAAATACTGCTTGTATATCGGGATGGGATTGCAAGATATTTTGGAACACGTTGAATCCCTGATCTCTTTCCCAGTTTGCAGTTTGAGACGCAACGATCTCGATGCCCGGAGTGGCTTTGATAGCATCTCGAAAACCTTTCAACCTGGAATCACCTGTTTCATGACCGGGAATTCCTTCGAGCACCGCCACCTTACCTTTTCCGTTCATCTTTTTCGCAATGAATTCGCCTGCAAGTTTGCCCCCCTCATAATTGTCGGAGCCGATAAACGTCGCGATTTTCCCTTTTGATTCGCTCATGGTTTTCGGATCTACTCGAGTATCGATAATCACAACTGGTATGCCGGCGCGATTAGCCTTTTCGATGGCTGGAACAATCTCGCGCGATCCGCTCGGTGTAACGCACAGAGCTGCCACTTTGGCTTGAATAAGATTCTCTATGATCTGCATCTGCTTTTCGACATCGACTTCTCGCTCCGCTGCTTGCACAACCAGATTGACGCCCAACTTCTTTGCCGCTTCTTCCGCTCCCTTTTGCATATCAATAAAGAAAGGGTTGTTTGCGGTTTTCAACACCAATGCGATTCTTGGAGCGCTGCTAGTTTGCTCCGCACCGCGCTGACAACTCAGTAAGGCGATGGATAACATTCCTAAAAGAATTAAAAAAAACAGACCCTTCTTCATCTAAAGTTTCTCCTTCTACCGTTTTTCAAACTGCTATTTGCCGCGCTTCTTCAATGACATATCAATCAATACAGCGAGGATAATAACCGACCCGATGACAACCTGTTGAATAAAGGAAGAGACACCTAAAAGATTTAGACCATTCCTGAGCACCGCCATGATCAATGCGCCAATCAAAGTCCCCACTACCGTGCCTTCACCGCCCAGCAGGCTGGTACCTCCGATAACCGTCGCGGCAATAGCATCCAACTCGTAATTCATTCCTGCGATAGGTTGCGCAGAATTCAATCGTGCAGTCAGAAGTATCGCAGCCAGACCCGCAAGCATTCCGGCAAGCCCATACACCATACTCTTATAAAGTCGGACGTTGATACCGGAAAGAAGTGCCGCCTCTTCATTGCCGCCAATCGCATAGGTATAGCGGCCCAGCTTAGTCCGACGCAAAATGAAATGGGCCATGACATAGACGGCGATCATTATCAGCACTGGAGTTGGAATACGTAAAACTTCGCCTGTGGCCAACGTGCGAAAGTCTTCCGAGAATCCAGATATCGGTCTGCCTTCTGTGAACATCAAAGCCGCACCGCGAGCCACGCTCATCATTCCGAGCGTAGCGATAAAAGGAGGGAGACGTCCGACAGTGATTAGGATCCCGTTTACTAACCCGCAGAATAGGCCCACTGCAAGGCCAATCAGTAATGCCAACGGTAATGGGACTTCATACTGAAGGGCACTCGCCATTACCACCCCTGAAAAAGCCAGAACGGAGCCTACGGATAGATCGATGCCGCCAGTAATGATCACGAAGGTCATGCCTACGGCGATAATCGCGATGATTGTTGCCTGCTCGGCGATGTTGAGCAGATTCGAGATTGTTAGGAAATGAGGAGTTAGTGCCCACAGCACGATCACCATGGCCATGAGACCCGCGAGAGTGCCGAGCTGTCGACCGTAGTGCGATAGGAAATGCTGTGGCAAGGCTATTCCCCGAGGGCGCATTGTAAGATTCTCTCTTGCGTTGACTCCTCAGTCGAAAATTCGCCTGCTATTCGGCCACCCCGCATCACCATTATTCGGTCACTCATGCCTAGTACTTCCAGCATCTCTGACGAAATCATCATGATGGCAACTCCAGCGGCTGTGAGCCGGTTCATTAACTGATAGATTTCAGCTTTTGCTCCAACGTCAACGCCGCGTGTTGGCTCATCGAAGATAAACACCTCTGCCTCAGAACAAAGCCATTTGCTGAGCACAACTTTCTGTTGATTGCCACCGCTCAGGAAAACTACTTTCTGATCAAGGCTGGGGGTCTTGATGCGTAACTCTTCTGTGTAACGCGTCGCTGCCTCTCGCTCTTTCTTTGTATTCATTACGCCCCAGTTTGAAAACTTATCCACACTGGAAAGGCAAAGATTCCTTTCAACCGACAGGGGTAAAACCAAGCCTTGCGACTTTCTGTCCTCAGTGAGGAAACCAAGACCTAACTTGATCGCACTGCGCGGCGAACTCATCTTTTGGGCCTCTCCGTTGACGTAGATGTTGCCCGAAGAAATATGATCGAGACCGAAAATCGCACGAGCTAATTCCGTTCGGCCTGCGCCCAAAAGGCCTGCGACGCCGAGAACCTCTCCCTTGTGCAGGGAAAAACTAATATCTTTCAAACCGCCCATAGTGCACAGATTTTCAACACGCAGAACTTCCGGACCTCTGGATGCATGCTCCTTGGGGAACAACTCAGTCAAATCCCGATTAACCATCAGTCGGATCAACTCGGACTTACTCATTTCACGTACGTCATAAGTGCCAACAGAGCGTCCGTCTCTTAACACGGTTACTCGATCACCGATTTCAAACAGCTCTTCCATCCGATGTGAGATGTAAACGATTGCAACACCTTTCTCTTTCAGCCTTCGAATGGTGCCAAAGAGTTCTCCAATCTCATGCTCTGTGAGCGCTGCAGTCGGTTCGTCCATGATCAGAATTCTGGCATCGAGCGAAAGCGCCTTTGCCACCTCAACCATCTGTTGTTCGGCGACTCTCAAATTCTTGACGAGTCTCCGTGGATCAATCGTGAGTCCCAACCCCGTTAAAGCACTCTTCGCTTCGTCAAGTATCGCGCGCCGATCAATAACTCCGCCAAATCGGACTGGCTCGCGGCCAAGAAAAATATTTTCTCCGATCGGGAGGTGAGGGATCAGATTGAATTCCTGATAGACGGTGCTGATACCTAGAGTCTGCGCGTGTTTTGGGTTCTTAATTTCCACCTCAGCGCCATCGAAAACGATCTCGCCCGCGCTTTTTTGGTAAGCGCCGCTGAGAATTTTCATGAGAGTGGATTTGCCTGCACCGTTCTCACCAAGAAGTATGTGGACCTCGCCGCGCCTGAGTTCAAAATCAACATTGTTCAGGGCTACGACGCCAGGAAACGTCTTCCTGATTTGACGCATTTGTAGAACGGTGTCAGTCATCTGGGCGCACCTTCAAGACGTTAATGACAGTTCTCTTCTCTGTGCGATCTCTGTTTAACAAAATTATTCGGGACGCAGTGGCAACGTAGTCAGTACCACCTCGCGGTGGCGGGTGGGTCAATCTTGCGCAACACGATGCGCAGAGTCCATCACATGACCTCTCGGTGCTCGCCCGGGAACGCACCCACTTGCTACCGCGAGGTGGTACTGACTCCATGACAACGACGATCAGCGATGCCGATCGTTATCTGGTTGCGGCTTTGCTGCGCTGTGTCAGTGGTTTCTTAAGAAGCGACCAACTCCTCACCAAATAGACACAGAGAAACACAGAAACTGCACAGAGAAAAACGAAATGCTGAGATGTAGAAAGCTAGCTACTGCTTGGACCTCTTCTACGAAAAGAACCTCTCTCGCTTCACGGCCTTTTCATAACTCTCGCGCGCTCGTTTGACTGACTCCATCTCCGAGACCTCGGCCACTGGCACATCCCACCATGACTCATAGCCAGGAACACGCTCCTCTTTATCAACTTCGATTACGATTACCGTGGTGCGTTTATTTCGGCGAGCGACATCCAAAGCCTTCTGCAGATCCTCACCTGTTGTGGCACGCTCCACCTGTGCTCCGAGGCTGGCGGCATTGGCTGCGAAATCGACCTCCAGTCTTGGACCATCTAACTGACCGCTCTCGCTTCGGCGCAATTTGTAATCAGTTCCAAATCCTCCTGACCCAAGCGCCTGCGATAGTCCGCCAATACTGCTGAATCCATAATTATTCAGTACGACGATCGTCAGCTTATATCCTTCCTGTAACGCTGTGACGATCTCGGAGGACATCATTAGATAGGAACCGTCGCCCACCATCAAATACACTTCGCGTGTCGGGTCAGCAATCTTTACGCCCAGTCCGCCTGCAATTTCATAACCCATACAGGAGTTACCATACTCGAGGTGGTACCCTTTAGGATCGCGTGTGCGCCAGAGTTTGTGTAGATCTCCTGGAAGACTACCCGCGGCGCATACCACCACGTCATTTGGTTTGGAAAACTGGTTGACTATTCCGATGACTTCGCTCTGGCTTATTGGCGGTCCATGTCTTCGGTTAAATAAGCATTCGGTTTCGGTGTTCCACTGCTCCTTATACGAAGCGATGCGAGATAGGTATTCATCAGCGACTCGATAACCCTTTAGGGCCTCACGAAATTCGTCCAATGTGACGCGTGCATCGGCGACCAGGGGCAATGCCGCCTGTTTGTGGGCATCGAATTCAGCTATGTTGATGTTAATAAAGCGAACGTACGGGTTCTGGAACGCAGTTTTTGATGCCGTCGTAAAATCGCTGAGACGAGTGCCAACGGCAATTACCAAGTCAGCCTCGCGAGCCAGGATATTGGCACCGGGAGTTCCAGTCACACCCACGGCTTCAAGATTTTGTGGATGGTTCCATGGGAGTGCCCCCTTGCCCGCCATCGTTTCTCCCACCGGAATTCCCGTCTGTTCGACGAGACTCGCGAGTGATTCGCTCGCTTCGCTGTAGATGACGCCGCCGCCCGTGATGATGAATGGCTTCTTTGCCGCGCGAATCCATTCTATTGCGCGCGCTAGAAGTGTGCGATCGGCCATCGTCCGGGCGATATGCCACACTCGTTTCGCGAAAAGCCCATCTGGGTAATCCCATGATTCGGCCTGCACATCCTGCGGCAGCGCCAGCGTCACCGCACCAGTATTGGCGGGAGAAGTTAAGACGCGAGTTGCTTCTAATAAGGCGGACGGCAATTGATCAGG
>DATBSH010000455.1:0-40594 GCA_036559885.1 Pyrinomonadaceae bacterium
TCGCAGCACCGCCTCAATCTCACCCAACTCGATCCGATAACCACGGACCTTCACTTGGCTATCAAAGCGACCCAGATACTCGATCCTACCGTCTCCCAAATACCGCCCCAAATCACCTGTCTTGTAAAGCCGCGCCCCTACCTCGCGACTAAAGGCATCAGGTAGGAAGACCTTAGCAGTGAGTTCCGGCCGGTTTAGATATCCCCGCGCCACTCCATTACCACCAATATGTAACTCGCCAGCTATGCCAACGGGAACGGGCTGGTTTTCTTCATCAAGCACGTAAATCTGAGTATTCGCGATTGGTCTCCCGATCGAAATGGGCTCATCTCCGGCATCGATTAGGCCGATTGTTGACCAAACTGTCGTCTCAGTTGGCCCATACATATTCCAAACTGTCGCGCCCTTCGCGACTAACTTGTTTGCAAGTTCGCGAGAGAGAGCCTCGCCGCCACAGAGCACTTTCAGACCCGCTTGTCCCTGCCAGCCTGCATTAATCAACATTTGCCATGTGGCAGGCGTGGCTTGCATCACGGTTGCGCCGGACTCAGCGATCAGTTGCTTCAGCTGAATCCCGTCCGAAGCAACTTCAGCATCTGCAATAACGACTCGGGCCCCGGTGATCAGCGGCAAATAAATCTCGAGTCCGGCAATATCGAATGACAGCGTCGTGACCGCAAGCAATACGTCATCAGCAGCCAAGCCAGGCTGTTGCTGTACTGACAAGAGAAAGTTCGTCAGCGCTCGGTGGTCAATCGCTACTCCCTTCGGCTGGCCCGTTGACCCCGACGTGTAAATCACATAGGCCAGATTACCCGGCCCAACTCCTGCCCCGGCATTCGCCTCGCTCTCCTTACTAATCTCTTCCCAGTCCCGATCCAGACACACTACCTCAGCCGCCGTCTCAGGCAGCTGTGGCAACAGCCGCTCTTGCGTCAGCAGCAGCCGCGCTTTCGCGTCCTCCAACATGAACCGCAACCGCTCCTCCGGATATCCCGGATCCAGCGGCACGTACGCGCCCCCAGCCTTCAAGATCCCTAATATCCCGACCACCATTTCCCAGCCGCGCTTCACGCATACGCCCACCAATACCTCCGGCCCAACTCCCCGCTGCTTCAGGTAGTGCGCCAACTGATTCGCGCGCCGGTTCAACTCTCCATAACTCAACTCTTCGCTTCCCCAAACCACCGCTATCTCCCCAGCCCGCTTCTCCGCCTGCTCGGCAAACATCTCGTGCAGACAACAATCCTTCCCATAGGCAGCTCCCGTCTCGTTCCATTCCTCTAAAATCTGTCTTCGCTCAGACTGCGTCAGCAGCGGCAAAGCGGAGACTCTCTGCTCAGCATCGTATGCGATTGCCTCTAATACGCTGTTGACGTGCCCGCCCAGACGTTCGATGGTCGCATGGTCGAAAAGATCTGTGCTGTAGCGAAATTGCCAAGAAAGATGATCGGGACGTTCAAATACATCTACCGTCAGATCGAAGCTGGTGATGTCCGCATCAAACTCAAACTCCTCGAGCTTTAGTCCGACAGCTTCACCACTGCTGCATTGCGCCCGTTCCAGATTGAAAGTCACCTGAAACAGAGGCGTGTGGCTCAAGCTACGCTCAAGCGGTAGCTCTTTAAGCAGTGTTTCCAAGGGCACCAGACGATGTTCATGGGCCTGGTGAGTTGTGGCTTGGACGCGAGAGAGTAACTGGCGAAAGGTAGGATCGCCCGCCAGACTCGTACGAAAAACTAACAGGTTAGACAATGGACCAACCAGATGTTTAGCGGCAGGTTGATCGCGGTTGGAAATCACGGAACCGACAACTAGATCATGCTGTCCACTGTGGCGACCAAGTACAACCTTAAGCGCTGCAAGCAAAACCGTACCCAGAGATAAGTGTTCACAATCAGCCAGCGCCCGAAGCTGCTGTAGCAGTTCATTGTTCAATTTCTGACAGATCGACTTACCATGCCAGGTGCGAACGGCTGGCTTGGGCCAATCTGTGGGAAGTTCAATCACGGCGGGAGCGCCCTCCAGGTTTCCTCGCCAAAAGTCGAGTTCAGCCGTGAAGCTATCCTCCTCGATCAGTTTTTGCTGCCAGGCCGCGTAGTCTGCATACTGGATTTGCAGGGACGCGAGGCGCGCCACAGTTCCTCGAGCGAATGCGCTATAACACGCCCACAACTCGTCAACGATAATCTGTAACGACGGCTCATCGCAGACAATGCGGTGGACGTTGAGTAACAAAACATGTTCGCGATTGGACAGTCTCAACAAGGTGGCACGAAGAAGTGGTCCTAGTGTGAGGTCGAAAGTGAGTTGGGCCGCGTGCCGCGCTAATTCTCGCGCCCTGGCCTCTCGCTGATTTAAAGACTCATTGGAGAGATCTATTAGTGGCATTTCAACAGCCCGGTATGCCGCTATCAACTGTACTGGTCTGCTGTCTCTACCTGCATAAAGTTGGCTCGTCGCAAACGTTGCCCGTAGTGAGTCGTGCCGATGAACGATTGTTGCTAAAGATCGCCGCAGTAGACCATGGTTCAGGTCTCCGTTAATCCTGATTCCACGAGAAAGGTTTGAGGAGGCATCACCGGGGTTAATCTGATCGAGAAACCAGAAACGTTCCTGAGACAGCGAGATCGGCGCAAGCCTGCCCTCGTTTCCGAGGGAAATTACGGTTTCGGCCAATTCGGATTCGAGGCGGAGTTCGGGCGGCGTGGCCACTAGCTGGTCCGACACTCGATCGCTCGTATTCTCCAGTCTAATCGTACTCGGCATGATCCAATGCTCGCGCTGAAGCCTGTCCATTCAATTGAGTAATCTGTACTCGCTCGCGAATGCGCCATGCCAGCGCACTGCCAGGACCCAAGGGCCACCTGCGCTCCTCGCTAACGCCTAACTTCGAAGTTTAGCCAACACTTTGTTCAGATCAGCCTGACTCAGCTTTGCGTTCGGGAAATCTGACGGCGAATAACTCATTTCATCGCCGGACCGCGATTGAGCAATCAACGCGCGCAGTTCGTGGAGGTAGTTCTGCGCCAGACGCTCGACGGTTTCGCGGTGGTGAATGTTCTCACTGTAGGTCCAATCCAAACGCAATTCACCCGCGGTGACTGAACCTATGATATTGAGCAAATACGCGCGCTGAGCCTTTGGACTTTGCGGCGGCCCAATCGGCTGCGATGCAACCGTAAACATCGAAGAGTCGAGTAGTGCGCGGTCGACCTGGCCCAGATAGTTCAACCGCACTTCAGCTTGCGGCATTGCTCGAAGTTTCTCTGCCGCCTCGTCGTTGGTGTATCGGAGCAATCCATAACCGATCCCGCGATTCGGAATTGTGCGCATCCGTTCTTTCACGGACCGCAGCACGTCGACTGTTGTTTGCGAATCACCGCAGTCGAGCAGTACCGGAAAGATCGTCGTAAACCAACCGACGGTACGCGAAAGATCCACTCCTTCGAGAATTTCCTCGCGACCGTGTCCCTCAAGATCGACAAGCAGCGAATTGGATCCGGTCCAAGGAGCTAACGCGCGCACCAACGCGGTCAACAACACTTCGTTGATTTGTGTGCGAAACGCCGTGGGCACTTCCTGCAACAAAGTACGAGTGTCATCGGCATTGAGTGATACCGAAACCGTACGAGCCGACGCTGCTGTGTTAATTGCGCCTGGGTGGTCCAAAAGCAGGCGCGCCTCGTGGTCTGCACCGTTCACGCACCAAAAATCCAACTCGTCGCGAAGCGCAGCCGACCACGCATGCTTTGTCAGACGCTCGGCCCAGCTTTTAAACGAAGTCGTTTTCGGCGGCAGCGATGGCCCTTCACCAC
The DNA here is from genome assembly GCA_036559885.1 of Pyrinomonadaceae bacterium. Classification (GTDB taxonomy): domain Bacteria; phylum Acidobacteriota; class Blastocatellia; order Pyrinomonadales; family Pyrinomonadaceae; genus PSRF01. The sequence goes on from DATBSH010000455.1 coordinate 3,819, forward strand.
TGCGAAATTGCCGATATAGAGTTTGCAAGTCTTCAAGCAAAATGCGCCACGACACGCCATCCACCGCCAGATGATGAATTACGATCAGCAGATAACTGTTTCGTTGCGAGCCGCGATCAAACAGAGCAACACGCATGAGCGGACCGTCATCAAGATTCAGGCTCGCCTGGAGTCTTGCTGCATGATCGGAAATCAACGTTCTCTGTTCGGTCTCAGCCGAACCCGACAGGTCAACTGTCTGAAAGGGCACGACGCCGTCGGGAGTAGCGATAGTCTGTTCCCAGGAATCACCCTTCCTCTCATACCGGAATCGCAGCGCGTCGTGTTGAAGCAAAAGCTGTTCGAACGCTTTCGCAAAGAGCGATGCGTCCGCCGGACCGTGAACCTCGAGCAACATCGCCTGGTTGTAGTGATGCAGCTCGGGCTGATCGAGTTCAAAAAACCGCGCTTGAACGGGCGTCAGGGGAACGCGGCCGGTAACAGTTCCCTGCTCGGCCGTTGTTTCGGCGGCGATTCCGGCAACCATGGCGAGTTCGGCGACGGTTTGATGTTCAAACAGCTGACGTGGCGTTAGACCCAGCCCCGCCTGGTTCGCCCTCGCGACAATTTGAATGCTCAGTATCGAGTCTCCACCCAGATCGAAAAAATTGTCGTTCACGCCAACATTCTCAACGCTTAGAACATTTGACCAAATCCTGCAGAGCGTCTCTTCGACCTCATTGCGTGGCGGCGCAAAAGCTCTATCGCCGTCAGGTCGTGAATCGTCCATTGCTGACAGAGCGTGTCGATCAACTTTGCCGTTCAGCGTCAGCGGCAAACGATCGAGAAAGACAAACGCCGACGGGGTCATGTATTCCGGTAGTCTGCCCTTTAGAAAACCTCTCAGGTCACCGGCGCTCACTGATTCGCGCTTTCGCGTGACTACATAAGCAACCAATCGTCTATTACCGTGATCATCTTCTCTTGTAAGCACTACGCCTTCGGCAACAACCGGGTGCTTGCGCAATGCGATTTCGATCTCTGCAGGTTCGATTCGATACCCATGAATGTTCACCTGGTCATCGCAGCGTCCAAGAAACTCGATCTGGCCGTCGCCAAGGTAGCGTGCGAGATCGCCGGTCTTGTACAAACGTTCGCCGCGACTGCTAAACGGATTGGGAATGAACTTCTCCGCTGTCGCATCCGCCCGATTTATGTATCCGCGCGCCAAGCCTGCGCCGCCGATGTGCAGCTCCCCCGGCGCACCTACAGGTACGGGACGTAAAGAGGGATCGAGAACGTAAGCCAGCACATTTGCGAGCGGGCGGCCGAGCGGAACCGTATCCGACATTAGCGCAGTGTCATCTTCACCCAAGCGGTTAGTAATCGCTCCGACTGTGGCCTCCGTTGGCCCGTAGTGATTCAGTACCGCGCAATCCGGCGACAGTGTCCTTATCTTCTCCGCAAGGCTCCACGCACATGCTTCTCCGCCAAGAACCAACCGACGACGGGGCAGAACGCCGGCCGGATTAGACGCTGAAAGCAGTGCAGACGCATGCGTCGGGACGATCTTCAGGCAGTCGATGCGATTGCGGCTGAAGTACTCTGCCAGCGCGTCCGCGTCGGTTGCTCGCTCCTCGCCTATCAAGTGCAGAGACCCGCCTTTACATAGAGACGGAAAGACGGCGGTATTCCCCAAGTCGGCGGCGATGGTCGAGACCGTCGCAAAACTGCTGCACGCTGATAAACCCAGATTTTCCCAAATTCCATTCAAATAGTTCACTAATTGCCGGTGCTCGACGGCCACACCCTTAGGCCGGCCAGTCGAGCCCGAAGTGAAGATTACATAGGCAAGATTCTCGCTGGATACGGCAGTAAGAGGCTTGTCGAGACTCTCACTTGCGATTACGGGGGCATCTGCATCAAGACATACGACGCTATCCAGCTGGTCGGCCAAAGCCCCCGTTAGTTGGCTCTTCGTTACAACCACTGCCGCGCCGGCCTCTTCGAGAATCATCCCAATGCGCGCTTTCGGTAGACCCGGATCCAACGGCACATAAGCGCCGCCGGCTTTTAGTATGCCGAGCAATCCGACAATTAGATCGACTGAGCGATCGAGACACAAGCCGACCGTCACATCCTGCGCCACATGGAGCTTCACCAGATGATGCGCCAGCTGATTTGCCCGCGCATTGAGATCGCGATACGTGAGCCGTTCAGCCTCATAAACAACGGCGATGTCGTCGGGTCTCTGCGCAGCCTGTTCTTCAAATAACTCGTGTACGGTCTGAGCACCTGAATACTCCCGTTGCGTGTTGTTGAATTCCACGAGCAACAGCTGACGGTCCGCAGCGCTTAATAACTGTAATTCGCCGACTGCAACATCCGGTCTAATGGCTGCATCCTCTACTAGCGTCTTCAGTTGATCGGCCAGACGCCGGACATCCCGTGTCGAAAACAAGCTTTCATCGAATTGCAGCGATGCGGAGAACCGTTCCTCGTGATCTTCGACGACAAACTTCACGCTGAAACGATCGGTGCACGCCTCCAGTTTGTAAGTAGAAAGCTCCAAACCCGCCGCGCGATAGGTCGTCGGCTGTTTTCGAAACTCATAGCAGAAAGGAAAGAAGTGAGCTTTGTCGCCCGAGTCGATATCGTTCCACGAAAAGTACTCCTGCCACCTTTGCGACTCCAGTTCCTGGTCGCTTGTTTGTTTCCACAGCTTCTTGAAAGGAAGACTCGCGGGCGAATCGCCGCGCATTGGCAGGAATTTTGAAAACAGTCCAATCGCGTCTTCAAGCTCTCCAAATTTTCGTCCGTCAACCGCGGCGCCCACCACTGTGTTCGATCGTCCAGTCAAACGTGAAATCAAAACTTGCCAGCAAGCAAGCCAGAACGAAGACAGCGATACGTCGAGCCGGTTCGCTGCGGCTTGGATGCGCTCGCTTGTCTCTGCAGAGATGTCCACGGCAATTGTCGCTGTTTGGAAACGCGGTTCCAACTTCAAACGCTTTTCAAAAGAGAGACTTTGAGTGGCAAGCGCGGAAAGATCTTGATGTCTCCAATACTCCCTCGCAAGCAACGCGTCTTCCGTTACAAGCAACTCGTTCTGCCATTCCGCAAAGTCGGCGTACTGCATCGACTCTGTCGGGGAAGCGTCCTCACCTTGAGGGTGCTCGTAAGCGTCAGCGATTTGGCGCACCAAATGCTGGAGCGACAGCGCGTCAGCACAAAGAGCGGCTGCGGTCAGAATCAGTTGGTGGCTGGTGGCTGATAGCTTAACGTGCGTCGCACGCAGCAATGGCAAGCGCTCGTAGTCGATCTCGGCAGACGTGGCTTCAAGTATTAGTTGATGGAGGCGCGCGAGTTGCTCGATATCCCCAAACGCAGTTAAGTCATGCGTGACAAATCCACCGCGCCCTTCAGTGTCGATCACTTGTAGGGGGATACTCATTCCCTGCAGCAGTCGGAATGTGGTACGCAAAATCTCGTGCTGTGCAACAACTTGATCGAACGCCCGCCTTAACAGATCGGTGTCCAGTTCTCCAGCAATCTTCACAACGCAAATAGCGCTATAGGGGGCCGCGCCGACATCGTGGTGGTGGAGCAGCCACAGATGTTTCTGCTGCGGCGAAAGACGATAGCCCTGGATAATTTCCTGGTGCACTTTTCTCTCTTGTTATGACTGATGCGGGCGCCCCGCTTGGTGTAGCAGTAGCGCTCGCCTTATCTTATTACGCTCTGATTATCGGGTTAACTATTTATGGTTGAGGCAAACCTCAAACAAAGTTCAATCTGGCGGGCGCAAGGGGCAGAGACCTTACGACCATAAGTCGAGACATCTGGTGGAAACCGCGTGTCATATCCTAACCCATACCGACGACGATGCTTCGCGCTCCCTTGTACGGCCTGCGTCCATGCGCACTCAGCATGTTGTCGAGCACAAGGACATCTTTCGTTTGCCAGTGAAACACGACCGTCTCGTTTGTATAAGCCGTGCGAATCGCTTCCAGAGCGCCCTCTTCAATGGATGAGCCATCGCCGTAGTAGGCATTGCGTGGCAGTTCGCCGGTCGACACCATTAATGATTCCCTTATTTCCGGCTCCAAACTGGATACGTGAAAGAGGTGAGCCTGGTTAAACCAAACGCTCTCTCCAGTATGCGGATGCGTCGCTACCGCCTGGCAAACCTGTCGCGTCTGTAACTCGTTTTCGCCCTTCCATTCAAACTCGATCCCTGCTTCCCGGCAGAAAGTTTCGACCTCCGCTCGCTCTGTCGTCTGAAAAACGTCGCGCCAGGAAAGGTCCAGCGCGTCACCGTAGTTTCTCACGTACATCACACCTTTCTCAATGAACCGGTCTCTGACTGCGGGTTGGATAGCTTTGAAAACCTTGCGACTATCTGCGATAGGAGTCTCACCTCCGTTCGAAGGCGCCTCAAGACAACAGAGACCAATCACCATAGGCCAGTGGCGGGAGTAGGACATTTCATTGTGCAGAGGGATCGTCTGATGCTGCGGATATTCGGTTGAGGTGTAAATGCGACCGCTGACTTGAGTGCGGGGCGTAGAGCGATACGAGTAGTGGAAGAGATCACCAACCAGCGACTGAAGAAAGAGCTCAAACTCCTCAACTGTGCTTACTTTGAACCCTCGGAACAGAATGCCGCCATTGCTCCGCAGTTTCTCAGAGATAAAGTCAGTCTTGCCCGCGGCCCACTGCGACAAGATCACGCCTTCCACCGCCGGTTCAAGCAGCAATGGCAGCCTACTATCGGCTTGCAGCAAGCCCTCTTTAACAAGAGCGTCTTGCGTAAGTGCGATTGCCTTCCGCTTGGACGTGCCCGGTTTGGTAAGATTCGGATTCATCGTTGTGAGTTTGAAAACAACTCGTCTTCGGAACCTGCTTCCGTTCCCATAACAAGCTTGCGTTTGATTGACTTCAGTTTTTGGCGGCCGGCCTCTTCCAACCGTTCGCTCGTCCTGTTTCGAAAAGCACGACCCGTCTCGTTTACTGCTGCCCGCAAAGTGCTCAACGCAATACTCGGCTCTTCGGCAACAAGGGCCAGCAGGGCCTGAAACTGTTCTATCATACGGATGATTGTCTCCGGCTCAAATAGATCGGTGCTATACGTGAACGCACCTTCTATCCTGTGGGAGGTCTCCCATAATGAGAGTTGAAGGTCATGGCGGGTCGTCGCGCTCTCCACAGCAAGCGACTCCACGGTCAAGCTATTCAACTCCCGCCGTTCCGTCGGCGCGTTCTGAAAAACAAACCACACTTGAAAGAGTGGGTTGTATTGCAGATCGCGCGCAGGTTTCAGTTCTTCAACGAGCCTCTCAAAGGGAACATCCTGATGGGCAAAGGCACCGAGTGCGACTTCACGAGTCCGTCTCAGCGTGTCCAGAAAAACCGGATCGCCTGGGAACTTGCCGCGTAGCACCACCGTGTTAACAAAGTACCCGATCAGAAGTTCAAACTCACGGCGATCCCGCCCGGCTGTTGGAGACCCAACAACAACGTCGTCCTGATTGGTTAAACAGGAAAGCAGTGACTGAAACGCCGCCAGGAGCGTCATGAAGAGTGTCGCTTGTTCACGGCGAGCCAACGCTTTCAGCTTTCGTGTGACCTCTGTCGAGATGGCCAACGTTTGTCGCGCTCCGCGAAAACTGCGCACCGCCGGACGCGGACGATCAAGTGGCAGATTGATTACAGCCGGGGCGCCGGCGAGTTGATTACGCCAGTAGTCGAGTCGTTTCTGAAGCCGTAAGCCACCCAACCGCTGCCGTTGCCAGGCGACAAAGTCCACGTACTGCACTGTCAGTGACGGAAGGTCAGGGCTCGCATCCGTGGTCATTGCGTTGTAGCACTTCACCAACTCGCTCATGAACACGCCTATCGACCACCCATCGCTGACGATGTGATGCATCGTTAGTAGTAAGACATGTTCTGCGTCACCAAGTTTCACGAGTGTCAGTCGCAACAACGTTCCCTGAGCTAAGTCGAATGAACGCTCAGTCTCCTCGCGCGCCAGTTTGTTTACTTTTTCTTCCCTCGCGGTAGATGGTTGGTCGCTGAGGTCAAATAGCGGAATCTCTACCGTCGCGCGTGGAGCAATGGACAATACGGGTCTGCCCTCGTCGACGAGGAAGCTTGTACGCAGGACCTCGTGGCGCTCGACGATTGTGTCAAGACTTCGTTGCAGCGCGTGTCGATCGAGCGTTCCGGTCAACCGCAGGACGCGTGAGATGTTGTAGGCTGCGCTGTTCGGTTCCAACTGATCGAAGAACCACAAACGCTCCTGAGCGAACGAAAGTGGCAAAGCGCCGGTTCGGGGAAATGGAATCGGTGGAGCCTCTTCCAACCCGTCAGCGGCACGCCGCATGGCTTCAATTCTCTCGGATATGCCAGCGACGGTCTGCGCTTCGAAGAGATCACGCAACGTCAGATCGAGTTGAAACGACTCACGAATGCGTGCAGCGAGCCGCGCAAGCAACAACGAATGACCACCGAGCGCAAAAAAGTCGTCATTGACACCAGGGTTTTCGATGCTCAGAACGTCGGCCCAAATACCGGCTACAATCTCTTCTGTCGGAGTCCGCGGAGCAATGAAGTTTTCTTGTTTCTCAAGTTGTTCGGGCCGTGGTGGAAGTAAGGCCAGACGATTCACTTTACCGCTCACCGTCAGAGGTAGCTTGTCGAGCAAAATAAATGCCGCCGGAATCATGTGATCCGGCAGCTTTCCCCGCAGGTGTGCGCGCAATTCATTGCTGGCCGGTGCCTCCCCGTCGGGAACTACATAAGCGAGCAGTTGTTTTTCACCATGCTGGTCATCACGCGCGACCACGACCGCTTGATGCACCTGCGGATGGGTCGCCAACTGCGACTCAATCTCTTCGAGCTCAACACGAAATCCCCGCACCTTCACCTGGCTATCCCGTCGCCCGCGATACTCGATGTTCCCGTCAGCCAGATAGCGGCCGATGTCTCCTGTCCTGAACAACCTTGCGCCACCCCTACCGCTAAATGGGTGCGGCACAAATTTTTCCGCGGTGAGTTCCGGCTGGTTTAGATAACCGTACGCGAGCCCTTCACCGCCGACATAGATCTCTCCCAGAACGCCCACGGGGACGGGCTGCAAGTCCGAATCGAGAATGTATATTTTTGTGTTGTCGATCGGTCGACCGATGGGCATCGTGGCGACGAGCTCCGTTGTTCGCACTTCGTGGTAAGTGACGTCCGCCGCCACCTCAGAAGAGCCATATAGATTCACAAGGTTCGTATGCGGGATCTGCTCGCGAAAGCTCGTCGCCAAATCTACGGGAAGCGTCTCGCCACTACAGACGCAATATCGCAAATCGGAAAGCTGCTTCGCCAAGTCACCACCAATCTCAAGGATGACGCGCAGAAGCGAGGGCACCAGGACCAATCGAGTGATTTTGTTGACTGACAATGCGGTCACGAACCCTTGCGGGTCTATTACTGTGTCGTCGGGAATAATTACCAATGGAACGCCCTGGAGTAGTGGGCCGAATATCTCCCAGATCGAATCGACGAAGCTTAGTGCGGTCTTTTGACAACAAATTTCCGTATCTGCAAACGGATAGTGCTTCCACATCCAGGAAAAGCGATTGACCGAAGCACGATGCGAGCTGAGCACCCCTTTTGGCAACCCGGTCGAACCAGAGGTGTAGATTAGATGCGCAGAGTTGGCTGCGTCGGCGCCGCGCGTTGGATTCTCGCTGCTCTCTAGTGCGATCTCGCGCCAGTCGCCATCAAGAGAAATCGTTTGGACGTTGGCGACAGACAACGACTGGGCTAGGTGCTCTCGCGTCAACAACAGCCGAGCCTGCGAATCGTCTAGTAGGAAAGGAAGGCGCTCGGAAGGATACTTCGGTTCCAAGGGCACGTACGCGGCGCCTGCTTTCAAAATGCCGAATAAGCCGACGATCATGTCTAACGAACGTTCGAGGCAGATCGCCACGCGCGTTTCCGGTCCAACACCAAATCGCCGCAGGTGGTGGGCTAGCTGGTTGGCGCTACTGTTGAGTTCTTCATAAGTCAATTGCTGCTCACCAAACTTTGCGGCAACGGCGTTTGGTGTCCGAGCGACCTGCGCCTCAAAGAGATCCGAGATGGTCCCGGCTGGTACCTCGGCGTCTGTATCGTTCCACCCGACTAAAAGCTGTTTACGTTCGTCCTCGGTCAAGAGTGAGAGTTCCAACAGCCGCCGCTCAGGATGGACCACCGCCGCTTCCAAAATAAGATGGTAGTGTCCTAGCAGTCGCTCGATTGTCGCTTCGTCAAAGAGATCCGTGTTGTATTCGGCTGTGCATACCGAGCCCCCTGACTTGTCATCCGCTTCTTCCCATACGAACAGCGACAGATCAAACTTAGAGGTCTTGCTCGCGGTTGCCAGGTGTTCCAACGCCAACCCGCGCAGACTAAAATCTTTACGCGCTGCACGGTGCGAAGAAAACATTACCTGGAAGAGTGGTGAAGAACTCAATGTGCGCTCCGGCTCCAGTTCTTCAACGAGTTTTTCAAACGGCAACTCCTGATGTGCATAGGCCTCGAGGGCTACTTCTCGCGCTCGCATCAATAACTCGCTGAAAGTGGGATTCCCACTGAGGTCCAACCGGAGTACCAGCGTGTTCAGAAAAAATCCGATTAGCCCTTCGAGCTCCTGTCTGTTTCGACCCGCAATCGGTGACCCAACCACGATGTCATCCTGTCCCGTGTAGCGCTGAAGTAAGACAGCAAACGCCGCCAGCTGTGTCATGAAACTTGTGACACCGTGCTGCCGACTAATTTCGGCAATTTGCTCACTAAGTACTCGGGGAAGGGTCAGAGACTTATGTGCACCGCAAAAGGTCTGAACCGCGGGTCGAGGATGATCGGTAGGGAGTGCGAACCCACCGTTAACGCCTGCGAGCTGCTTTTTCCAGTAAGCCAGCTGCTCCTCAAGCACAGTGCCCTGCAACCATTCTCTTTGCCACGCAGCGAAGTCGGCATATTGAATCGGTAAAGGTGTTAGCGGCGAAGGTTTGCCGTCCACGAAGGCGTCGTAGAGCACGCTTAACTCGCGAAAGAGTATTTCCGCCGACCAGCCATCGCTGACAATGTGATGAGAGGTCAGTAAAAGAACGTGCTCCTGTTCGCCGAGCCGCAGCAGGATCGTTCGCATTACTGGACCACGAGCAAGGTCGAAGGGGCGCGCGGCTTCTGCAGCCACGAGTGATTTTGTGTGTGGTTCTTGTTCAGCAGACGGGAGATGGCTGAGATCGATTACTGCCCAAGGAATATCTTGTAAGGTGACTAACTGCCGGAGCTGACCGTCGACGTTTGCGAAGTGCGTTCGTAAGACGTCGTGCCGCTGGACGATCTCAGCAAGGGCTCGACGGAGCGCAGCAACATCCAGCGGTCCTTTGAGCCGAATCGCCCGCGGAACGTTATAGGCGGCCTCGTCTGACTCGAGCTGGTGTAGAAACCATAGTCGCTGTTGAGAAAACGAAGCCGGCGCGTCGGCGCGGTCCAACAGAGGTGTGACTGGTTTCGTAATTCCCAGTCCAGCGCCGCTCTCCTTTAGTCGCAGCTCGAGCAACGCGCGCTTGGCAGGCGACAGACTCGACATTCGCTTATTCACTTCATCCATGCGCGTCCGTACCGCCTGTTAACCTGAGGTCGTGCTCTCTTGCTCGAGCAGTTGCCTTGCATCCTCTTCCGACAATCCTTCGATTTCCCTTAGCAGGCGCTCAGCCTCGCTGCTTTTCGCTCCTTCAATTTTCTCGGCAAGCTCGGCAACCGTGGGCGACTCAAACAAACTGCGCAGTGGAATTTCCTGTTGGAATTCTTTGCGCATGCGAGATACGACCTGCGTCGCAAGCAATGAATGACCCCCGAGATCGAAGAAGTTGTCGTGGACGCCCACGGCATCCACCTTTAGAAAGTTGGCCCAGATGTCCGTCAGTGCTTTCTCTACCAGGTTACGGGGCGCAACAAAATTGCTTGGCAGTCCGGATCTCGTTTCGTCCGGAGCTGGCAGCGCGCTGCGATCCAATTTACCGTTCGGCGTGAGCGGTAGCGTCTTCAGAAAAACAAAAGCCGAAGGCAGCATGTAGTCTGGCAGCTTCTCTCTCAACGCAACGCGTAGCGCATCTAGAGAGAGAGGAGATGAAACCATATAAGCCACTAACCGATCGTCTGCAGATTGATCCCGAAAGAGTGTCACAACTACCTGGCGGACCCCCGGACGCTTGGATAGCACAGATTCAATCTCGCCTAGCTCGACACGGTATCCCCTTACCTTTACCTGCGTATCGGCTCGACCGAGAAACTCGATATTGCCGTCAGGCAGATAGCGCGCCAGATCACCAGTGCGGTACAACCGCGAATCAGAGTCTGCAGAAAAACGATCTATAACGAATCGGGCTGCCGTCTCCGTCGGTTGATTAAGATAGCCCGCGCTCACGCCGGCGCCGCCGATGTATAGTTCACCTTTGGCGCCAAATGGTACGGGTCGCATATGGTGATCGAGAATATAGCATTGCGTATTTGCCATGGGGCGGCCGATGGGTACAGTCGCTGAATAACGCGAAAGGTTCTCCGCGTCGACGCTAAACATGAGCGATCCAATAGTCGTCTCGGTTGGTCCATAGTGATTTATCAGCTCGCATCCGGAATCCATCTGTCGGATCCGTTGAACGAGATCCCACGAGAGCGGTTCGCCACCGAGAATCAAATATCTCGCGGGGAGAATCCGAGTATCAGTTTGGGAGCTGAGCAATGCGCTGAGATGCGAAGGGACGATCTTCAAGACGTCAATGGGCCATCTGATGAAGTAGTCACGAAGGAGGTCACCTTCCATAGCAACTTCATACTCGAGAATGTGCAGACGTCCGCCCGAAACCAGCGCTGGAAAGATGCAGGTATTGCCGAGGTCGGCGCTAATGGTCGACACAGTTGCGAAATTGAGAGGCCGATCAATCTTCAGGCGCTGCAGAATGAATCTCGTGTAGTTGGTCAGGTTCCTATGACGAACGGCCACGCCTTTTGGTATCCCCGTCGAGCCAGACGTGTAAATCACGTAAACAAGGTTTTCCGGCCGGGCGATTGATTCGGGATTCGTGTTCGGCTGGGTCTGAAGTAAGGCACGATCGCGATCCAGATCGATCGTCTCGGTCGACTCAAACTGCTGATTAGTGACGGCGCCGTTGTTGGTAATGATTATAGACGCTCCGCTTTCAACTAACTGAAGAGCCAATCGGTCTCGCGGCTGATCGGGATTGAGCGGCACATAAGCGCCACCGGCTTTGAGAATGCCCATTAATCCCACTATCGTGTCGACGGAGCGCTCAACAATCAGACCCACACGTGCGTCCGGTCCGATACCGCGGCTGCGCAGAAGGTGAGCCAGCTGGTTGGCGCGAACGTTTAGTTCGTCATACGTCAGTTCTTGGTTGCCAGACACCACCGCGAGCTCCTCCGGCGTTCGCCCAACCTGATCTTCAAACAGTTCGTGAATGCATTTTCCGTCAGGGAAGTCGGTGGTGGTTTGGTTCAGTTCAACCAGTAGGCGCCGGCGCTCGTTCTCGTCAAGAATCTCGATCGCCTCCACATCCACTTCAGAATTTTGCAAGACGGTCGAGAGGAAGCGTTGAAAGTATCCGGCAATTCGTTTGATGGTTGCAGGCTCGAACACTTCACGGTTGTACTGCAACTCAGCGGAGATCGCCTCGCCCGATTGAACACACGAGAGTTTGAGTTTGAAAGGGCTGAAGCAAACGTGCTGCTTGATTACAGAGAACGACACAGCGCCCGCTGCGTAAAATGACTGACGCTCTTCGAAGTCAAAAGCAACTGAATCGCCGACTGTATCCGCCGACGTGCCGGGGTCGAAATACTCTTGCCACTCATCCGCCTCTTTAAGAGCTGCACTGACCCTCCGCACATGTTCGTCAAACGACTTGTCTTCGGAATCAAGCTGTATCGGCAGGTACTTCGCGTAAAGACCCAGCGCGTTTTGTAGATCCGCGAATTTGCGACCTGCGCTGAGGTTGTAGATAACAAACTCCGATTCCTTTTGTCCGGTGAGCCGGCAGAGCAATGCGTACCAACTTGTGAATAGCAGTGCCGACGTTGAGGTCTCGCATTCACGCGCTACCGCTTCGATTTTTGAAAAAGGTAAATCTAGTTCGACCTCAATCGAGTCGGGTCGAAATCCCCGCGTTTCGCGTGCTCGCGTTTCAACAAGGATGGTCGGCCGAGAAACACTCGCAGCCTCCGCCTTTTGCCATTGAGCTTTTCCGGCTGAGACATCTACGTTGTCCACTTCGAGCTGTTCGTTCTGCCATTCGGCGAAGTCGGCATACTGCATCGGTTTACCAGCGAGCTGTTGCTGACTCAAACGCGCCGTGTAGGCGCGGCTGAGTTCAAGCGTGAAATTCGCGAGTGAGGCTGAGTCAGCGCAAACTGCCGGCAGCGAGACCAATAGGACGTGCTTGTCGCTGGATTGTTTGATTAGCGTAACGCTCAGGAGTGGTCCTCGATCAAAGTCGAACGACCGTTCGCTCTCGCCCACAATGTGTTCAGCAATTCTGACGCTCTGTTGCTTCGCATCGAGCCCACTTTCATCAACTGCCTCCCACGAAAACGGTGGTATCTCCCCAACAAGCTGAAAGACCGTTCTTGTTCCTGGAGGGCGCGTAAACGTCGTGCGCAGGATTTCGTGCCGGCCCACAACATTCTGTAGTGAGTGCTTAAGAACGACCGGTTCAAGATCTCCTTGAACCTGGATTGCAACGAACGAACGAAACGGTTGCCCGGCAACGTTTTGCTGAATCGACCATAGAGCTGCTTGCTGTGGTGAAAGGCGAAACCCTTCTCCTGCAAAGTTCTGCATTGATTCCGTCACGCGTGTTGGTGCTCCCCGTGCTCGATTTGATCTTTGCTAACGAGGTTGCCTAAGGCGACCAGGATCTTGCGCTCCCCGACAAACGGATTCCGCGAATGTGCCACCAGCATGTTGTTAAGCATTAAAACGTCGCGTTCTCGCCAGGGGAAACTCACCGCAAGTTTGCTGTACAAGTCTCTTAGGTACTCCATTACTGAGTCTTCAATCGGTAAGCCGTCTCCGTAATAAACGTTGCGCGGCAGATCCTCTTCTTTCATCATCGAAAGCAGCGACTCGCGCACCGCGGGCGTAAGACAAGAAATGTGATGCAACTGCAGCTGATTGAAAAACAGTTTCTCACCGGTCTGCGGATGTCTGACAACTGCCGGGCAGTTCTGACTAGTGCGCAGGCTATTGCCCCTCCTCCATTCAAAATCGATTTCTGCCCGGCGGCAGTACTCTTCGACCGCAGTCCGATCGCTTGTCTGAAAGAAGTGCTGCCAGCTCACGTCCAAACCATCGCTGAAGTTGCGCACGTACTTCAATCCCTTTCGCTCGAAGCGGTCCCTTATCTCCCGCTCCATCAACTGATAGATCTTCCTACTATCAATGATTGGAGTCTCGCCCCCAGCTGCAGCGGCCCTGACGCAATAAAACCAGATGAGCATCGGCCACCGATGCATATGTGAGCTCTCATTGTGAAACAGGATCGTTTCGTCGGCCGGGTAGGGAGTTGAGCCATAAATCTTGCCACCCTGTTCTTCACGCGGCAAGTCACCATACTCGCCGAATAGCTCCGGGCAAGAAGCCGAGGCGATGTGCTCGAATTCATCCACTGAATTTACGGCAAAGCCCCGAAACAATATTGCGCCGTGCTTTAGCAGATGTTGGTCCACCGTTTTCTTATTGCTGATCGTCCACTCTGCCAAATCAACATCGGCGGATGACGGTTCAATCACTAGCGGCAACGATTGTCCTGGCTCCAGGGAACTAGTTCTTACGCGACTAACCTGGGATAGATCGATTCCCTTCCGCCTGGTAGTTCGAAGGCGCTTGATCTCAGATTCTTTCCTTTCACTTTGCTCCATGGTCTTAACTCTTCTGTCATCCCTGGTGAGCATCCCAAATGCTTTAATTCGCGCAGAGGGGTCTTCGACAATCCCCGACAAGAGCGCTCGAAACTGATCCGACATTTTCGCAATCGTCGTGGCTTCGAAAAGATCCGGGTTGTATCGCCACAGACAAATTAGCTCTTCCTCCGCTTCACTGATGAAAAGTGCCAAATCAAAGCGAGAGCTCGCGTCGCGAAACTTGAAAGGCGCCAGGGTCAAATCGGGCAGTTGCAGTTCCTGTTGTGCCGTATTCTGCATGACGAATAGTACCTGGACGAGAGGATTGCGCCGGAGATCCCGCTCCGGCCGAAGCTCCTCGACCAGCTTTTCAAATGGGAGCTCCTGGTGAGCATACACATCCAGCATTGTGTTTCGGGCGCGCGCCAAAAGGTCAGTAAACGTTGGATTGCCTGAGAGATCTATTCTGATCGGAAGAAGGTTTACGAAGAACCCGATAAGTTCCTCTAACTCAACTCTGCTGCGATTTGCGACGTCGGTGCCGACAATGATGTCTTCTCTCCTCGCATAACCCGAGAGAAAAACCTGAAATGCTGCCATTAGTGTCATGAACAGCGTGACGCCATTGCCCGCACTTAGTTCTTTCAGCGCGTTACCCAATTCGGTTGAAAGCTTCAAAGAAAAATCGGCCCCGTTAAAAGTCTGGATCGGCGGACGTGGTTTATCGACGGGCAGTTCCAGTACGAACGGCGCACCCGACAAGTGTCGTTTCCAAAAGGAGGTTAATTTCTCCAGTCGCTCACCCTTCAGCCAATTTCTCTGCCATACTGCATAGTCGGCGTACTGAATCTTAAACTCGGATAAGGGAAAGGACTTGTGTTGGCTATAGGACGTGTAAAACCCTTCCAGTTCACGAAACAATATCGCGTTGGACCAGCCATCAGTCACTATGTGGTGCAGGGTCAGCAGGAAGATGTGATCACGATTATTGACACGAATCAGCCTTGCTCTGAGTAACGGTCCTCGTGCCAAATCAAAAGGTATTACCGCCTCCTTCTGCAGCAAACCTATGGCTTCGCTTTCAGGATCTTTTTCACCCCGCTCGCTAATATCGGTAATGGGTAAAGATACCGATTGGTTTTCCAAGATAAGCTGGACCGGCTCGTCGTCGACAAGGGGAAAGATAGTCCGCAGAGATTCATGCCGGTTTACAACCGCGTTTAGAGCACTGTTCAAAGCGGCGACATCAAGGAGACCGCACATTCGAACGGCTGTCGCGATGTTATAAAACGGACTTTCCGGTTCCAGCTGGCTAAGAAACCAGAGCCGTTGTTGAGCAAACGAGAGCGGTAGCTTCTCATTCCTGGGAGCCAGAACAAGTGGTGGATTCTCCTCCGGTTTCGCTGAAGCAGATTCCTCAATTTTCTTCGTCAGTGTTGCTACGGTTGGGCATTCAAACAACCAGCGCAACGGCAGTTGTCTTTTGAAAAGGGTACGCAGACGCGAAATAACCTGCGTACCCAAAAGCGAATGCCCTCCCAACTCGAAAAAGTTGTCGTGAACACCTACCGTCTTCAATCTCAAAACATCAGCCCAGACTGAGGCCAGCATCTCTTCCATAGTCGTACGCGGAGCCACGAAAGGTGCATCCAGTTCGGGTCGTGATTGATCTGGTGCTGGTAGGGCTTTTCGATCGAGTTTACCGTTAGCAGTGCGAGGAAGTTCGTCAAGCACCACGAAGTGCGACGGCATCATGTGCTCCGGTAATTTGGTAGCCAGGAGCTTGCGCAGCTCTGGCTCTAGCTCGCGCACGAGATCTGACCGAACCGGCTTATTAGCATACTTATGCCAGGTCGAAGGCATCCCGTCGGTTTCCGTACTCAACTCAACCGGCGCTCCCTGTCGGAACACGGCATCAAAATTATCTGGAACCCCCGATTGCGGAAAAGTAATCTCCACGACATATCCAAGTTCTTCACCAAGCGTCCACACATGTTCGGGCTCAACTGCGCCATTCGTGCTGACCACCGCGATTATGTCGCGCAACGTGGCGACCGTCTCTAATTCGTCTTGACCTTGAAGGAGACTGTGAGCTCGAACCGCGGCGTCGATCCGAGCATTTGGGACATCTCTGATCACCAGAACCTGAGGTTTGGTTTGAATAATTATTCGTCGAAGGGTTTGCAGGTTACTAACTTGTCCAGTCCAATCCAGCTGTTCGAGTTCGACCTGCGGCGACTGGTCCAAGCCGGTGTGAAGTGTCACGTCGTAGCGAAACTGAGATAGTTCGTTGCGATACTGTCCGCGTTTCAGCTGTATTTCCACACGAGCAATTTCCGAAAGATGCGTTTTCAACAAGCGGAAAAAGTTCGGATCTATGACGAGTTCCTTTTCCTGGTCAACCTGTTTTCGCACTCGACGCTGCAACTCGCCTAACGTAAGTACTGAACTAGCGGTCTGTAACTGAACAGCGGTGTGGAATGCTTCCAGTAAAGGCAAGCTGCGCACATCACCGAGGAAGACTGAGCCTCCAAGTCTAACTGCTTTTACCGCGCCTTCAATCACATTGAGGAGATAATCAATGCTGGGGAAATACTGTATGACTGAGTTTAGGATGACGGTATCAAACGCGTTAGCTTCAATACCTCTAAAATCGTCGGCGGCCTGATGCGAAAGAGTTACATGTCTATATTCGGTGCTAGCGTTCAACTGCTCTTGTAGCAAAGCCAGTACCGGCTCTGACACATCAGTTGCATGGTAATTGGCACAGTGAGAAGCAATACGGAAAAGTAATAAGCCGGTTCCGCAACCAATCTCCAACACACTCCCCGGCTTTAACGCAACTATCCGAGCCACAGTTTGGTCCACCCACTCGCGCATTTCTTCAGAGGAAATAGCCTCACCTGTATAGCTACTGTTCCAGCCGACGATATTGAACTCCGGATCCTCCGCCGGGGTGACTTGCCTGTAGGTCTCATCCCACACGGCTTCCCACTGTGAAACCTGGTCGCTCTCATGAGACGTGTCTTCCCCACCTTCCAGCTCTTCTTTTCTGCCAGAAACAACATACGCAACCAGACGCATATCTCCCGGCTCATCCTCCCGCACCAAGACTACTGATTCGCGCACGTTAGAATGCTCATTAATGGCTGCTTCTATTTCCCCTAACTCGATCCTGTAACCTCTAACTTTAACTTGATGATCAATTCTTCCTAGAAATTCAATATTGCCTTCGTTCCGATATCTTGCGACGTCACCCGTTTTGTAAAGCCTTCCACCATCGTCCTCGAAAGGATTGACAACGAATTTTTCAGCCGTCGATTGGGGTTGGTTTATATAACCACGCGCCAGTCCATGGCCGGAGATGTAGAGTTCGCCGGGTATGCCAATTGGCACAGGTGCCAGGAAGGAATCCAAAAGGTAGATCTTTGTGTTCGCGATCGGTCGCCCGATCGTCGCAGGACCATCCGGTAGCCGCAAGGCGTACGTGGTGTACGTCGTGTCTTCGGTCGGCCCGTAAAGATCGAAAACCCGTCTAATTGTCGGTAATTGATATATTTCGCGTACCAGGCTGGAAGGCAGCGGCTCGCCCGCGAGGTTAACCGTGATAACACTGGGAGGGATTGCCTCTACTCGCAACAACTCCGAGATCGCAGAGGGAACTGTATTAATGAGGGTGACCTCATTAGCACATGTCAGTGTCGGTAAGTTTAGCGCGTCCTCTGCGATGATCACTTTGCCGCCAAAGCTCAATGGCACGAATAGCTCGAATACGGAAAGGTCAAAACAAATCGAGGTTGAAGCTAATACGCCAGCCAGATCTTCTTTAGAAAAGACTTCTTGAGCCCAATAAAGCAAAGTCACTGCACTACGATGTTCAATCGCCACACCCTTAGGCCGGCCAGTGGAACCCGAAGTGTAAATTACGTAACCAACCGTGCTCGGCGGACCAAGGTGTCCTAAATCTTCTTCGCACTCGCGGCCGATGTTTTTCGATTCCTGATCAAGACAAATCACTTGAGCATCGCCCGAGGGAAGCAGTTTGGCTAGTTTGGTATGTGTCAGTACAACCGAGGCCTTGGAATCTTCCAGCATGAACCGCAGCCTCTGTTGGGGGTAGCCTGGGTCCAGCGGTACATATGCTCCACCAGCCTTAAGAATACCCAGCAGTGCAATAACCATTTCGGCCGAGCGTTCGACGCAGACACCAACGAGTGTTTCAAGTCCCACTCCTTGCTGTTGCAAATATCTGGCGAGCTGATTAGCGCGATTATTTAGATCGCCGTAAGTCAGACGGCGCTCTTTATCAACCAAGGCAATTGCTTCAGGGGTACGCTTAACTTGCAGTTCGAACAAATTGTGAATGCATTTGTCCGTTGGATACTTTGCAGCGGTCTGGTTCCAATCTACCAGTAACCGGTGCCGCTCAGTCTCCGGCAGTAAAGGTAGCTGTCGGATGCGCGCAGCCGGGTTCGCAATCACGCCATTGAGCAACATCTCAAAGTGTTGGACCATGCGAGCTATCCGAGGAGCTTCGAACAGGTCAGTGTCGTATTCCCAAGTCGCCTTTAAACCTTGAGGCGTTTCCAGAATTGAAAGAGACAGATCAAACTTTGCGGTGCCGCTGTGAATTTCCAGCGGCAACAAAGTCAGGCCGGAAAGTACGAGCTGTGATCGTGTTGCGTTCTGAAGAACAAACGAAACCTGAAACAGTGGGTTTCGGCTTGGGTCACGCTCTGGGCTTAGTTCTTCTACGAGTTTTTCAAACGGCACATCCTGATGAGCATAGGCTCCTACGGCCACCTTCTTTACTCGTTGAAGGACATCGCGAAAGGTAGGGTTTCCTGACAGATCAGTGCGAAGAACAAGTGTATTAACGAAGAAGCCAATCAGATCTTCTGTTTCCGCACGGGTTCGGTTCGCAATGGGTGATCCTACGACGATGTCATCCTGATTTGTGTAACGCGACAGCAGCACTTTGAAGGCAGCCAACAAGGTCATGAAGAGCGTAACTCGCTCGTTTACACTGAGCTGTTTTAGGCCTTCGGTGAGAGTCGGCGGTAAGTAATGCACTACCTTCGCGCCGCGAAACCGCTGAACTGCTGGACGCTGTTTGTCCTTCGGCAGTTCCAGGATAGGCGGAGCGTCTGCCAATTGAGTCTTCCAGTAATCAAGCTGGGTTCGGAGTGCATCTGCCTGTAACCACTCGCGCTGCCACGAAGCATAATCCGCGTATTGAATAGGCAACTCAGGCAACGGCGAAGGTTTGCCAGCCGCAAATGCCTCGTAGATTAAGCCCAGTTCACGAAACAATACTCCCATGGACCACCCGTCGCTCACGATATGGTGCATCGTTAGTAGCAGGACATGCTCGTCGGCGCTCAGTGCCAGCAGCAGGGCGCGTACCAGCGGCCCACGGATCAAGTCGAATGGCTTTTGTGCTTCTTCCGCCGCCAAACGCGCGGACTCAACGTCGCGGTCCAAGTCGGTTAATGATGTGAGATCGATTACCGGAAGGCTGAGCTTTAAATGTTTGGCGATTACCTGGATGGGACTGCCATCCACAACTGAGAACGTTGTGCGGAGGGCCTCATGTCGTCGAACAATCTCTGCAAACGTGAGTCGAAGAGCTTCAATGCTAAGGTCGCCCTGGATGCTGATCGCCTGGGGAATATTATAAAAAGGGCTGCCTGGCTCCAGTTGATCCAGAAACCACAGACGTTGCTGTGCAAAAGACGCGGGGAAGACGTCGTTCTCAATATTGGTAAAACTATGTAACACGTCGTCCCCTTTGAAGTAATGTTCCTGCCGATCTGTTGAGCCGCTGAGATTCTAGTTTCTGGGAATAGGCTTAATAGGTCGGGTCGCAGGATCTTCGCCTTTCTTTCCGGAGATTTGAAGACTCCGCGCCAGCTCCGCTACGGTGGGCGTCTCAAATAGACTGGCTGGTGACAACTCCACTTGCAGAATGCTACGCACTTGCGAGACAACCCGTGTAGCGAGAATAGAGTCGCCTCCTAATTGGAAAAAGTCGTCGTGAATGCCCACCAACCTCAGCCCCAATACGCGTGCCCAGATCTCCACCAACATCGACTCTTCCCGCGTACCAGGCGGTGTGTATGCCACTTCGCGCTTTGAGGGCAATTGGTCACAAGGCGTAACGCCCAGTCGCTCCGCCAAGCGGCGGCGCTCTATCTTTCCAAAAGACCCTTTAGGTATCTCAGTTAGGATCAATATCTGACGGGGAACCTTAAAGTCAGCGAGCCGCTTGGTAACGAATTCCCGAATCTCCCGCTGGGTCGCCGTATGCTGTGGGCGTAAGACTACAGCCGCCGCGACTTCTTCGCCCAATACTTCATTGGCCACCGGAAATGTTATAGCTTGTTCTACAGCGGGGTGGTCCATGAGAGCCTCGTCGATTTCGCGGGGCGCAATCTTTTCACCTCCCCGATTGATAATCTCTTTGAGCCTACCGGTGAGAAATAGATAGCCGTCAGCATCCAGAAATCCTTGATCCCCAGTTCTGAACCAGTTTCCCGCAAAGAATTCTTCGCCGTCTGCCGCGCTGCCCTCATAACCTGCCATGACACATGCGCCACGGACCACAACTTCCCCATTCTTACCAGGCGCCAACGAGTTACCAGCTTCATCCATGACTGCAAGATCAACCAAAGTCGGAACTCCGACCGATCCAACCTTTCGATTACCCGGTGGGAGTGGATTACAGGCGATCATTCCAGATTCAGTCAAACCGTAGGATTCGATTACGGGTGCATTAAACCTGTCTTCCAAATCCTGCAGAACCTGCCTGGGCAACGCCGACGACGATGAGCGAATAAACCGCAAACGATTTTGAGAGACCATCTTTCTCTCATTGGTCGCGCGTAACAAGATGGCTTGATGAATGCTGGGCACAGCGGTAAACCACGTTGGGCGGAATTCCTCGAACCATTCAACGAACTTCGGCGCATAAAAAGCTGGGGGACAAACAACACAGGCCCCACTGAGGATTGACGACAGAACTACGCCAATAAGTCCGGTCGAATGAAACAGGGGCATAACGTTTAGGCAGAGATCATCACCAGTCAACTCAAGAAATCGTTGATTGTTGGCCGCCATGCTGCAAATGTTGTTCTGGGTCAAAGGAACAATTTTCGGCGCTGATGTTGTGCCGGAGGTGTGAAGCAGAAGCGCCTGTTCCTCAGGGTGGGCGAAACCACCTCGTTTAGGCGCCCGCCGATCCCCGCCGGCAAGTTGGAAGCTACCGGCTTCGGCATCTCGCCCAGACTCGAGTTCGATGATCGAAAGACCCAGCGTCTGACCAACAGCTCTCGCCGCCGAGTTATTTGCTGAGTCAATAACCATGGCCGTGGCGTTTGCTCGGGACATGTAAAACTCGAACTCGTCCGCACGATAGCCTGGATTTAGTGGAACGCAGGTTACACAGGAGGCCATGGCTATAAAGGCCACGGCCATCTCAGGTCCATTGTCGAGAACCATGACAACCCGATCATTACGCCCAAGACCCATGGAATTGAGCTTGTCCGTTACGGCATGAGTCTGTGAGAGCAAACCCTCGTAAGTCATTGGTTGCCGCCCCGGCGCCGCGATAGCTGCCGCGTGCGGCGCGCGCTCGGCTTGGACTACCAAGTGATCGTAAACGCAAGACTGCTTAATTTGAGTGGTGGCTGATTCCATCTGGCATCTTCGATCTAAGAAAGTAACAGCCTACTAACTCCCCATGCCGCTGTAACCGGTAAAATTCTTCGACGATGAAGCCGGCAGCGAGCGCTTCGGTGAACGCCGTGCGAGTAGCGTTTCGCCACGCAACGGCTAACTCGGGACTTTGTTGCTGCAATAATCCAATATCAGCGGGAATATCAATCAAAACCTGTTCGTCGACATGCGCGGCTAACGGTTGACTCTGAGGCCAACCATCACGTCCGGTTTGAACCAGCGACACCAGCTTCCCGAGGTCGGGCTGAGAAGGCTTAGCATTCGATCCGCACTCGAGACGCTGGCTAACCCGGTCGCTTTTAAGAAACCAACTTACCCAGAGTCGATCGGTTCCGATGTGCCGGTGCAACGCGCTTGAAGTCTGTTCGCCGTAGAAATTTACCTTGTATTTAGTTGCGATAACACCAAGTTTGCTGAAATTGAGGTACGCGTTAGTGCTCTGCAATGGATCGAACGTCCAGGTGATGCAGTTAAACCCCTTTGTTAGCGCCTGTTGGCGTTGAGCGAGCTTGAGCTCTCGACCGATCCCTTGCTCTCGAGACCCCGGAAGAACCGCAAGCATATGCGAATGAAAAACAATATTACCCTCATCGCAGCCAACGAACCCAAAGACGAATCCAACCGGTCTCTCTCGATCAAAGGCTCCTATCAAGCTCCCGCCAACCTCCTTCATGACAATAAAGTTCATTAGCGGCATTGTATCGAGATCGTCCCAACCCCAGACTTCCTTCTGAAGTTCTTCGAGAGCCTTCATTTCGGAAATCGAATCTATTTCGCGTATGATCATTGAGAAGTTATTAAGTAGTTTTGTAATAATATCAAACGCGTCATTATGGGAAAATCTCAGGTAAGCTTTGATCCCACGGCGTCGAGACAATCCGAGCTCAGATACTTAGAGAAATGCTCAAAATTGCCGAAATACCGTAAATAACCGGAATATGCTTATGTCCAGCAGCCGCCCAAATGGCTAACTTGATTGAAATAACAATTCAGTGGGGAGAGGAAGATGGCTCAAGACGAACGCGAAGATACGACAATTTACAAGGTAGTCGTTAATCACGAAGAGCAGTACTCCATCTGGCCTGCAGACCGGGAAAACCCTTTGGGCTGGAACGATGCAGGTAAGTCGGGCCTGAAAGCGGATTGTCTCTCCTATATAAAGGACGTCTGGACCGATATGAGACCGCTTAGTCTGAGAAAGAAGATGGAGGAGGCTGGGAAAAGTTGAGTTGACGGTCGCATAGCGGTCTCCGTCGCCTCACTGATCGGGCACCACCCGTAGAACCGTCTGAGTTGGATTGCCGCCAAATGATCGTGTCCGAAGAATTTCAGCATTCAAGTAATTCACAAGCGTCGTCTCTGATGCCTGAGCGGCCTTTACTCGGACAAAAAGACGTCCACGTTTGGCGCGTCGATCTGAATCAACCGCCCGCGATCATCGAGCGTTGTCGTCAACTACTCTCTGTCGACGAACAAGACCGGGCAGCTCGTTTTCACTTCGAAAGCGATCGCCTGCACTTCATCGTAGCGCGTGGATGTCTGAGAACTATGCTTGCGAGTTATCTGGATGTTGGTGCGGAAACGATCAGGTTCAGTTATGCGTCTCACGGGAAGCCCGAGCTTGCGACCTCTTACTCCCAGGCACGTCCACTGAACTTCAATCTTGCGCATGCCGGTGGTTTTGCCCTCTACGCCTTTACTCGCGTGGGGGAGATTGGTGTTGACCTGGAACATATCCGGCCGGACTTCACTGGTGACGACATCGCGCGGCGTTTTTTTTCCTCAAATGAGTTTGGACGCCTGACCGGTCTTCCTGACAACGTGCGGCATGAAGCGTTTTTCAATTGCTGGACCCGCAAGGAAGCTTTTCTCAAAGCAAGAGGAAATGGCTTATCGCTTCCGCTCGACCAGTTCGATGTGACACTCGCGCCCGCTGAGCCGGCAGCACTTTTACTCACGAGATGGGATGAAACCGAAGCGAGTCGCTGGTCGTTGAAGGCGATCGACGTGGGCCCAGGTTATGTTGCCGCAGTGGCCGTTGCCGGACACGACTGGGAGCTTACTTGCCTGGAAGGCAACCCGAAGAGTCTCCTGTAATGGGAACGCATGAGGGGTCTGCTTTGGGTCGGCCTTTGGGCCGTTGTTTTGTTGTTTGCAACCTCCGCATCGGGCGGCACCGCCGCCGTGGATCTTTGGAAACGCCCACGCTGGGGACACATCCTGGCGATTATTTTCGTTGGAATAAATCTGTCGAGTGGATGATCTTTCGGACGGCTGCTTTGTTGAATTTTGGTTAATGAAAGGGAACGTATAGTAGTCAGTGGAACCAACTAACTCGCGTTCGCAATGCGGAGGCCAAGGGTTCGATCCCCCTCTGCTCCACCAAATCTCCTATCGCATCAAAGCTGGGACTTGAAGGAATAGCTAATGCTTGTGTTCGCTTTCGGTTGGTAACCCTGCTTCGACCCAGCCAGACTTCCCCTCAGCATAGTCGCGGACGTTCGTGTATCCCATCGCTGCCAATTCACGGGCAGCCTTCTCCGAGGCGTGTCAAGTCGGACTGGCGCAATAGACGACGATGTCGGCATTCTTATCAAGCGAGAGTTGGGGCGCGAGCTTATCTATTTGATCCGGTGGCAGATTGATCGCGCCAGGCAAATGCGCGTGATGATAAGCGGTGGTCGGCAGGGTTTCGAGCAAAAGAAAATCATCCTTGAGATCGATCTTCCGCTTCAACTCGTCTCGAGAAATTGTTGGCACCATTGTGGTTTTCCCTAAAAGGCAGAATATCACATCGTCTGTGACTCACGTTGGCTGACCCGATCTGCAAGAGTCGCGGGCTGGGTTGGAAACAAAGTTATCGAAATAGAAATCGCGGTCAGTCCTGATCAGAATTATTGCCGTTGATGCGCAGCGTGATCGGTAACGCGCCCTCGATCGGCGGAGCACCGGCGGAACCCGAGTCGCTTTCTCCGGCAGCGCTATTCGCGAGCGCCGGTACGTACGTCGCAACCAGGCTTGCTGCCATACTACTTCCTGAGGTCAAAAGTTGCGGCGAGTAGGATCTGGCGGACACGATTGGGGATCGTCGTCTGGCATAGAGCCTCCGTTTGATATGAAAGTCTTTGTTGAAGTTTCACGTACTTTACACCCGTCTTGCAGCAGCGTCGAACAGTTCATTAACTAGAACGAAATGATTCGACTTGCATTGCGAGAGAATATTCAATCACTCGGCCAGTACTTGATGGACAAAAGAGACGGCAATCGATCCTTCGCCCACAGCCGACGCCACCCGCTTAACATTCCCACTGCGAACGTCGCCCACGGCGAACACTCCTGGCAGGCTCGTCTCAAGTAAATAAGGTGCGCGGGCAAGCGGCCATTTCGCGCGTTCCAAGTCTTCCTTTGAAAGATCTGAGCCAGTCTTAATGAAGCCCGCTTCATCGCAAGTGACACAACCTTCGAGCCACGCTGAATTTGGCACGGCGCCGGTCATAGAAAACAGCGCCCCGATCTTATGCTGCTCAACCTTCCCACTCTTGTTATTGCGCCATTCCATCGCCTCGAGATGGTCGTTCCCGCTCAAGCCTATGACTTCCGTGTGGGTGCGCAATTCTATATTCAGGCTTTCTTCGATCCGCCGGATCAGATATCTCGACATGGTCCTGGCCAAATCGTCTGAGCGAACCAGCATGAAGACACGGCGCGCGGTTCTGGCCAGAAATACAGCCGCTTGTCCTGCGGAATTGCCGCCACCAACGACCACGACATTTTCGCCGGCGCATAACTGCGACTCGAGGTGAGTCGCGACGTAATAGACGCCCGCCCCTTCAAACTGAGACAACTTCTCCAACGAAAGTCTTCGATATTGGGCGCCGGTGGCGATGACTACAGTTCGCGCCGGCACTTTCTCGCCGTCATCGAACTTCAACGCATATGGCCGCCGGTCACAAGTTAAGCCTTTAGCTTGTCTGGCAATCAACATCTGTGCGCCAAACTTCTGTGCCTGCGTGTAAGCGTTTCTGGCCAATTCACTGCCTGAGATTCCGGTAGGAAAACCCAAATAGTTTTCAATCTTGGAACTGGCGCCTGCCTGTCCTCCGGGCGAGTTTGCCTCAATCACCAATACGTCCAAGCCCTCAGATGCGCCGTACACGGCCGCCGCTAATCCTGCGGGGCCGGCACCTACGACTATCATGTCGCGCACGTGCTTTTGATCGATGCTTTCGTTGAAGCCAAGGCAATCTACGATCTCTTTGTTGCTCGGATTTCGCAGGACGATACTACGGCGACAGATGAGCACAGGTAATTCGTCAATCGCCACGTGGAACCGATCCAGTAAATCCTGGACCTCCGGGTCACGTTCGAGATCGATGTACGCATAAGGCTGGTAGTTTCGAGTAAGGAACTCTTTGATCCGGAAGGTATCGAGCGAGTGATTCGAACCAATTAGAACTAAGTCGCCAATCCCCCGGGCGATTAATTCGAGTCGACGCAAGATGAAAGCGCGGAGAAAGATGTCACTAAGTTCGCTATCGGTTTGAACCAAGCCGCGCAACGCCTCGCGCTCTATCTCGATCAATTCGCTGGCCTCACCAGCACGGATTCGTACCAATGCACGACGTCCTGAAAGCAAACTCAGTTCGCCTGTGAACATGCCCGGTCCGCAAAGAGCAATTAGCTCTTCTTTATTGTCTGAGACTCGATGAAGTTCGAGCCGACCGGAAACGACCACGAAGAACTTCACTCCTGGTGTACTCGGTTCAACGATCGTTTCACCACTCTC
This sequence comes from Pyrinomonadaceae bacterium, assembly GCA_036559885.1. Taxonomy (GTDB): domain Bacteria; phylum Acidobacteriota; class Blastocatellia; order Pyrinomonadales; family Pyrinomonadaceae; genus PSRF01. The sequence goes on from DATBSH010000455.1 coordinate 30,283, forward strand.
TGCCTTTCTTAATTCGCCATGCGAAAGCACTCGCGCTTGTTGCTCCGGTGTGAGCACCGGGAACATTTCGTCCGGTAACGAGCCGGGCAGTGGTGCAGATGTTGTTTCCATCAGACTACGATTCTTTCTCAGCAAGTAGCTTCTGGATCAGTCGCTCAGCCTCGTCATAGCGCCCTTCGCCAACGTGCATCCAGCGAATTCGTCCCTGTTTGTCCAACAGGAAGACGGTTGGCCAGGCTTCCACCTTATAAGCGTTCCATGTTTTGTAGTCGTTATCCGTAACTACCGGGTAACGAATCCCCAGTGAAGATACTTCCCGGCGGAGGTTTTCGACTTTCCTTTCCTCATCGAACTCAGGTGAGTGCACCCCAATAATGGTAAGGCCTTTCTCGCGGTAGCGATCATCCCAGCTTTTGACGAATGGCAACGTGTTCCGACAGTTATAGCAGCCGAAAGTCCAGAACTCGATTAGCACGACGCGACCGCGCAGGTCTTTTAGCTTGAGCGGTTCTGAGTTTATCCACTCACCAGTAGCCAGCTCTGGAGCAGTAGCAGATTCTGAACTTTTGTATTCGGCCGAGCTACCAAACGGAGCCAGCAATTGCTTTGATAAACCCGTACCGTACGTCAATGCCGCTACAATAACGATGCCCACGACAATGCCGATTAACATGTTCCGTCGTGTGTTCATTGATGTTCCCTCTCGCTCGTCAAGGCGCCGGTAGGTTGCGCGGTCATACTTAATCCCTATCCAAATACGAGCGTGACGCTAGCGGCGGATGTTGAAACTAGTAACCATCAACTTCGATTAGCAGCCTTACCGCCGACTTTCTACTTGAGCGCTGAAAAGCTCGTCGGATCCATGAAGTAGCTGTCGATATGGTTTGCCAGCGCACCATTAGTCTCAGAGTCGGCCTTTACCTTTTTCCATTCAGGATCTGCCTGGAACGCAGCCCAATTCTTCCGAGCCTCTTCGCGGCTCGCGTGCTCCAGGATGTACACAAACAGGTTCTGCGAATACGGCTCGTCTTGCGGACGCCAAAAGCCAATGCTCTTCATATTGTGTCGTCTGAAAATAGCATCAGTGTGATCGCCAAAGCGAGCTATTAAAGCATCCATTTTGCCCTCGTTAACGTGATACATGCGCAGTTCGTAGACATGCTGCGAGTCTTTCGATCCGCCGATATAGCTAAGACCCAGAGTCAAGGCGGCGCCACCAATGAACCATAGAACGGACGGTGCACTGATACCGATAAGCTTAGTTGCGAATTTCACTGTTGCTATTGCGATGCTGGCAGGTTGCATGATGGACCTCGATCTTAATTAATCCGTTGCGGACGATCACGGCGTTGTTTATTGAGGCAGTCCCGTTCCCGCCTGCTCCGCCGCCATGTACTCCGCGTACCAATCGGACCAGTTCGCGTCGCGCTGCCCAGTACGCTTCTCATGCTCTCCATGAGCGGCCTCCGCACGCCGGAGAGCAGTCGCGAGATCGCTGGCCGACCCAAACAAAGTCACGCCCGTGTCGATGCGCCCTGGCAACCGAGTCGTAATCTCCTGCAGCAGCCAGCTGTTGCCGTCTGGATCGCTAAACGTAGCGAGGGAGCGGTAGCTGCCCTGCGCTGGATCGGGACCGCTCACTGGACCGCTCGGTCCGAAGTGGAAGATCTCGCTCACCTCGATCCCAGCGGCGATGATCGCGTCGCGGGCGACCTCAATGTCGGAGACGATCAGGTATGTCCTCTGGGCCGAACCTGGCGTGGCCGAGGTCAGAGTCTTGCCGAATTGGATCGAGCATGCGGAGCCGTGCGGCGTGAACTGGAACACGCCAGAGCCAGGCGGGGTAACGTCCTGTCGCCACCCGAGTCTTCGGTAGAACTTCTCCGCGCGGTCGACATCCGAAACCGGGATCACGATGACCTCAAGCTTCATGTCGACTGCCGCAACCTTAGGCTCGTTGGCATTGTTATCGCGGATTGCATTCGTCGGACGTGCCATGTTCTTTTCCTCCCATGCGTTTACTTAATCAAAAAATTTGTTGATGCGCCGTCGGAGCAGCTTTGCCTCAAAAGTCGATTGGGGTGGTAACGAGGTTCGTGTTTAGTTTGTGTGACTTCGTGGATCGTTCCTTTTGTCAGAAAAACAAGGACGATCCACGAAGTCACACGAACCAACACGAATCAAAATACATCCGACTCGAGCTAGGTGTGACTTTTGAGGCAAAGCCAATCGACGTACTATTTACTATTTACTCTTCACTCGCGTGAAAGGATGAATGAGAGCGAATGGCCGTTGGCGGTCCAACCACCATTCGAAAAAGTAATCGGTAGATCCACAAAATCGTCGGGACGGTCCTGCAACCACATTGGCGTCTGAATTTCTACGCACCTCAGCAGATAGTGCTCAATGCCGGTAAATACACTTCGCCAGTAGCCTCCATACAACGTCTTGTAAACGACTCCACCTGCTTCAATGTAAACCTTGTTTCCGCTCAGGATTTTGTAGTTGATGCAACCGAGTAAATCGAACAGTCGGCTTTGCTCACGGGCGTTGGGCTCTCGGAATTCTATTTGGAAGGTCTCGGGCTCACTGTCAAACAGATTATCCACGTCTCGCCATTGTTCAGGACGATATTGAACAGTGTCGGAGTCCATTGGACGATCTCACGGAGGCTTAGCGCCTACTTTACATCTTTATGAGTACAACGTCACGCATTTATCATCATGATGCCGTCGATGAGAAGGATCCATGCCACTGTGACTGGGCCAGGAAACGTATTTCGATTTCGACGGAAGCCTGCTGGTGCCCCGTGGAGCTCAGCGGATGCAGCTTCGTGTGAAGATGGAATACCTACCAACTCCGGATGATTGCCGAGCGCAATCACTCCGGCCGGACGATGTGATGGTGAGGGTTGAAGTATTTGATAACGCGACGCCGAAGCAGTTCATCGTGCCCGCGACAACGAAAGGAGTCAATCCGCAGCCGGAACCTCCAGCCGCAAATCAGCCGCAGATTTCGCAGATATACACAGATCAGAATTTCAAAACCTGAATCAGCGCTTAGCTTTCTGATCTGTGTTTTTCCACGTTCATCTGCGGCTCGGTCTTTACGGTCTCACCGATGAAGTCGCCGGTTGGCGTACTATGCCGCGATTGATGATTAGCTTCACTTCAACCCGGCGGTTCTGAGCACGTCCTGAGGCGGTCGAGTTGTCAGCAACCGCTTCAGTCCTTCCATAACCCATCGGAGTCACGAAGCGTCGAAGCGGAATCTTGTGCGTCACAGCAAGATACTGAACCACCGACTCGGCACGTGCCTGGCTAAGCCGGAAGTTCTTCGCATCACTTCCAGTCGAATCCGTGTGACCTGCGACTTCGATCATGTATCCCTTGGCCGTCATGGCTTTCTGCGCGAGGCCATCCAGCTGCTGTTTAGCTTCTGGCGAAAGCACTGCGCTGTTCACTCTGAAGGTCACGGCGACGCTGTCCTGCACGTCATAGTCGTCGAGTGACGAGATTCTCTCGTTTGCTTCTTTAACTTCAGTGCGCGCCTCCGCTGCTATTGCGTACAACTCGTCCATCTGACCCGCCATGCGTTGTTGATTTTCCTCAACTGGTCCAACGCGTGTGTCGGTGGTGAGCGCAGCGCGCATGTCTGACTCATTGAATCTGATTTTCTTCGCGATAAGCTGTCCTTGAGGATCGCCAGTACCTTCTACCTCGACGATCAGTCCGCGGAGAATGTCAGTAACAGGATACTTCTTACCGCCTTTGAAGAAGCCACCGTAGGTCTTGATGCTGGTGTTGTCAGTAATCAAAACCTGGTAGTCGGTTCGGTTTCGGTCGCGTACAGTAAATGTGTCGGCGTCGCGCCCAACAACCACACCTTTGAATTTCAGCTTCGAGCCATTGGGTACCGCTTGCAGGTTGGGATAACGATCTCTGGGCGTCTGTGTAGCAGTAGTTTGCGCAGACGCGATCGGGGCCGTTGCGAGGAGTAGTAGTGCCGCGGCGATAGTCAGAAAAAATAGCCGAGACTTCCTTAACCCTTCAGTGTTCATAGTATCTCCTTCACAGTAGTTTCCGAGAATGCCTCGGCATTCGTCGAGTTATTGGTGTCGGGGTATTTAAATTGGTGGGGGAAGGGCTAAGAGGAGGTTAGCGGAAACGACAATCAAAGGCAAACGCAATAAGTTGCGAATTCAGACTAGTTTAATTGCAATTGTCTTTAGGTACGGTGGACCACAGTAAAGGATGGGGCATAAAGGATAAACGGTGAATAACTAACCTTTCATCCTTCATCCTTCATCCTTCAGAATAGCGAGCCTTGTCGCTTCATGGTGCCATTGTAACTAACAAATCCATCCGCGGATTACTGTTCAGGAGCAGCAGCACCAAGCAGGAGCAGGATGATTTCGTGCGCCTGCCTCCTGCTCCTGCTCCTCAACTGTAATCTGTGGATACTCTTACTAGTTTACGAACCTGCGGAGTTGCACACTGATGGCAAAGCCGATTGCGATGAAAGTCGCGATGAGTGAGGCTAGGCCCGCGCTCATTAAGGGCAAAGGCACTCCAATCACTGGAGCAATCCCCAGCGCCATACCGATGTTGATGAAGATCTGAAACGTTAAGCCCCCAACAAACGACATTATGAACAGCATTCCCATTCGATCAGATGACCGGCGCGCCCCTGTTATCAAACGCGATAACAGCACGGCGTAAGCCAATAACACCAGCACACAACCGACAAAGCCTGTAGTCTCGGCTGTAACCGCGTAGATGAAATCGGTGTGCGGCTCCGGCAGAAACTTTAAGCTGCTTTGCGAATGCTGAACTGATGAACGTGAGCCGAATAGTCCTCCTTCGCCAACCGTAAGAATGGATTGCCAGGTGTGGTAGCCGATCCGACGCTTATCGGCATTCTCAGGATCGAGGATCACGTTGATTCGTTCCTGCTGATATACCTTCACCAGATTGGTCTTTACCCCTATCCAATACGCCAGTGGAATCATCACCACCGCCAGTAGCGCCGCGGCTACAACGAGGCGTACGCGTATCGCGGAAAGGAAAAGAACGACTGCGAGTATGGGAAGGTACGTTAATACCGAACCGGCATCTGGCTCGAGGAGAATGAGCGCAATCGGAAGCGCCAGAATCAATCCGCCGACAATCATCTCTTTGACCGTAAGCACGTTTGCTCTGTTCTTACCAAAGTAGCGCGCGAGCATCATTGCGGTGGTGACTTTGACGAATTCCGAAGGCTGAAACTGCCCAATACCTGGCACTTTGATCCAAGCTCGTTGGCCATTTATCTTCAGGCCTAATCCAGGAACGAGCACAATGATCAGCAGCAATAGACCAAACACATAGAAGACCGGTGCCAGATTGAGCAGGCGCCGATAATCAGTGAACGCAATCGCCAGCATAGCAACGATGCCGATCCCTAAACCGATTAACTGTTTGACCCAGTAGGACTCGGTTGGTTGCGCGTAACGGATCTGAATGGCTCCAAAAGCGACAATGCCAAGCGCCAAAAAAGCGAGGACCCAATCGAAATCACGCCAGCTGCGTTTGTGAATGATTGCTACCATCTTTAATGGGTCTAATAACTAATAGGTCTAATAGGTCCTATACGTTCAGACGAAGAGCTACTGTACAACCGCTGTTGTTTGCTTCTTCGCAATTTGCGCTGGCGCCGACGTTGGCTTCTTGGCTATTTGGAGGGCACCCGGTGGCTCTTCATGTCGCGTCTTGCGATAGTAAACGTCATAAACACCGCGAACAGCTGGCGCTGCGTGCGTAGCTCCAAAGCCAGCGTTCTCTATCAGTGCGACCATAGCGATTTCGGGTTTATAGGCGGGAGCATATGAGACGAACCAGGAGTGATCCTTATTCTTGCCGACATCCTTGCCGAGTCCTACGACCTGAGCAGTTCCAGTCTTACCAGCAATATCAAAGCCGGCCATGCGAATGGCCGCGCCTGTTCCCCCGGCGTTTACGACACTCCACATTCCTTCAACGACGGTGTGGTGGATGTCTTCCGGAATCGATAATTTCTTCGGGTTAGGCTTCGACGGATCGAGTGGTTGAAAGGTGACAGCGCTCTTGTATTCAGGCGTGCCGGGATTTCCCTGGGCGCTCACTTCTTTGAGTAAGTGTGGGACATACAGTTGTCCTCCCATGCTGATTCCCGCAATCGTACGCAGCAAAGCAATGGGCGTAATGACATCGTAGACCTGACCGAATGACGCATACACAGTGTCAATATCGCGCCAATCCGGATCGCGCGGTTGCATCCGACGCTTGAAATCTGGCGACGGCGTCCAGCTTATTACTTCGTTTGGTAAATCAATTCCGGTCCGCTTGTTCAGATCAAACTCATCGACCATCTTCATAATGCCGTTGATGGTCATCTTGAGCCCCAGACGATAGAAGTAGCCGTCACACGAATGCGTTATTGCGGCTTTAATGTCCGGTGTGCCGTGATTACCCATGCACCGCGTGAACTTGTTGCCGATAGTGATTCCGCCTCCGCAGACCAAGTTCGAATGGTCCAGTGTGATGGCACCCTGTTCAAGTCCTGAGATTGACATCGGAATCTTCCAGGTGGAACCGGGAGGATAGCGGCTTTGGACTGCACGGTTCATCAGCGGTGTTTCGGGATTATTTAACAACGCTGCATATTCCGCCTTGCCTTCCTTCGTCGTGATTCTTTGTGAGAAAAGATTAGGATCAAAAGTTGGATAAGACGCGAGCGCGAGGATCTCACCGTTATTAGGATCCATTACAATCAGCACCCCACGCTTATTAACGGAGTTCCGCAATTGCTCTTCGGCCGCATTCTGCAGGTCGAGATCGATCGTCGTAATGAGGTCGCGGCCGGGTATCGGATCTACGGTTTCGATTTCATCCTGAATGCGGCCGCGGCTGTCGACGACGACTTCACGATACCCCTCGGTTCCCCGCAAGTACTCATCGTAGATTTGTTCGATACCACTTTGTCCGATGATGTCGCCGGGTTTCAGGCCCTTCTCTTTGTACGCATTCTGTTTCAACTGTTCCGGACTTATTTCACCAACATAACCGACCACATGCGCAAGCTTCCCCTCCGGAGGATATCGTCGCAGGGGTTGTTGCTCGATACGAAGTTCTGGAAACTCGAGCGTATGCGCCTCGACCCAGGCGATATCGCCCGCTGTCGCATCTTGCTTTACTTGAATCGACTCGAAAGCAGGCATCGAGTTCACAAGGTCGAATCGTTCGCGTAGAAGCTCGCTATCGATCTGGAGGCCTTCGGAAAGGGGTTGTATTAGCGAGTGGAGGTCTTTAACGTCCTCGCGCGATAGGATAACGTTGTAGGTCGGACGGGAGTCGACTATCACTCTACGTTCGCGATCAAAGATGACGCCTCTTGGCGCGGGTATCGGCAAACGTCGCCGGCGCTGGTTCTCCGCAATTTCGCCATACCGCTCACCTCGGACGACCTGAAGCACGTAGAGCCTCACACTGAGTACGGTCAACATCAGGACGACAAGGACCTGGATGAACCTTAGTCGAGCACGTAGGTTTTGCGACGTATCTTCGAATTTCATTGCTTGGTAAAGTGCATCGCGTTTCGATCGGCGTCGTTTGGTCTTTGGCCTTGGGTCTCAGGTATTTGATGCCTACTTCAGGATAGCTGTTTTCTTGGTCTGATGGTTAGTTCTGAACCAAAGCGACAGACCCAAAAGGCGGAGACCCAATCCTCACCTTCTCCTCAGTGATCCGGTTCTCCTCAGTGATCCGGTCGACCTGCGTGCCACCCGGCGTCTGGTCGCAAACTGTCGTTTTTGGGCGGAAGCTTCCGCAAGCACCGAATCCAGCATGTACATTACGATAGTTCCGGCAATCGTTGTAGCAATTAATTTGTACGAGATGGTTTGCATCAGAGGAACCATCGGAGGGTAGCCAAGGAGTCGATGCCAAAAAACATAAACCGCCGAATCCAACACCGCAGCCGCCGCAAGAACAGGAATACGAAGGAGCGGGTTCTCCAAATTAACGCGGGTCGCCGCGAAGTAAATGACGTAGGCAGTAAAGGTCTTTGAAAAGCCGCCCGCCCCAATTAAACCGCCGCTCGACGCGTCGACAATGATCCCGGCAAGCGTTCCTACAAGCAATGCCTGCCACGCATCCCTTTGCAAAGCGATGTAAACAACAACAATTAGCGGAAAGTCGATGTAGGAGAGAGGTTGCCAAACCACGCGCAGGGAGAGTTGCAACACCACAGAGATAGCGAGAATTGCGGCGATCTTAAGTTGAGGCATTACGAATATTGCCGGTTGTCGATTGCCGATTGGTCACTACATGGAGGCCGTCTTGTCGCTCCAGCGTGCTCAGACCCACCAATTGGGAATCGGCAATTGGCAATCGGCAATAATTTCATTTTTTTGTCTTTTCCGCGTTAGGAAGAGTTTGTTCGGGCGCGGTCCGTTGGGGCGGTTTGTAGAGCAGCACGGCTACTTCTTCCAATCGATCCAATCGCGCGCCGGGTCGTATCAGAATCTGATGAGGTTGAGTCGCTGTGCCGTTCTTTACATCTACGATTTCTCCCACGTTTAGTCCCGGCGGGTAGATGCCGTCTTGACCCGTCGTTACCACGTAATCACCTACTTCAACTTTTTCCAAGCCTGAGACGTAACGCATTTCAATCAATCCGAGATCCGGACGACCGCGAACTGAGCCGAGAGCCCCGGATTGTCCAAGCTGACCAACTACCGCGCCAGCACCCGCTTTTTCGTCCGTTATGAGCATCACCTGCGACGACCATGGACTCACTGTTATCACGCGACCCACTATTCCAGTCGCAGAAACGACGGGCATGTTCACGGCCACTCCGGCAGTACTTCCGCGATTGATCATAATCGTGTTGAACCAGACTGAGGCGTCGCGCGCGATTACACGAGCAGGAACCGTTTGATACGTGCCCCGATCTCTGAGATCGAGCAGCGCTTTTAGTCTGTCGTTTTCGGCCGCTTGTAGTCGCGCATTGTGCAGTTCGCCTTCCACCACCGACAGCCGTTGCTTTAGTTGCTCATTCTCTTGAGCAATGCTTTGGAAATTGAATATCTGTCGGAAAAAATTAGAGGTGGCGCCTCCCGCTTTTGACGAAGCGTTCTGAATCGGTGACGCAAATGTCTGCGTCCAGATGCGCACGATTTGTTGCTGGCCCTGGCTGTCGCGCGCATCTACAGCCATGATCACGACGTTCGCCAAGAGCAAAGCAATGAGCCAGATGGGTGCCTTTTGCCGAATCTCTCTTTGTGTGCGGACTGTGGCCATTGATTAATACTTCTTACATTCCGCTCGTCATCGTGTTTTCCCATTTGACTCGCTTGAGCAAATCGAAATCCGAAAGCATCTTGCCAGTACCAAGCACAACAGACGCAAGCGGGTCATCAGCCAAAGAAACCGGCAAGCCCGTTTCGATAGACAACCGTTTATCGAGATTCTTCAACAGGGCGCCGCCACCTGTCAGTACGATTCCACGCTCAACGATATCTGCTGAGAGCTCGGGCGGAGTTCGTTCCAACGCCACACGCACGGCATTGATAATCGTTGAAACTGAATCTGCAAGCGCCTCCCGAACCTCTTCGTCCGTAATGGTTATTGTCTTAGGAATGCCTTCAATCAAGTTTCGCCCGCGGACTTCATACGAAAGAGGTTCGTCGAGCGGATAAGCAGAACCCAATTCGATCTTGATCGCTTCGGAGGTGCGTTCGCCAATCAACAGGTTGTACTTCCGTTTGATGTATTGGATGATGGCTTCGTCCATCTCATTTCCGGCGACTCGCACGGCGCGAGAGTAGACAATACCGCTCAAACTGATAACCGCGATGTCAGTAGTGCCTCCACCGATGTCGACGACCATGTTGCCGTGTGGTTCGGTGATGGGAAGGCCGGCACCAATGGCTGCGGCCATCGCCTCTTCAACGAGATAAACCTCAGATGCTTTGGCCCGGTAGGCCGAGTCCTCGACGGCTCGTCGCTCAACCTGCGTGATCTCAGACGGAATGCCGATAACGACGCGAGGGCTGACCCAGGTTTTGCCATTGTGGGCTTTTCGGATGAAGTGTTGCAGCATCTTCTCTGTCACTTCAAAGTTCGCTATGACGCCGTCCTTCATAGGCCGAATAGCAACGATGTTTCCCGGTGTCCGTCCAAGCATGTCTTTCGCATCTCGGCCGACAGCTTCGACCTGATTGGTTACCTTATTAATCGCAACTATCGAAGGTTCCGATACGACGATACCGCGTCCCTTTGCGTATACCAGC
>DATBSH010000456.1:0-11307 GCA_036559885.1 Pyrinomonadaceae bacterium
GACCTGGCGCACTGGGGCATCTGGTAGATCTCCCCAAAATCCCTGACCTGCTGCTATGCGGATTTTGTCCTTCATCACTTGAAACGGAATCTAATCCGTTTGCGATTGAACATGCAAATGGGACGGCGGGCTCAGGGCCACACCGCCCCACTTGAAAAGCAACAATTCTAGGCCCTGCTTACTGCCCGGGCCGGGGGCTCGGAGTCGGGCTCGGACTTGGCGTCGCCGTTGGCCTTGGTGTGGGCCGTGGGCTTCCGCTCGGACTCGGAGTCGGACTCGCAGTTGGGCTGGGCTCTGGACTGGGAGTCGGTTCTGCAGTCGGACTTGGACTTGGCTCAGGACTCGGACTCGGCTCCGGAGGAGGAGCTGGACTCGGGCTCGGCGTCTGACTCGGCATCGCAGCCGGTTCTGTAGGCGTGTTTGCTCTAACTTGGCCTCGTTTTGATTTTGTCTTCCGTGGCGGTGTTGCTGGCGGCTCGGGGCCCGCAGTCGCCGGTGTCGGAGTTGTGGGACTACTGACGTCTGTTCCCGCTGCTGGCGCAACGGGCGTTCGCTTTGCGCTACGCGTACGTCGCGTACCGGTGGGAGTGAACGTACAACTGGTGGTTGTGCCAGGTGCGGATGTCAGTGTTAAGCGATTGCCGCTCTTCCGCGCACGAAGCGAGATAATCGTAGGAGTAGTGCTCGCGGCTGCTTCACCTACCTGAAGTGCGACTGCCGTGTAGCCGCCCGTTGTACTCGCGACTATACGTCCTGTTTTGCCATCGCTGGTTGTGAATTGATTGCCTGTAATCGTCAGCGTCGTTTCACCATTCATACCAGCAGCGTCGCAAACGAACGTTCCAGTGTAAGTACCTGACAAATCGGTCTGTTCGGTTGCCGCTTGCATCGACACTTTTGAGCCAGACGCTGTATGTCTGCCTTTGCGAGTACTAGGCGGTGGGGGCGTTGCGGCCTCACCCGTTGTGCTCTCGGTAGTAACATTTGCGTTCTCCGTTGAAGACTCGGGTGTGGTCTGTTTTTTCGTCCTCGCAGCCTTTGTTTTCGGAACGCGCTTTGTTGGTGTTGTATTACTATTTTGCGTTGTTGTGCTCGAGTTGGAGTTCTGATTGATTAACGGCCCCGCCGTTGCAGCGCGATCAAAACTTAAAAACATGGCGGTGAAGGCCAGGATAATCACCAGAATTAACGAGCGTGAGACGTAACTACTCATGAATTTTCCTCCCTCATGCATAAATGGACGCAGTAACGCATCGACTGCGCGGCAGCGTCATTTTCAGGGGGTTAACGTCACAAGCAGGTGGGTCAGGGTCAGTATGTACTACTCACCCAATCAAACTCAAGCGATCCAACTACAGATACTCTAATTTCAATTGCGCGGCTTACAAGGTGGGGGCAGCTTTCGCTGATATTTGCCCGAAAAGACCCAGAGATCACACACCATTCTCTTTGCATTATTTCTTTGTGCCTTTGTCTTATCAGAAGATTCATGGATTCGGAGGTAAGATGAACTGTCCCAGGTGAGGACCCGTGTAGTTAAGGCTGGTGCGAAGCGACAGCTCCAGCACGTCTCGTGTGTTTTCAGGGGCAATTACTGCATCGACAAAGCCTCGCGCTGCCGCATATTTCGCATCGAGCTCGCGTTCGTAGGTTTCCCTGACTTTGTCCATTTCCGCGATTAGCGACTCGTCGGGCGATTGCCCATTCTTCTTTAGCTTCTCGAGTTGGCTGCCAAATACGGCTTGGACAGCAGAGTCACCTTCCATCACACCCATACGACCGGTGGGCCAACTGTAGATAAAATCGGGATCAAAACCCTGCCCGGCCATTGCGTAATACCCAGCGCCCGACGCATGGTTCACAGTTAGGACTATCTTCGGAACTATGGCAGTCGCCATCGCCTCAACGAACTTCGCACCGGCGCGAATGATGCCGGAGTGTTCTGCTTCCGGTCCGACCATAAAGCCTGATACATCCTGAACAAATAACAGCGGCGTATGGTGCCGGTTACAAGTCTCGATAAAGTACGCGACCTTTTCAGCCGACTCGGTGTAAATGATTCCTCCAAACCTCGGTGGACCACCTGAAACACGAACCATACCTCGATGGTTTGCAATCACTCCAACCTGTATTCCGCGCACCCGGGCATGACCAGTGATCATTTCCTTCGCATAGTCCGCCTGGAATTCGTCGATGTGTCCGTCGTCAAGCAAACACTCGAGTAAACGTCGAACGTCGTATGGCTGGCGGTGATCCGCCGGCAGGATATCGTAGAGCTCCTCCGCCGGCCTGCCACTCTTAGTCGATGTCGCGTCGATGGCAATGGACTTACATGGTAGTTCAGCAACAAACTCTCTGATCTTCTCGATGCATTCCTCATCGTCCTTAACTCGATAATGCGCAACACCCGAAAGTTCAGTATGTGCACGTGCCCCGCCGAGTGTTTCGTTATCGATTGTCTGGCCGGTTGCTCCTTTTACGAGATTGGCGCCGCCGAGTCCCATGAATGACGTGCCGTCTACCATCACGATGATGTCAGACAACGCTGGGAGATACGCACCACCGGCTATACACGGTCCCATCACGGCCGCGATCTGCGGGACCTTCAAATACCGCCGCATTACCGAGTTGTAATAAAAAATCCTTGATGCGCCGTATTGTCCTGGAAAGACTCCTCCTTGATACGGAAGATTCACGCCGGCGGAGTCGACAAGGTAGATGATGGGAACCCGCGAACGCATCGCGATTTCCTGTGCCCGCAGGATCTTTTTAATGGTCTCTGGCCACCATGAGCCGGCTTTCACAGTAGCATCGTTGGCGACCACCACCACTTCACGACCATCTACTCTACCCACCACGGTAACCACGCCTGCTCCAGGCGCCCCGCCTTCGTATTGATCGTAAGCAACCAACAATCCGATCTCCTGCGAAAACGATTGCTTGTCGAGGAGCAGATCAATACGCTCGCGGGCGGTTAGTTTTCCCTGTTTGTGCTGACGGGTAATCTTGTCAGGGCCACCACCGAGACGGAGTTTCGCTTCTAGTCTTTGTAGTTCCTCTGTGAGTTCGCGAATGCGAGTCGTTATCATTGCCATAACGCTGCCAGGAGATCTTTTACTTTGGCGGACGAAGGAACACCTTCAGCGATCGCGACGCGCGACCCCCGCAATTCCATAAAAACATCTCCCTCCGATGTATGCCACTTAATCAACGTGCCGTCGCCGGTCGCGGCCAGCTGTTCGACCTTCCCTGCACTTGGATAACGAAGAAGCGTGCGCTTAGCGTAGGCATCAAAAAACTCCCTCGCATCGTTGGGTGTATCCCAGACGGTCATCTGCGCCACAAATAACGCGCCTGACTTTGGCTCCTCATACAGAGCATAGCGATCACCAGCCCATCCAGCGGCGGCTGTCTTTGAATAAGCGGTGTCGTTAAGAAACTGGTCCAGTATTAGATAGAGACCCCACTCGCCATTCACATCGTAGTCAACGCGTTGCCAGCCTAACCCGAGCGTCCGACTCAACTCAGGGATGGTGACTTTAACCGGCGCTTCATAGTTGAAGTACTTATCCGGGTGAATGATTTGCTCGGTTGATTGCGGCAGTTTTTTGAAGGCTTCGGACACCATGTCCCAACCACCGCGACGATGAACTTGTGTCGTCCATACCGCTCCTTGCTCATAGGGGAACAGCAACGACTCACGAATCGCACGAGGAGCTGATTTGAACTGTTCGGAGTTATTGCTTGAACCGCCGAGGCTCCGAACGAACGCCAGCGCGACCATTGGATTCTTGGCCATGTAAAGCATCATCGCCAACGTTGCATCACCTTCAATCAACGCATGAGCGGCTAACTCAGCATCCGAATCACCCTTCGGCCATTTCTCAAAACGCTTCAGATCGAAATGCTGATCTTGCAACGCGTGCGTTAGCTCGTGCGCCATCACAGGTTTCTGCCCGTCGAGATCTATCCAATCTGCGAGGTAGAACTGCTGCACTTTCGGATCGTAGTAGCCGGCGACCTGCTCAGTAAGCAGCTTCACGAGAGACGGCCTGTACCGAAAATCAGCTGGCGCGAGACCGAAGATTCTCAGTAGCTCTTCCGTTGCGTGCATCTCGGCAGGAGTCGTCTCTTCGTCAAGGTTCTTGAGAATCATCCTCTCAATATCCGCACGCGACTGTGCACCGCTCTTAACCTCTCTGAGGATTGAAAGCTTTCGTAAGTCGCTTGTCTCTTTCAGGACAGCCGCGGTAGTCGCGACAACAGCGGAGTTGCGCAGTCTTACTCTGGCAGCGCCGGTGGCCTGGGCGCGGGAGGCTGAGATCTGGGGCCCGAGAAAAAGAGCACTCAACAGGCCGGCAACGGCCCCCAGCAAAACCAGCGATTTGCCGATTTTCTTTGACATCCTCACTCGTTCGCTCTTATAGTCCGCTAAACGTTTACAGCCGAATTGCAAGCTTTGGTTCATTCTTGTCTCTTTTCTAAGGAGTTCCGGAGTATTTGTCTCAGATGACTAGCCCCGCTCCCGACGATGCATTTGCTGTTTGGCACGAAACGATGCTTCGCGTCCGTTACTCGGAAACGGACAAGATGGGCATCGTGTATTATGCCAATTACCTGGTCTGGTTCGAAATAGGAAGAACTGATTACTGTCGGGCCCGTGGTTTTTCCTATCGCGACATGGAAGAGAGCGACAACGCGTTTCTCGTCGTCGCCGAAGCCTATTGCCGATATAAAGCACCCGCCTACTACGACGACGAACTGATAATTCGCACCCACATCACGGAATTGCGGAAGCGCTCGCTCAGATTTGGCTACGAGATTATCCGGGCGTCCGACGACATGGTCGTCGCAGAGGGCGAAACCGGGCATGTGGTAACAGATTCCAGTGGTCGCGTCAGGTCTTTTCCGGAGGGATACATTCAACGACTGCTAGCGCCACCAATCCTGAAATCCGCGTCTTCCGGCGAAGTAGTTCCCAGCCAAATGGCTCCTGAGTAATACCGGCCCTCCCTTCCCACAATACCAAAACCCGTATTCAACTTACGAGAGTTCGGACGGCCACTCACTTGTCACAACTTGTGTGACCGCGGTGTTCAATTGTGTAGAAGGTAGTCCCGAAGTTCATGTAACTTTTTTTCAAGTTAAGCGTTTAAGGTTTAGAGTGGGTCAGGAAATGCCCACGTAGTACGAGCCTCGCTGCTAGTTGCGATAGCAACGAGGCTCAAGATGACAATACAAGTTCGACGCCTTACGGCTCAAAGATGCATCGTCGGTCACCCGCATCTTAGCGCACCTGGTGGCGAGCTTCAACTTCGACGAGTTTTAAAGTTCTCCGGAGCTGCGCTCGTTCAGCCTGCCCCAACAATAAGCGCCGCAATCAAGAGAGCAGAGGATCTCGTCAATTAAGGAGATCGTCATGCGCGCTTACAGAATCGCTCTTCTTCTCACAGCTCTCCTCTTTATTTCCTGCGTTGCCGCTGCTCAGACGCCTTCCGGCGCAGTCAATTCTTACAAAAGCGGTATGTCAAAAATGGACAAGGGCGATTTGGAGGGCGCAATCGACGACTACACAAGAGCTATCGAGCTTAGTTCGCGATTAGGTTCAAACAAGTCCGCCAAGAGTTCTCCTTGGGGAACTCCTTTTGCAACGGAACCAGAAAATTCCGTTAGTGTCGTCGATCCTTTTACAGCCGTTGCTTACGGCAATCGCGGCATTGCAAAGATGCGTAAGGGAGACATGGAGGGCGCCATTGCAGATTTCACTAGCGCATTGCGGATTCGTCCAATGCTCGCAGAGGCTTACCTAAATCGGGGAGTCGCAAAGCGTGCATTGGGTGATATGGCTGGCGCATTAGCTGATGCCGAACGCGCGTTGTCGATCAACAAGAACCTCTATCAAGCTCTAAACAATCGTGCCAGTATTCTGTGGGAGAGGGGTGATGTCGACGCGGCATTCAACGATTTAACCAAAGCAATCGCCTTGAACAGTAAGACCCCCGAAACCTTTTATAACCGGGGATACATTTACATCCAAAAGCGCGATTATGATGCTGCTCTTGCGGATTTCAATCGAGCAATCCAGCTGGACCCACAACTTGCGGAATCGTATCAGGGCAGAGGTGTTGCCTGGATGAGCAAAGCCGACTTTGAGAAAGCTATCGCCGACTTTACCCGCGCCCTCGAGCTAAATCCTAATCTTGCAAGCTCTTGTATGAATCGGGGTTTGGCCTTAATCGTGAAGGGCAGAGACGCGGAAGCGCAGAAAGATTTCGATAGGTGCCTTTCACTGGAGCCATCTTGGAAATCGGATCTCGAAAAAAAGATAGAACTCGCAAAAGGTATTCGAGCAACGCTACCTTCAGCTAATGTTCATGAGGAAGATTGAGCCGCTGCACCTCGCGGGCTTTTCCGGTGGTATCGTCGATATCAAGAACGGCCGCACAGATTCGCACGTCACCATGACTGTGCTCAGCTCTGCGGGCAATGGCGGATGTAAAGCGCGCAATAACATCTGACTTGTTCATGCCAATCACGCCTGAATAACTGCCCGTCATCCCAATGTCGGAAAGGTATGCCGTTCCATGCGGCAGAATCCTTTCATCGGCAGTTTGAACGTGAGTGTGAGTGCCTAACACCGCCGATACGCGGCCATCAAGATACCAACCCATTGCCACCTTCTCGGACGTCGCTTCCGCATGCATATCCAGGATTCTGACGGTAGTCGTTGATTGGAGTGATTCAAGCAACTGATCGGCTATGCGAAATGGATCATCTGACGGCGGCATGAACACGCGGCCCATCAAGTTCATTACTGCAACACCAACACCATTCCTTTCTCCCAGCCAGACGCCGCTGCCCGGTGTGTTTGGTGGATAGTTAGCTGGTCGCAGCAATCTGGGCTGCCGCCCGATGTATTCAATGGCCTCCCTTTTGTCAAAGATGTGATTGCCGGACGTCATCACATCTATACCGGAAGAGAACAGCTGATCGCAGAGGGATGGTGTAATTGAAAAACCACCGGCGAGATTTTCGGCATTCATGATCGCTAGATCGATTCCATGTTGTTCTCTGAGATCCTGGATGCGCTCAAGCACTGCCAAACGGCCGGGCTTTGCAACAACATCTCCAATCATCAAAATCTTCATGGGAACAGTATTGTGCAGTGATTGAAAAAGAAAAAGCCGCAACGTCGAGCGGCTAAATCAATTCTACGATGGCGGCGTGAACTGAAAAATCAGGCGGAAGGGTGATCCGCATGTGTCGCTCCGAAGCCGTAATTGAACCTGCATAGACAGGTGGGTGACCTCTTAATGCCGCCGCCTCTGGCATTTCTTAGCTATGAAGAAGTGCACTGGCAGAACGACCTCGGTCTCCCTAATCAACGGCGTTGGCTCAATCATCGTAACGTCGGTGACGAACACCGCAGAATGTTTCCCTCCGCCGCGACGGATAGTAACACAGACTCACAGCCCCAAGAAACGGGTTGTTTTTGTTGCGACTGTGCGAATCGACTGAGAACGGTCGGCTGTGCGAACTACGTTAGCGGATTGCATATAACGGTTCAAAAACGCTGAACCACAGAACGGCAGCGAAGCGACTGATTTTCAAGGTACGACCGGCCAATTCAGTACCGTTCGCGGTAGCAAATGGTCAAGACTCAGATCAAGTTAGCTGGCCGTTTGCTACCGCGAACTGTGCAGACACCACTGGCTTTAGCCACGTATTTCAACTTCAACCTACGCAATAGCGGCCACCGTGAATTTGGCGCCACCGACTTAAGGCGCATTCGGAGGTAAGTTAAGCCCAACCTGGTGCGCCTTAAGTCGGTGGCGCCAACTCAATACTGCAGCTAGTTGTAGGTTGAAGTTGCAATACCACATGGCTAAAGCCAGTGGTGTCTGAACTCCCTAGACGGTACTGAATAGTTGATCCTTCCGCGACTTGAAATCGGTAGCTTCGCTCCCGTTCTGTAGTTGAGTGTTTTCAAAATTGTGGATTGTGCCTAACCGATAAGAATGTGAGCATTTCGTGTGACACAACGCCCCGAGGTTCGTCGATGCGCTTCGGGTTCGGTTCGCGCTCTTTCCAATGGGCTGGTGGGATTGGGAGTGTTATCAACCAAGCGAGAGTTTGCCGGCGCCACCTTGCTCATGTTCTACACTGCTGCGAACTTTCAGCAATCGATCGAGCATTTCAGCACATTCCGCGCTGCGGGCAGCTAGTTGAGAATCGGCCTGCTCATGCATGTTTTTTAAGCGATGCAGTTCGTCCGCGATGTGTAATGCGGCGAGAATGGCCACTTTGAGAGAATCAACCGTGAGGGTGCCTGACGAGATTTCCCGCATTCGACTATCAACAAACTCTGCGAGTTGGATGATGTATTCCGTATCGCCGTCGGATCTGATGTTATACGTCTGATTGTAGATCTCGACTCGAATAGTCGGACTGCCGGAACCTTCCGTACTGCCTTTATTCAAGCTCTGACCGATATGGGCGCTCATCTGAACTCCTCTGCCATTTCAGGATCAAGAGCGGCAACCGCATCGAGCATGGCTTCTACTTTCGTCCGGATCGTTTCACGTTCCGCGAGAAGTTTCTCAACTTGTGTCTCCAACCGTTCCTTCTCGTTTAGGACGCTGCCCATATCGCGTCGCATCAACGAGAGTTCCTTCTCCAGACTCTCTTTTTCCTGGCGTAAGGTCTTGGTTAGTTCGATGGTCCGGTAGATTTTGTCTTCCAGATGCGAAAACTTTTCCAAACCCGAAAGACCTACCATCGTCCAACTCCTAGCGAGGTGATTTCAAAGCGCCACTGATTATCCGTCTTAAGCTGCGCAAGCGCAAGACTCATTCAACAATCTCAGAAGATTTATTTTCTAACGTTGCTCGGCCGCAAAAGTTTTCAATAAAGAACCGGTCAAACCGGCATGTCGTTCTTCCACTTCATCGTCACGTAGTGTGCGATCGTCTGAACGATATTCGACCCGCAATGTAATTGAACGCTTGCCGGCTGGGATGTTTGGTCCATCATAAGTCCCGACGAGCCTAACTTCGCGACAGTCAGCAATCGCCTGTTGATGAATGGCATCCAGAAGGGCCGCGAAGGTTACGTCGCGATTCACTAGCAAAGTCAGGTCTCTAACAACCGAAGGATACTTTGGTAGACGTGTGTACTGTACCTGCCTCTCGGTTGCCGCAAGCAACTCCGATAGGTCGAGCTCCAATACGTAGACCGGCTGCCGGAACTTGTAGGCTATTGCGATGTCTTCGACCAAACGACCAAGCGTACCGATTTGTTTTCCACTCGCAATCGCAATTGAAATTGTGCCTGACTGCCCCTCTCGCAGGTGGCTGACAGTCGCGCTCTTATAAACGACCTGCGGAGTATTCATCCAGTCCACCGCACACTCGAGAGCGCCTTTCACGTCTAACAGATCCAGATCTCGCGTTGCTTGTGCAACGTTCTGTTGGAGTGCGCCGCCGGTTGCAATCATAGCTAACGCCAGCCGTTCCTCCGGAAGGTCTCCACACGCCACACCACCGAAAATGCGCCCAATTTCAAACAATCTGACGTCGCGCATGCCATGATTCAGGTTGGTCTTAAGTGAGTCGAGCAGTCCAGGCAAGAGCGTCTGACGCATTGAGCCCGCATCCTCAATTATCGGGTTCTCTAATTGGACCGATTCTTCGCGGCGGCGAGCAAACGCGGGGATTAGTTCGAATTGGTTCTGTGGACGTATGAAACTAAAGTTAATTGCTTCGTCATACCCAAAGGCATTGAGTGCTCGACGCAGTAGCCGTTGTTTCATTTCGCTTGGCTGATATTCACCAGCCATGTTGGATGGTGGCAGTTCAGATCCAATGCCCTGATACCCGGTATGTCGAGCGACCTCTTCAACGAGATCCTCTTCCTGTTCCACGTCGATCCGCCATGAAGGAACAACATAACTCATCGCTGAGTCAGAGTCGTCTTTACTGACGAATCCTAAGCTTCTGAGTATTCGATCTATTTCAGTTTTATCTACTACGAGTGAGGTTAGATGCTCCACGCGACTTGGCCGCAGTGTTACTACACGTGGAACAATCGGATTTGGATAAACATCAACGGCATTTTCAGTTGCTATGCCGCCGGTTAGTTCACAGATCAGTTGAACACAACGCTGCTGTGCCTGCAGCACATTGTCGCAGTCGGCCCCTCGTTCAAAACGCCTCGAAGCCTCGGTGTCCATTCCAAGCAAACGAGCTGTTTGTCTAACTGACGTCGGATCAAAATAAGCACTCTCAATCAAAACGTCTTTCGTTGTTGATGAGATCTCCGATTCCTCGCCGCCCATGATGCCTGCGAGGGCGACTGGCTTCTCAGCGTCAGCAATCACCAGCATGTCTTTTTGCAAAACGCGCTCAACCCCATCGAGAGTCTTAAGCTTTTCGCCTGGTTTCGCACGGCGGACGATAATCCGTTCGCCGGCAAGTTTTGCAAAATCAAACGCATGGAGGGGTTGACCGAGTTCATGCAGAACATAGTTGGTGATGTCGGCGACGTTATTAATGGGACGCTGGCCAATCGCTTCGAGCTTGCGCACCAGCCAGTCGGGCGATGGGCCAATAGTGACGCCCCGCACTAGCCGCGCGGCGTAACGGCGACAAAGATCCGGGGCGGCTATGTCTACAGAAGTCGCTTTTTCAGCCCGTCCTTCACTTCTAGGCGCTTCACCTTTCGGTAAACGAAGCTCGGTGTTTGCGAATACCGTTACTTCTCGCGCAATACCGACATGTGAGAGGCAATCCGGCCGGTTCGAAGGCACCTCAACGTCGAGCACGTAATCGTCATTGTGCGTTTCCACCGCGTCGACAGCCAGGCCGACCATCGTCAGCCGCTCGCGTAGCTCCTGCGGAGTTAGCTGCGTCGGAGTTAGCTCTCGAAGCCAGTTGCAGCTTATGAACATAGGACGTATTCGAACTATTGAGAACTTCGGTCTAAGAAAACTGCTCCAAAAACCTGATGTCGTTCTCAAACAGAAGGCGGATGTCATCCAGCGTATACATCAGGGCGCACATACGGTCGATGCCGAAACCAAATGCAAATCCGGAAAACTCCTCAGGATCGACGCCTACTGCTCTCAGCACGTTTGGATGTACCATTCCTGACCCGCCCAGCTCGATCCAACCGGAGTTCTTGCATATGCGGCATCCTCTGCCCTTGCATTTGAAGCAACTAAAGTCAAACTCCGCGCTCGGTTCTGTGAACGGGAAGTAAGACGGTCGAAATCTTGTGACTGTGTCCGGGCCAAACATTCGCTTTAAG
>DATBSH010000457.1:0-5359 GCA_036559885.1 Pyrinomonadaceae bacterium
GATCCGAAAATTTTTCTTTGAGCGGGTAAAGCGAGCGGATGCAGTCGAGCGCTTTCTCCCAATTTCCCGGCACCCCGCGGATTTGATCGTGAGTTTCACCATAACCATCGAGCGCGATGTTCAGGTAGAGATCGAGTTTGGGATGGGATGCTAGGGCCCGGTCAACAATTTCATAAACCCGGGCCTTAATCAGTCCGTTGGTGGGAATAATGACGCGATCGACACCATTCCTGTTTACAAACGCATCGATGATTTCAGACACATCTCGGCGCAGCGTGGGTTCCCCGCCGGACAGCCAGAGGTCGGTAATCGCGGGCATCGTGCGAGAAATCTTTTCGATCTGCTCAAAAGTCAGATCGCCCGGTTGGTTCAACTCTTCATGATAGAAACACGTTTTGCAAAACGCGTTGCAGCGCGAAGTGACGAACAGGATGACCGTCCCCAGGTGCTTTTCGCGCCTGGTGGAACGCAGGAGTTGAAATAGTTGTACCGCTTTGTTTGGCATAAGTAGGACAGACATTCTTGTCTGTCATTTTGATTTAATTGTGGCTAGTTTCAGTTTTCTCTGTGCATCCTCCGTGCCTCTGTGTCTCTAGGAGTGCCTGTCCTACGGTTCGCGCACGATGATGACAGCATCGGTTGCTGATTTCAATTCGTAGGTGATCCCGCGCCACTTGATTCTACGCGAGAACCCTGCCGCCAACGCATTACAAAGATAAAGTGCCGAGGCAAACGGCCAGAGCAGCAAATGCCAGCGCGAACTCCGCGACAATTGCTTTTGGTAATTCGCGAGAGGAATAGCAACCGCTTTGAGACGAATATAAGCCTTGGAGGAGCCCAACAGGTAGATTAGCAAAACCGCCAACAGCGGCCACGTATAAGAAAGACGCAGAATCGCGCGCGCGATGATCAGGATAAAGCCGCCGAAGAATACGGCGCAGAACAACAGGCTGCCGATTAGCACCGGCTTCCAAAGATGCGTCGCGTAGACGCGTGTGATCTTCAGTTGGCGATTGCTAAACTCCAGCAGTTCGCTCGCGCTGCAATCACCTACCGAAGCGACGAGACAAGCCGGCACAAAATGTATTGGGAGCTTTGCCTCCTGCAAAACTCGAGTCAAAGTAAAATCGTCGGAGACTGTTCCCTGCCAAGCGGCCGTTACCCGCAGCTTCTCAAATGTCGTCCTCCGAATTGCGGTCGAACCACCCCAACAGAAGTTTTTATCGTTGCGGGCGCCCAATGCCGAAGCGATCGACCCATTCCAAACCGAACGGAGGTGAGAAGCGAGACCGCCACGGTCAGGAATGAACCATCGATATCCGCTCGCGGCCCCAAGGCCTTCATCAGCGAGAGGTGCAACCAGCGATTGCAGCCAATGTGAATGTGGCCGCGCATCGGTATCTACAAACACGAGAGCCTGGCTCTGCGGATCGACGTTCGACACCGCGACTCTTAAGTTGTGCACCTTCTGCCCGCAACCAAACGCATCTCCAGCGATGACAATGCGCGAGGCTACAGAGGCAGCTTCAACACTGCGAACTTCCTCAACCACGCTGAGCGATGAGTCTTCAGCTCGATCTGTAACGAAAATGATCTCGTACCGCGGATAATCCTGTTGGAAGAGAGCGCTAAGGTTTTCCCGCAATCCGTCTTCCAACCCGCGACAAGGCGCAATCACTGAAACGAATGGAGTGAAATCAGGAAGAGGGCGTGCGGTTTCGCGTCGTACGTAGGTGGCGAAATCAAAACCGCTGCGAAGCGAAAGGATACCCAGCCAGATCACGATCGCCGCGAAGAAGTAGAAAACGAACATAAGGGGAGTAAACAGTAGACAGTAGACAGCAAACAGTAAACAGCCGGACACTAGTTGCGACGAAAAGTTCGGCTGTCTACTGTTTGCTGTCTACTGTTTGCTGCTTTTACTAACGCGTTACCAGCCTTTGCACTATTTCAATCAACGGCTGCGGATACACACCGATGAAGATTATGCCGACCAGAGAAACTACCAGGGCCGTCCGCAAGGCGGGTGAAAGCGAGAGCGGTTTGTCGTCAGCAATGGTGTCGCCGAGGTACATCACTTTTATGAAGCGCACGTAGTAGTAGAACGAAACGACGATGTTAATCGCTGCCCAACCTGCTAACCAGTAATACCAATTCTTCTTGTCGGTATAGCCGCGATCGAAGAGACCGTAAAGTAGATACCACTTGCCGATAAACCCTCCGGTCATTGGCAGGCCGCCGAGCGACAGCATAAAAACCGCCATCATCGCTGCCATGCCGGGCGCTTTATGCGCCAGTCCGGTCAGGTCGTCAACGTTATCCCCGATAATTCCACGGCGTCGCAGACTTATGATGATGCCAAAGGCGCCCATGTTCATGAAGGTGTAAACCAGCAGGTAGATCACGAGGCCAATGTAGCCGTAAGTATTTCCCGCGACGAGTCCGAGCAATAAGTAACCGGCGTTTGAAATTGAAGAATAAGCGAGCAGGCGTTTCGAGTTCTCCTGGGTCACGGCCGCCCAGTTGCCCACCATGATGGTGATCGCGGCTACTAACCCCAACAGTGGCGCCCAATCAGCGCGGATGCTGTTAAGGGCCTCCATAAAGATACGAGCATAGAGCGCGAAGCTGGCCGCCTTGGAGGCGGTGGAAAGAAACGCCGTGACAGACGTTGGCGCGCCTTCGTAGGCATCAGGCGCCCACATGTGAAACGGCACCGCGGCAACTTTGAAAAACAAGCCCGCGGCCAGAGCGATCATCCCGAGCAGCAGCATCGGCCTTAGTGAAGCCTCACCGGTTTGCGTTGCGCTACCAGCGATCTCGGCAACGGCCCGTCCGATCTCGCCCAGATTGGTTGAGCCGGCAACGCCATAGAGCAGAGACATACCGTAGAGCAACACACCGGAAGAGAACGCGCCCAGCAGAAAGTATTTCATCGCCGCTTCGTTTGAGCGCTTCTCGCGTTTGGTAAAAGCCACCAGCACGTAAAACGTGAGCGCCATCAACTCCAGACTGATATAAAGAGTGATCAGGTCGAAGCCACAGGCCAGGAACATCATCCCCACGGTGGCAAACAATACCAGGGCGTAATATTCGCCATGCTGTTCGCCTTCAATGTCGAGATAGCGTGTGGAAATGGCGATGGCGAGCGCAGCGCCGACGAGGAAAATACCTTGGAAAACGAACGCGAAGCCGTCGAGACGGATCATGCCGTAGAAACCGTCGATTGGAGTGCCAGTGCCGGACAAATACTGGACGACCAAGGAAACGGCAGCGAGAGCGATACCAGCCAACGAAAAGTATGCCACCTGTTTGCTCTTGCGATATGGCAGGACAACTTCCATCACCAACGCGAGGCAAGCACAGACGGTCAAAATCAGCTCGGGGACGATTAGCTGCAGGTCGCCAAGGTTGAATAACCCGGTGCTGTTGGCTTGGAGTAGGAACATTTAAACAGTAGTCAGAATTCAGGACTCAGGATTCAGTAGTCAGTAGTCAGTAGTCAGTAGTCAGTAGTCAAAACCTCGTCGCTCATCGCTCATCGCTCAGCACTCAGTACTCATCACTCATCACTCATCACTTTTGATTGGTGACCGCCGCGCGTTGCGGAGTCTGAACAGCCGGAGGCATTCCTGGAATCGGATAAGTTGGACGCACCTGGCGCACCACCGCATTCACCGGCCGCGCAACATAATTCAAAAACGGTTGCGGGTAGATGCCAATCCAGAGCGACATGATGACGAGCGGCGCCATATAGGCCCACTCGCGGCCGCTAAGGTCAGTTAACTTTTCGTTCTTCGGGTTATCGATGGTGCCGAAAAACATTCGCTGATACAGCCAGAGCATATACGCTGCGTTCAGAATAATTCCGAGGGCACCCCAGGCAGACCAGATCGGATTCGCTTCGAAGGCGCCGCGCAGTGAAAGAAACTCTGAAACGAAGACGCACAATAGCGGCAACCCAATGGCTGTCATCACCATCGCCAAAAAAACTGCCGCGTATCCGGGCATGACGTGCGACAGTCCGCCAAATTCGGCGACATTGCGCGTGTGCCGGCGTTCGTAAATGATTCCTACCAGGAGGAAGAGCGCGGCTGAATAGATGCCGTGATTGATCATGTGCAGCACGGCGCCGTTTAGCCCGTTGGGATTCAACGCAAACAGTCCCAACATGACGATTCCCATCGACGACACCGATGAATAAGCCACCAGCTTCTTTACGTCACCGTCCTTCTTGACCACGAAATACATCGCGGCCAGGGCGCCATAAATGATTCCCACAATGGCCAGGAACACCATCACACTACGCACGCCGAATGATCCGAAATAGGCTTCGTCAGCCGAGGCAGCGGGAAACATCGGAATATTGAAACGAAAGAAACCGTAGGTCCCGAGTTTCAGCAAAATTCCGGCAAGGATTACTGAACCGGCGGTAGGCGCTTCGACGTGTGCATCAGGCAGCCACGTGTGAAAGGGAAACATCGGAACCTTGATCGCAAACCCCAGCGCGAACGCAAAGAACAAGAGCACCTGCATTGCACCCAGCGGCATTACCGATCCGATCGCCTGCATGTACAGAATATTGAAGGTGCCGGTCCCATTCTGAGCGGCTAGCTGCACCGAACTCGATACCATCGCGGCCGCTTCCTGGTTTCCGGCGAGGAGATTCAGCGTGGCTGGAGCAATCTGTGCCGTCAATGCCGTGTCCTGAGTTAGGAAGTACATCTTCAGAACGCCGAGTAGCATGACAACCGAGCCCACGAGGGTATAGAGAAAGAATTTGATTGCCGCATACAAACGGTTCTCACCGCCCCAGATCCCAATCAGGAAGTACATGGGAACCAGTGAGACTTCGAAGAAAAGATAGAACAGGAACAAGTCCATCGACGTGAATACGCCGACTACGGCAGTCTGCAGCAGGAGCAGCAGCACGTAGTATTCCTTCTCACGTTTCTCGATGTATTTCCATGAAGACAACGCGGCGATCACGCCAAGCAACGTGGTCAGGACAATCAACAGCACCGCCACACCGTCAACGCCCATCTGATAACGCGCGCCAATCACCGGGATCCATTGGTGATCCTCAAGGAACTGCATGCCGCCAATTGCGGAGTCATACTTAAGCAGAAGCAGCGAGGCCACAAACGCGAGGCCAAACCACGCGGTCGCAAATTTCTTAATGAGCGCCGACTGGTCCTTCTTGAAGAGCGCCAGAATGACAATGGCTCCAAGCGTGGGCACCCAGGTGACAATTGAAAGGATGTGCAGACTTTTCATAAGTTATCCATAGTCGGTAGTAAGTACGCTTCGCTACCTCAATGCTTAAACCAGCCAATAATGTCAGCGCCAAAAATTACCC
>DATBSH010000458.1:0-27475 GCA_036559885.1 Pyrinomonadaceae bacterium
AGGTGTCGGTCCGCCTGAACTGACCGACGATCACGGCTGCTCGCACGACAGACTCTGAGGATTTCACCACTATATTTGACGTATGGGAGGTTGCGAAAGTTGATAGAGACCAGACCCAGCAGCACAAACCAATCACGACGACACGAGGGATGACGATTCTCGTAACATCGCTAACTGCGAGACATCACAGCATAATTTTTTAGCTTTGCCACTACTTTGCCGGAACAAAAACCGGTACAAATTCGAATCCATCCACGACTGCGAAAACGAATAGCGCCAATCCAGAGGCAGAATCCCGGCCCATTCGCTATCCTAACGGGCCACAACAAAGAGAACGTTGCGCCTGGAGTCCATTCAGCAAAGGGCGGTGTGAATCCGACCGTGGCGCTCCAGCCCAGTACCGGATTAAATTGATGGAGAATTCAATTCAATCCTAGCATCGCTGCTTCGTTTTTCTTCGATTACTTGATCACCTTATCCGCTCGCACCAGCACCTTCTGCGGAATCGTCAGGCCGATCTGCTTTGCCGTCTTCAGATTGATTATCAACTCAAACTTCGTCGGCTGCTGCACCGGCAGATCCGCAGGCTTGGAACCCTTGAGGATTTTGTCGACGTATACTGCGACGAGCCGGTCGCGCTCTGTGAGGTCCGCCCCGTAGGATACGAGTCCGCCGGCATCTACGGCTGTTCTGTTGCCATACACTGACGGTAACCGGCTCTTTAACGCAAAGTCTGCGATCCGTTTTCTGTTAGCACCCATTAGCGGGCTCCCCGTTACGACGAGTCCATCCGGGCGCTGCTTATTCAGCGCGGAGAATACCCGATCGAAATCGTCCGCAGCTCGTACCTCCCAAGGCTGAATAGTCAACGCCAGCTCGCGCGCCGCGACCGGGAGAAGCTCTTTCACCTCAACCATATCGTTCGAATTGGCCGGATCGTAGAGAACCGCGACACGGGCAACTTTGGTAACCGCTTCTTTGAGCAGCTCCAGCCGCTTCCCGACTAGTTCTCTGGCAAGGGTTGTAATGCCGGTGACGTTGCCGCCGGGACGGGCAAGGCTTTCAATCAGGCCTGCCTCGACAGGATCGGACCCACCGCCCGTCATAACGATGGGAATTGTCTTGGTCGCATTCTTGGCCGCCTGGATTATCCCGGTCCCTCCTGCTGCCACGATGATATCAACCTTGAGACGCACGAGCTCGGCTGCGAGTTCAGCAGCCCGATCGCGTTTCCCCTCGGCATATCGGTACTCGGTGGCGATGTTCTGTCCTTCTATGTAGCCAAGCGCGCGCAGAGCCAGCCGAATTCCCTCGGCACGGGTGGACTCACTAGCTGGCTCGAACGACGATAGATACCCTATCCGCGGAACTTTATTCGGCTGCTGCGCCTCGGCTATGAGCGTGACCGCAAGCAGCGTCACTGCAATCAGGATTGATAACGCCGCTGCTTTCTTCATTGTGCGTCTCATTGCGCGTTATCTATCACGGATGCGGAAGCTGAGAAAAGTGTTATTTACCGCAGAAGGAGAACCAGATTCATCGAGGGAAAAAATGCAAAATTCGACATAGGATTGAACTGAACGACGCAACGGACAAATCTCACAGGATTTGTTAGATGGAGAATTCAATCCAATCCTGCGATTGCCGCGTGGTTATTTGATCACCTTATCCGCCCGCGCCAGCACATTTGGCGGAATCGTCACGCCGATCTGCTTGGCGGTTTTGAGATTGAACGCCAACTCAAACTTCGTCGGCTGCTGCACCGGCAGATCGGCGGGCTTGGCTCCTTTGAGGATCTTATCCACGTAGCTAGCGGCGCGCCTGAAACTCTCAGCGTCGTTGGCTGAATAGGATACAAGGCCACCGGCCGCTCTTACATCCTCGGTTTCCTCTAACATTAAAGGCAGTCGATTTTTTATGGCAAGGTCTGCAATCCGCTTTGTTAGATCACGTGCAAGCAGGATACTCCTAACCCCGATAAGCGCCTGTGTGTGCCCTTTGGTCGCAGCCCGGAATGCCCCCTCCAAATCGGGTTTCGGGCCTTCCAACTCTAGGGATTGAAGCTGTACGGTTAGTGCGCGGGCGGCAGCCTCGTACTCTTTAAAAGAAATAGCCGCCGCTGGTGCGGCCGCCTCCCAGAGAACTCCAATGCGCGATGTTCCGGGGAGCACCTCCTTAAGCAACTCCAGCCGTTTTCCGCTTAAGTCTCGGCTAAGTGTAGTGAGCCCCGTGATATTTCCACCCGGCCGCGCCAAGCTATCAACTATACCAGTCGCGACTGGATCCACAGTAGCCACCATGACAATGGGGATCGTCTTGGTCGCCTGCTTGGCTGCGCGGATCGCTGGTAAAGGTACGATAACAAGAACATCAACCTTAAGTTGCACGAGTTCGGCTACGAGGCCCGGGACCCGGTCGAGCCTTCCCTCGGGATAACGATATTCAATCAGGATGTTTTTTCCCTCGGTGTAACCGAGATCTCGCAGCCCTTGCCGGAATGCCTCGGCGCTGGGACCGGGAGTGGTGGGGGCACCCCTTCCCGACAGATATCCTATCCGCGGGAGTTTCTTCGGCTGCTGCGCATTGGCGATGACCGCAACAGCAAGCAGTACCACTACAAGAACGATGGATGGCGCCGAGGTTTTCTTCATTGCATACATCGTCGGCGTTATTTATCACGCCGATAAAGGGAAAGAAAAGTGAGATTTACGATGAAGGAATTCGTCGAGTGGGAAGACCGGATCTACCTTGAGATTGAACTGAACGACGCATCATGGAATGGAAACTTTCAGCACCAAAACCGGTCTATCTATTGTTGCTGTAATAGGGTTCTCTTCCTTGCGCGATGAACTGCCGGAATTCAGGCACACAGGTGTTGAAAATGATCGGCAGCCTTTAAAGAACTTGGACGTTAGCAGCGATTTAATTGAAGGAGAATAGAATTCAATCCTGCGATTGAGTTTGCCGAAATGGCGGCAGGCGAGACATTATCTGATCAGGTGCAGTGTATCGTGCGCGAAGACGTACCCCAGAGCTTTAAGAACAAAGTCTCAATTCCTTGGATGGGGGTGCTTGTCGCAGCTGAATGGCTTGGTCATACCGGAAAATTAGAAGATAAATGGAATGAAAACCTTGGTTCGTGCTTTGTACGCCGGATATGCGTCAAAACGTTAGATCAAAATGAGTTGTTTTGAGCCGCCAGTACGCCTTGGTTTTACTTGCTTGCAAGGTATTGATGGTGTTGTGGCCGACGCGAGACGGAGAGCTTGGCCAGTTCGTGCAGCGTATGACGACCACTCACGTTCGACGTTGGCATCTGTATCGGCAAACGGTCGGTACCGGACATCTCTATCAGGGCACGTATAAGTCTTTTCCGATACAAGATGATGATCACTTCTTAACGGTCTGTCGTTACGTGGAGCAGAATCCATTGCGAGCGGGCTTAGTAGCTAAAGCAGGAGGACTGGCGTTGGTCGAGTCTCGGATTAGAGAGAATAGACACAGCGAATAAGCGAGGACCCAAATTAACTGAATGGCCCGTGCTCAGACCGTCGAACTGGTTGGATTTCATAAATCAAGCAATGACGGCTAAGGAGTTGGAGCGGTTGAGATCATCGGCTCAACGAGGTCAGCCTTATGGAAATGAAAGTTGGCAGATGTGGATCGCGAAGCGCTTGGGATTGGAGTCCACTCTTCGCGCACGCGGACGACCACTGAAAAACAAAATATGAAAATTGGACTTATCCCCTTTTCTTTCTTTCCGCTTTCAGTCTCATTGTCTTTTTACATCGCGGGCACTTTTTAGATCCGCGTTGTTTTTCTAAAAGCCACACGAAAAGGACGGCCCAAGCTGAAACGAAGCTTAGCAACAGCGGCGAGTCGAAGAAGTCCATGCTTTCCTACAGACCTATTTTTCTCTTCTTGAAGTCTGGCGAAGTTCACGAAGAGATGTGGATAACCAGGCACCACGAGTATGGAAATCCGAGCCATGGGTGAAGCGCATTAGATTACCTGCGAAGCCGTCAAGAAGAATTTAGTATTGTGTCCCCGGAATCATGCGCCTTTCCGGCAGATGAGGTGCCGCGTAATTACTTCTCGGGGCGTCTGAGCAGCAGAGAAGGGTTGTCCTTGACCTTGTCCGTAAGCTCGCCGACGCCGGTCATGACCTTCTTGGTCTGGTCGCCGACGGCCGAGAACTTGTCGGCCATGGTCGAGAATTTCTCGGCCGTGGTCTCGAATTTCTTGACCATCTTCGGCAGCTCGTCCAGCATGGCCTTGAGGCTGCTTTTTTCGGAGGGGATCTCGGGGATCTTGCCCTCCGGCGTAGCCGCGAGCAGGGTCTGCGCCGCCGAGTCTCCGCCGTTCAGCTCGATAAAAACGACACCGGTGATGCCCTTCATCGTGAGGCTGGCCCTGGTGTCGGTCTTGACCGGGGTTTCCTTGCGCAACCTCACATCCACACGCACCAGGAGCGAATTGTCAGGATCGATGATCATCGACTTGACCGTGCCGACATCGACGCCCCGGTATTTCACCGGATCGCCGACCGCGAGCCCGCTTACCGAGTCGGGGAAATGGATGCGGTACATCACATCGTCATGGCGGCCGGTGCTTCCCAGCCACACGGCAAAAAATGCCGCGGCAACGGAGAAACCGATGATGAACAACCCCTCGAAGAAATAGTGCTTGTCAGTTTCCATGGCTTGCCTTCCTTGCTGTCATTGCGCCTTCCGCTCGCGGCCCGTGAAAAAATTCGTGAATCCACGGATGGTCGGACTTCCTCAGCTTGTCCGCCGTGTCGACGGTTATTTTCTTGTCGACCAGCACGGCAATGCGGCCGCAAATGGTAAACAGCGTCGTGAGATCGTGCGTGACGATGACGACGGTAATTCCGAGGCTATCGTTGAGCTGCCGGATCAGCGCGTCGATGCCACTCGCAGCGATCGGGTCGAGATCGGAGGTGGGTTCGTCGAGAAAAAGAATCTTCGGGTCGAGCGCGAGCGCCCGCGCGAACGCGGCGCGCTTCACCATGCCGCCGGAAAGCGCGGAGGGAAACTTGATGCCGCTGTCTGCCTCCAAACCGGCAAGCGCCAGTTTCATCGCCGCGATCTGTTCCTGCTCCTCGGCCGGCAGTGCCGTATGTTCGCGCATCGGCAGCATGATGTTCTGCGCCACCGACAGTGAGGAAAACAATGCGCCTTGCTGAAACAGCACGCCGATGAGGGAAGCCTTTTCCGCCGCGCCGATGGATTGAACCGCCTTGCCATTGAGAAGGACTTCGCCGGCATCCGGCTGGTGCAGGCCGGTGAGCGTTTTGAGCAGCACCGTCTTGCCTGATCCCGATCCGCCGGCGACACCGATGATTTCGCCGGGCACAATATCGAGGCTGAGCTTGTCGTGTACCACCTGCTTGCCGAACCGGTTGACGATACCCCGCGCGGAAAGGATCGGCTCGGCATGCGCTGTGGCCCGGGTGGTCATAGGCCAATCTTTTCGACCAGGATGGAGAAAAATGCATCGAGCACTATGACCAGGAAAATCGATTTCACCACGGCGCGGGTGGTCTCCCGGCCGACACTCTCCGCCGAGCCGCTCACCCTGAGCCCGTGCATGCAGCTGATGATGGCAATGAAGAAAGCAAAGATCGGCGCCTTGAACAGGCCGACGAAGAGATCGCTGCCGTCGACGACTTGTGGCAAGCGCGTCAGGTATTGCGTCGGCGATACATCAAGCAGCGATTGGGCAATCGCGGCGCCGCCGATCAGGCCCATGATGTCGGCGAAGAACGTGAGCAGCGGCAGGGCGATGACCAGAGCGATCACTCGCGGCACCACCAGCACCTGCATGGGCTCGATGCCCATCACCTTGAGCGCGTCGACTTCCTCCCGCGTCTGCATGACGCCGATTTCGGCGGTGAAGGCGGAGCCTGAGCGGCCGGCTACCATGATGGACGTGAGCAGCACGCCCATTTCGCGCAATACCGACACCGCCACCAGGTTGATGGTGAAGTCCTCGCCGCCATAGGGGCGCAGCTGGGCCACGCCCTGGTAGCCGATGACGACCGCGATCATGACGGCCATCAGGCCGATGATGGGCAGCGCCTGAATGCCGGTTTCCGCTACATGCCGCGATATCGAAGCCGGGCGCAGGCAATCCGGGTGAATCAGGGCGTTAACGGTCCAGCTCGCCGCACGGCCGACAAAGGTGATGATGTCGATCGCGTCGTGCCAGGCGTTGTCCGCGCCTTTGCCGAGCTGGATGACGAGCTGGCGCCAGCGGGGGACGGATTTGACTTTCGGCAACGGCTTGAGATCGAGCCCGCAGATGAGATCGAGCAGCGCCTCGTGTTCGGCGCGGATGCCGGTGAGTTTCACACCCTTGTCACGAAGACCGCACAGGAACAACGCACCCGGTGTGTCGAGGCTATCAAGCTTGGCAACATCAAGCGAGCGCGAAGGTCCTTGCTTCGACCATTTCTTCAGGGAATTTCTTGCTTCGGCGAGCGTGACTATTTCAAGAGCACCCGCCAGCGCGAGGCGATCGCCATCGCCGCTGACGACAACCGTTGGCCGGGACGGGTCCGCGGAAGCTTGCTGCTTATTTGCAGGCACACTGGTCACGGTTCGTCCGGGCCTCCACGAAATCAGAATGAATTGAAGGAATCAGTCTCGATATTTCCCCGCGTTGGCACGGGTACATCGTATTGTCCTGCAGGGTATTCGAAATGCCGGGCACACTCTGTACGCGATATGGCTTCATCTTCGACGAGGAGGAATCTCGACAGGCTTCCGGAATTTTCATTCGGGTTTCTCCAGATATCCGGTGGAGCAAGCGACGGACCGCTATATAATCCGCCACGAACAGGCGTCAATTGCGCGGGAGTTATCTAGAGTTTTACCGTGGCAGGCGTAACAACACCCGGTACGATACATGAGTCAGGCAGACCGGGTGATTTTGTCCGTTGATCCGAATGCGCTAAAGAACGGTGGGACATTTCATTGATGGCGTCGATCTCGTGGGCGTATGAACTCGGTCCCCATGACTACGACTTTACAATTTTAAGCTTTGCGCGTTTTTGGTGTGCAATACGTGACTAAGCCTTATTTGTCTCTTTGGGGATGCACGGGCGAAGGAAATCACGACTGACCGAATCACCGCGTACATTGCGGCAAGGCAGGCGGAATCAGCAGGTGCAAGCAATCCTAGCATCGCCGCTTCGCTTTCTTTGCTCACTTGATCACCTTGTCCGCCCGTGTGAGCACTCTCTGCGGGATCGTGAGACCGATTTGCTTCGCCGTCTTGAGATTGATCACCAGCTCAAATTTCGTGGGCTGCTCGACCGGCAAATCGGCGGGCTTGGCTCCCTTCAGGATTTTGTCCACGTAGATTGCTAAACGCCGGTAGCTGTCCGCTTGGTCGGCCCCGTAAGACATGAGCCTTGACACGGGGGGTCAAATCTTTATCTTTGATCAAGAACCTCTTCGATCTCTCGGAGCGACTTTTCCAAACGGCGGTCCACCTTTATTCTCTCTCTTAACCTCGTGCGCTCCCGGCTCACTGCGCTGTAATCGAGCCCACCGAGCCGCTTGCCGATTTCCCGTTGATTGATCGCGCTGTAGCGATATAAAAGATCGATCGCTATCGCTCGCTCATTGCGATACCCCGTGCGCCGCCGCACCAAATCCTCTCGCTTGACCTTCAACTTTCGGCTTACAATGCTTAATACTTTCTCGGGCTCTACCCTCTGAAAGCTCTTCACCGACGGTTGCTCCCGCCTCGATGTCCTTGAGCCCACTCTTTTGCCCAGATCGGCAACAAACTCCTCCCTTGCCAAGGCCACCTGCCCCGTCACTTGCTCCCATGGCGTCTCATAGCCTTCTCTTAGCCCGTCGTCGATAAACTGCCGATACATCCTTGCCGATCCCCCGCTCTCGGCCAACACTTCCTCGTAGCTCACCCAGCGTTGACGCCGGCTTCTCTCCAAGTATCCGACCAAGCTGCTCCAGCCATATCTCTCCAACACCCGCCACCGCTCGGCCACGCTCTTCCCCTTATGAGGCTTTACCCTCACCGGGTTTAAGTGAACGTATCGGCTCAGCTCGCCCAAGTAGCTGTCCTTGTCCACCAAAATCGCCTTGTACCTACCTTGATACAGATGACCTACCCGATGGTGACGGCGGTTAAAGTCCCCGGTGTACGTGATATTAAAATGGCGCATGAACTCGGAGAGATTCGCCCTGGGGGTCTCCACAATCATATGAAAATGGTTGCCCATCAGCACATACGCATGCAGAACCACCTGATAAATATTCAGGGAGGTTCTAAGTCTTTCCAAAAACAGCTCCCGGTCGGCATCGTCTCGGTAAATCGACCGCCGGTCGTTGCCCCGGCAGGTAACGTGATAGTAGGCGTGTGGATACTGAATCCGTAGCGGGCGGGCCATCGCTTAGCCGTAGCAGGATGAGCGCGCGAAGTCAAAGATAAAGATTTGACCCCAACCAACCAACTGCGCCCGGCAGCATCATAAGTATAGCTCACGGAGCCCTGCGGGGTTGTTTCAGAGGTAAGCCGATCCAGTCCGTCATAGGCGCGGGTGATGGTTCCGGTAATAGAATCATTGATCTGCGTTAGTCGATTGCCTTTGTCGTAAGTGTATGTTGTGGTGGAGTCATCCGCGTACGTCGCAGTTACTCGGCGGTTAAGCGCATCATAGGCATAAGTAGTAGTTTGATTCTTCCGATCCGTGAATTGTGTGCGGTTGCTGTTAAGATCATACTGATAGCTTTCGGATCTCAGAAGCGGGTCGGTCCTGGTAGGGAGCCGATCCATATTATTATAGCTATAGATTGTACTTTGCGATCGAGCATCTACAACTCCCGCTAGGTTTCCGTTTGGATCGTAAGAAAAGGTCGTTTGGCCGGCGAGCGAGTCGGCTAGAGTAGTTACGTGATCTAAGCCGTTATAGTCGTATCTGGTAAGATTACCTAAAGGATCTGATGAGCTTAATCGTCGGCCAGCAGCGTCTATAAGTTGACTGGTGACATTTCCGAGCGGGTCGACCACGTTCATCACTAAACCTTGGCAGCTAGTCTCTTCTTTGTGAGTGTTTAGAATTTCTTAAAGGCGTTGTCAGTTGAATATCGTCGAAGCCACTCGACGTCACGAAGCATGGTTGAAAACCATCACACCTCTAAATCAAAAGCATCTTGCCCTCAAGCACTCATTAATGAAGGAAGGGATCTTCGCTTTCCTTCGCGCAACCTTTTATCGCTGGACCCAAATCTGGTCAGAAGTTTGTCTTGACTTGAGGGCCGCGCCGAAAGTGTTGGCTATCGGCGACATTCACATCGAAAATTTTGGGACGTGGCGAGATAGCGAAGGTCGTCTAATCTGGGGCGTCAACGACTTTGATGAAGCTTATCCCTTGCCGTATACGAACGATCTCGTCCGCCTCGCAACCAGCGCGGAGTTGGCTATTGCGGAGAATCGACTCGCCCTCAGACTCAAAGAGGCTTGCGAGGCAATCCTTTCAGGGTACCTAGAAGGACTCAAAGCGGGAGGCGAGCCGTTTGTTCTCGAAGAGGATCACCAGAAGCTACGCGCGATGGCATTCAATAGTGAGCGCAATCCTAGACGTTTCTGGCAAAAGCTGATGGAACAAGAAAAAACAAAAGGCACTATCCCCGCAAGTGTAAGTAAGATATTTGACGAAGTGATGCCGAAATCAAGGTTGCCCTACCAGCTCCTTTCGCGCGTATCTGGTCTAGGAAGCTTGGGACGGTTCAGAGTTGTGGCCATAGCAGATTGGTCAGGTGGCAAGATTGCGCGAGAAGTCAAAGCGCTCGCGCCGTCAGCGCATGTTTGGGCACAGAACTTGAGCGGGCAACATACGATTTACTATCCATCGATGTTGGCCAAAGTTGTTCGTGCTCAGGACCCATTCGTTAGTGTTAAGGGATCTTGGATCGCACGTCGCCTGTCGCCGCATTGCTGTCGGATTGAAATGGATGAGCTTCCTAAGAAGCGAGACGAATATCGACTCTTGCGCGCAATGGGCTGGGAAACGGCCAACATTCATCTTGGTAGTCGTGGCAGGGTTTCCGCGATCCAGCGCGATCTGGCAAAGCGACCAGATGGTTGGCTTCACAATGCCGCCCTGGCTATGGCGAAGGCGACAACTCGAGACTGGAACGAATGGAAAAAAACCTAAAAGGGTATTGCTTCGTTCATCGGGGAAGAGATGATCAGGCATGATATTTGTTATTCTCGATGGCAGAGACAATTTCCTCGGAATCTACGCGCGGCAAATTCTCTGAACTACTAATTTCATCAAAGTCCTTCGCCGGCGCCGCGTATTCGAGTGCCAAATAGTAGACTCCGGTCAACCTGACATGGAGCCGCATTATGTTTCGGCTCAGGAACTGTACGACGCTTCAGTCAAATTTCACAGAATTTAGTCGTAAGAGAATTCAATTCAATCTCCGCGGTTAATGTTTTGGGGTAAGAGGCGCGGCAATTGGGCCTTGTTCTCGTGTTGCTCGCCGCGCCGGTCGTCTCGGGTATTTCAAGAGAACGGAAATTCTAGCTGGAGAATGACCCTATCGCACGGGCGAGAGGTCTCTGAAAACGGTGAGTAGGGTAAATCGTGAGGCTAGGCTAGTTTGATTGGCGGGCGATTTTGGGGGAAGGGGCGAATATGACTCACCCCTCCCCCCCATGGTCGGAAATGAAACTTGTCAGCGGACTAACGCGGTTCGATAAGGTTGAGTCTTACGTCTCCTCCACTCCGGTGCTCGAACGTGACTTTGACTTTAGTGCCTTCTTTGAGCAAATCGGCTTTATTTTTTGCATCCTCACTGCTGACTTTCGCCTTCTCCTCCCAGTCTTTGCCCTTTACAGTCACCATTCTCGACTCTTTATCATAAGCCGAAATTGTACCAATTTTCTCCTGTGCGAGGCCGACAGCGGGAGCTAATAGCAGGGCCAAACCAAGTCCGATCACTTGTTTCTTGAACGTCATATAGTTTTCACCTCCTTTCTTTGAAGAGCGTTAGGATTTGCTGATCGCTTGCTAATGATGAATTCAAACTTCGTTGCCTGCTCGACTGGAAGATCGGCAGGCTTGGCTCCTTTTAGAATTCTATCCACGTAATGGGCGGCGCGCCGACTCCAGGAATAGTCATCAATCTCTTCCCTTGGGGATCTTCCTGTCCCGCTCTTCGCTAACTCTTTGTCCAGCTTTGAATCTGCTGGTTGATCAGTTTCAGAAGTTCCGTATTCTCGCTGACTATACGCGGAGCGTACCCGCTCAGTTCCTCAGCCCTCCAGGGGACCGGACGAATCCGATGCCGAGCATATGCTGGGAACTTCAACATTCCTCTTGGCATAAACCGCATGGAGCCCATTGATCACGGCCCTCCGCGTTCTCCCGAGCCTTGCCCGATGGTGCCGACGAACGCTTCCGCTAGTAATCCCAACATCCGCAGCAAGCTTCAATGCAACCGTCCCCGATGGGCCTCGGTAGTGAAGAAAGGATATCGGTGTCGTTTACCGAGACAAAAGCAAAATCACCATCCTGAATAACAGGGATACCGGTTTGCACGTCGGCCGTTATGAGGTCGATGTCGCAAAAGCCGCGTGATTTCTTGTCCGCCACAAACTGGCCTTTTTTCAACTTAGCCGAAAGCGTCAATGCATATGTCAAAGAGGTTGCCTGCGCCTTTTTGAATACCATCGTACATGTAGCATAGGGTTCGGCCAATTGGCTCGACCGGTTAAGTCGAGTTAAATCAATGACGACCAGACCAGCGGCTCTACTGTTCGTCGCTGCGATTCCGAGAATATTAGGAACAGGAATCGTTACAACCGCCTGGATTTTGACCTCCTTGACGGTAATCCCATCATTAAGAAATTCTGCTTTATACTCTAATTCACCTTCTGCTCCGGGTACGGTGACGCAGGGACTTGCACAGGCTGTAAGCTCCGCTTCAATGTCAACTTGGTTCTCATCGGCCATTGCGGGCGCGCACACGGCGACTAATAATGAACACGTCAGAACGACCGCTCTTGCAACGATTGACCCGATCACAAAGTTCAGATCCGACAAACAAGTTTTGATTTTCTTCATGACGCCTCCATTCTCGGCCATCACGCTCCTTGTCTCACTAGCCGGGCTGTTTTGGATTATCTCTTTCGCTTGATCACTTTATCCTCTGGTGCGCGCATCTCTGCCGGCTGGAACAAAGAGCAACCGTGATGCCAAATCAGAGTGCGCGCCGATTTGGTGGAAAGTTATTGAATTGGCAAAAGTTCTGTGAGAGCCAGCCGATTTGTGTTTGAAGCACCGAGGGAAAGCGTAACTTTAGTTGACAGCAGGTGTATCCAACGTCACTCCTAGACAGCGGCGGCCGTGCGCCTCCCGAATTGGTTGGATCATAGAGAACCGCGACACGGGCAAGTTTGCGAACGGCTTCTTTGAGCAGCTCCAGACGCTTCCCGCCTAGTTCTCCGCTAAGGTTGTAATGCCCGTGACGTTGCCGCCGGGACGGGCAAGGCTTTCCACCAGACCTGCCTCGACAGGATCGGACCCGCCCCCCGTCATAAGGATGGGAATCGTCTTGGTCGTATTCTTGGCCGCCCGGATCAGACCGTCACCTCCCGCTACCACGATGATATCAACCTTGAGACGGACCAGCTCGGCCGCAAGCTCAGCTGATCGGGCTTCCCCTCCGCATATCGGTACTCGGTAGCGATGTTCTGTCCTTCTATATAGCCACGGTCGCGCAGAGCTAGGCGAATTGCCTCGAAACGGGCGGACTTACTACGGCTACGAGTTCAGATTCAACGTTTTATTTATCTGCAAAAAATTCCCTTGACAGCATAGGTTTCACTTTAGTATACGCCGAGACTTTATTGCCATGTAACCAATTCGATCGAATATTTCCGCTGTGGAATCCGGGGGGTTCCGATGAAGAGACTTCGAGGTTTTGCATCTCTGTTGCTTCTTGGCTGGCTCCTCGTCCCTCCGCCTCTCATTGCGCAACAATCCCTATATGTCAACCGCGCAGACCCCACGTGCGGCGGTCAGAGTCCTTGCTTTAGTACTATTCAAGCAGCGATCAACGCGGCCGGACCCGGCAATGTCATTCAGATCCAAGCGGGCACATATCCTGAACAACTCTCGATCACCGGCAAGAACAACTTTCAAGGAGCCGCCGAGGTCGACAGAATCATCGTCGAAGCGGACCCTGCCTCCCAACCTGGACAAGTCGTTCTGACTGGTTCGCCGGGCGCATGCACAGGGAACTATGCCATCCGCTTCCAGCAGTCCAAATTTATTACGGTTAGGGGCCTAGCGATCACCGGGACCGGAAGCCAAGCAATATCGCTGCTCGGTGGCAACAATCAGAATCAGGATATCCATATCGAGCTCAATCGCATCTTCGGCAACGGCAGTAGCTCATGTGACGGCGGTATTACGGTGGCCCGTGGCAACCCGCGTACTCTAATTGTCAATAATCTTATTCATGCCAACGGTCGTAATGGTATCACCTTCATCGACGCCGACGGCGGACCTCATTACATCATCAACAATACAATTTACGGCAATCAGTGGAACGGCGTTGATGTCGCGCGCAACCACACGATCACGCTCGCCAACAACATCATCAACAACAACGGGACGATTACCGGAACCACGGGCGGTCGCTATGGAGTCAGAAGAGAAAGCTCTACCACCCCGCAACCCGCGGGAATCAAGCTTTTGAACAATCTCGTTTGCGCCAATACCCAGGGACAGATCTCCGCACAAATACTTGACGCCACGGATTCCAGCAACTTCACGCCGCTCGGAAATGAAGGTCCAGGCGTTGGCGCGCTGCCGGGCTGCGATCTCCCAGCCAACTTGTTTGGCAATCTGAACGGTCCCGACAATCAGCCCAACACGGCGGACGATGATTTTAGTCTCAAACCGAATTCGCTTGCGATCGACGTCGGCATGGACCCGCGCACCCTCGGCTTTAATCCATCTTATAATCCCATTTTCGAAGCCGACTTTGTGATCGAAGGAATTCGGCCCGCAGACGGCAACACCGATCGATCTCCAGCCTTCGATGCCGGTGCTTTCGAATTTCCCAATGCCCCGCCGATTGCTAATGCCGGCGCCAACCAGAGCGTATCAACCAACCAACTTGTTACCTTGAACGGCACCCAGAGTAGCGATCCGGAAGGCGCTCCCTTGGCGTATCAATGGACCATCGTCTCTGAGCCGGCGGGAAGCTCTATCACCTTTAGTGGCGCAAACACTTCAACGCCGTCATTCACTCCGCCTGTGGCCGGTCAATACATATTCCAACTTGTTGTAAATGACGGGCAATTTGCTAGCGCTCCTTCAACGGTCGTCATCACGGCCGTAGGCACCCATCATGCGCCCACGGCAAATAATACGAGTGTTTCCACCGACGAAGACACACCCGTGGTCATTACTTTCAACGGCAGCGATGTGGACAGCTCGAACTTGACCTTCGTCATTGTCGCCAACCCGACCAATGGAACGCTCCGCGGGATTTCAGCACCCAACTGCGTCGCCAATGGATCGGGCTCTAACTGCACCGCTGCAGTTACCTACACTCCCGCAGCTAATTATAACGGAACGGATAGCTTCACCTTCAAAGTAAACGACGGCGGTCTCGATTCAAATATCGCAACGGCTGCCATCACCATCGGCGCCGTGAACGACGCGCCGGTCGCGAATAACGCCACGGCGATGACCAATGAAGATACGCTGGTCAGCATCACGCTCAGCGCCAGCGATGTTGACAGCGGAAGCCTAAGCATCGCGATCGTTGGAGGTCCAACCAACGGAACGTTAGGCGCAGTCTCAACTTCCAACTGCGTCGCCAATGGAGCCGGCTCCAATTGTACGGCGACCGTTAACTACACTCCGGCGGCTAACTTCAATGGCTTGGATAGCTTCACTTTCAAAGCGAACGACGGAACTTTGGATTCCAACGTCGCCACTATCTCCATTGTCGTTAATGCCGTTAATGACGCTCCGATCGCAAACGGCCAGACGGTTGTGACGAATGAAGACGCGCCGGTTGTAATTACCCTCGGTGCAAGCGACGTCGACAATTCGACTTTGAGCTTTAGTGCTGTCATCAATCCGACCAACGGAACCCTCGGCGCGATTTCAACACCCAATTGCGTGGCGAGTGGAGCCGGCACCAACTGCACTGCGACGGTCACTTATTCTCCGGCAGCAAACTTTAGCGGTTCGGGTGGTTTCACGTTCAAGGTTAACGACGGCAGCCTGGACTCTAACGTCGCGACCGTCAGCATTACCGTCAACTCGGTCAATGACCCAGCCGTCGCTGCGCACGATTTCTACAATACGGACAAAGATACGGTGTTGAGCGTCGGTGCGCCAGGAATCCTCGGCAACGATAATGATTTAGATAGCCAGGCGAGCAGCTTGACCGCAGTACTCGTCAACGGCCCTACCAACGCGGCCAATTTTACACTCAACCCGGATGGTTCTTTCACTTATACGCCTGCGATCAACTTCACCGGCACGGACAGCTTTATCTACAAAACCAACGATGGCAGTAACGATAGCAACGAAGCCACGGTCACTATAGCTGTACTTCAGGCGAATAACGCTGCGATTGCGACCAACGACTTTTACAATACCGAAAAGGACACAACCCTTAACGTTCCCTTATCTGGTGTGCTTGCCAATGATAACGACCTTGATACTCCGCTCGCCGGCCGAACGGCAATTTTGCTCAGGGGCCCGAGCCACGCGGCATCGTTCATACTCAATCCGGATGGTTCCTTCGACTATACGCCCACAGCTAACTTCACCGGCACGGACAGCTTCACTTACAAGGTCAACGACGGCACCAGCGACAGCAACATCGCTATGGTCGCCATTGCCGTGATCGCGCCGAATACATTCCCGGTAGCGAAGAACGATACAGAGAACACCAAGGAAGACGCGGCACGAACTGTTTCAGCTCCCGGTGTTCTCGGCAATGACAGTATTGCGTTGCTGACGACTCCGACCGCGGTCCTGGTGAGCGGCCCGACACGCGCGTTGTCCTTTGCACTCAACGCCGACGGCTCGTTCAATTACACGCCGCAAAACGAATTCAACGGCGCCGACAGTTTTACCTACCGCGTTTTCGACGGCACCCGTTACAGCAACGTGGCGATGGTAAATGTCGATGTTATCGCGGTTAACGATGTTCCGGTTGCGCAGTCGCAGTCGGTCAGCACCAATGAGAATACGCCAGTCATTATCACTCTAACCGCCAGCGATATCGACAGCGCAACATTGAGCTTCAACATCGCCACTCCACCGAGCCATGGATCGCTTGGCAACGTCGGCTCGCCTAATTGCACCGCCCAGGGCCGAGGAGTGACCTGCACGGCGACAGTCAGCTACACGCCGGCGGCGAATTACTTCGGACCGGATAGTTTCACTTTCACCGCTACTGACAACGTAGCTACAA
Source organism: Pyrinomonadaceae bacterium (assembly GCA_036559885.1). GTDB lineage: Bacteria > Acidobacteriota > Blastocatellia > Pyrinomonadales > Pyrinomonadaceae > PSRF01. The sequence goes on from DATBSH010000458.1 coordinate 16,515, forward strand.
GCGCCCCCGCCACGGTCTCGGTCACCATGATCCAAGTAAACCGTCCGCCCACGGCCAATGCCGGTGGTCCGTACACAGGCAGCGTCGGTGTGCCGGTTCAGTTCAAAAGCTCAGGCACCGATCCGGACGGCAATCCCATCACGTTCTCATGGACCTTTGGCGAAGGTGGCACAGCGAGCGGTCCCAGTCCGACTTATACTTACAGCACGTCCGGCACCTACACCGTCACTTTGACCGTGACCGATTCATTCGGCGCCAGCGGCACTTCGCAAACGACAGCGACGATTAGTTCCGGTTTGGTTCTCAACCCGATCGGGAACAAGACCGTCAATCTCGGCGAAACGCTGACTTTCACAGTGTCAGCCACGAGCGGCACGGGTTCCCCGGTGAGTCTCTATGTCGCGCCTCTGCCGTTGATGACCAATGCGACCTTCAACGCGAGCACGGGTGTGTTCACTTTCAGGCCGAGCACGACGCAGGTGGGAAGTTATCATCTCACTTTCTCGGCCAGCTCGGGAAGCAATATTGCTTCCGAAACTATCACCATCACGGCTCCAAATCCTCCACCAGGTGGCACCACCAGCGTTAGGGGCCGCCTTGTTAACCTCGCGCAGACACCGCTCGGAAACGTCAGAGTGACCGTAAAGTCGAGCGGCCACACGGCTCTTTCTGGAAACGATGGCTTTTTCACTATTACAGGAACACCGTCCGGTACCCAGCAATTGATTGTCAACGGCCGCGAAGCCAATCTCGGTGTCTACGCGATCCTCGCGGTTGCGGTCGAATTAATCGACGGCGTGCTCAACGATCTTGCTTCATCGATTTCGCTGCCCGATGTCGATGTCGAAGCAGAAGTACCGGTTAGTCCGACACTCAATACGGTGGTCACCAACCCCAGTCTTCCCGGCGTCGAGGTGGAAATTATCGGTGGCTCGGCAACCAACCCCGACGGTACGCCGTTTACGGGCAAGCTGTCGATCAACCCGGTACCTGATTATGGCCGCCCGGAATCACGGCCCGAAGAACTCCGCCCTGGCATGGCGGTCACCATTCAGCCGGCGGGAATTCGTTTCAATCCTCCCGCGCGTATTACTTTCCCCAATGCCGACGGCATGACGCCGGGCAACGAACTCAATCTCTGGTCGTTGAGTCCTGACACGGGCAAATTCAACGTCGTTGGCAAGATGGCGGTTTCTGCAGACGGCCAAACCTTTATCACGGTGGAAGGCGGCGTCGTTGCGAGCGCATGGCATTTCCCGTTAGCATCGAGTCCGACACCGGTAGCAAATGAGGGCAACAATTTTTGTGGATCGTGCCGAACACCGGTCGGGTCCGAGGCCAATTTGGAGGAAGGCAGCCTCTATCAAACATACTCGTTGCCTTCTTATCGGTCGCTCGGTCAAAGCCGAAGTGTTTCTTTAACCTACAGCTCCGTAACTGCTGATCCCAAGCCGATCATTTCAGCGGATACAACCCTTAGCGCCCGTGCCGCAGTTCCAGGCACGTTTTCGACTAGACTTAAAATAGGCGGGGTGCAACAAGGCGACGAAGCTTTCACCAACGCCGGTTCTCTTCCGGAGTCTTTGGATTCGAACTCGCGTCTATCCCATCAGTTTGACGCATCAAATCTCATTACCGGACGATATTCATACGAACTCACTGTATTCAGTAACTATCCGAATTCTTCCATTGGCGGTATCGCCAACGGCAATACAATCGTGGTCAATCGAAAAAACAGTCCCTTTGGCGCTGGCTGGGCGCTTACGGAAATTCAGCAGGTTCACCCGCAAGCTGGTGGCGGAGTTCTTCTCACCGGTGGCGACGAGACTGCTCTATTTTTCTCTGGTGGACCGGATTCATTTGCTTCTCCCGCTCGAGATTTTTCAACTTTAATACGCAATCCTGATGGTACTTACACCCGTTCATTCAAGGATGGGACGAAGATTAATTTCAATAGCCAGGGACTTCAAACCTCCGTGGTCGACAGAAACAATAACACAACGACTTACGGTTATGACGGAAGTGACCGGCTGCTAACAATCACGGATCCCGTGGGGCTGGTTACGACGCTCAGCTATGCAAATGGTAGCCTGCAAAGAATCACTGACCCCGCTGGTCGACAAACCCAGTTCCAACACGACTCGGTCGGAAACCTTACTCGTATTACCAACCCTGACAGCACTTTTGTGAGCTACGCGTACGACGCTATCGGGCGAATGACCAGGGCAACCGACGAACTAGGAAATAGCACCACTTATGTTTATGACTTTGCCGGAAGATTTGCCCAATCGACGCGTCCGGGCGGAGAAACGCGATCGTTGGTTTCGGCCAAACTTCAGGGACTGCCCAATGCGGGTATAGGTCAGGGTAGCCCAACTAACCCTGCTCCCATTGTTACAAGCGAAAATGCATCAGTGTCATTAACAGACGGTAGAGGTAATTCGCATTTCTTTACGCTCGATTCTCTTGGTCAAGTTATTTCGCAGCGGGATACGTTGGGCCAAGTGACGACTATCCAACGAGACGCCAACGGTTTGCCGACGCGCATTGTGCGGCCGAACAATGCGATGACGACGATGACTTATGACTCAAAAGGGAACCTCCTAAGCACGATCGATCCCATGGGCGCAACAACGACATTCACGTACGAGCCGAACTTCAACCAGGTTAAAACTATCCGCGATCCCAAAGGTAACACCACGACTATAAACTACGACATCAAGGGAAATCCGATTGAGATCGTCGACGCGCTCAACAACCGAACGCAGATGACCTACGAGGCACGCGGACTAATCGCGTCGGTTATATCCGCAGTTGGTAGTTCGGTGCAGAATACTACGGGGTTTACGTATGACGCGCGCGGCAATTTGCTCACGACCATTGATCCGCGAAATAACATAACTACGTTAGCGTACGACAGCGCAGGTAACGTTTTTCGGTCCACTGACTCTGAAAATCGCGTTTATGAGTTTTCGTATGATCCGCGAAATCGTCTTATCTCGGCCTTGGATGCAGGTCTGAATCTGACGCAATATCGTTATGACGGCAAAGGTAATTTGACTCAGGTTCGAGACGCGAAGAGTCAACTTACAATTTTTACATACGATGCACTGGATCGTCTTGCTTCGGCGACCAATCCTTTGGGGCTCGTGGAGTCTTTTGTTTATGACGGCAACGGCAACTTGACTTCGAGCACGAATCGTAATGGCCAGACGATCACGTTCAACTACGACGCACTAAATCGTCTTACCAGCAAATCTCGTCCGCCGACGTCGATGGAGACTGGGCCGCAAGTTACTACGTTCGGGTATGATTCGGTTGGAAATTTGCGAAGTGTTAACAACCCGGTTACCAACGTCCTCAATCAGTACGACTTGGCGAATCGTTTGGTCTCTAGCCTGTCCACCACGGAAATTGCCCAGTCGGATTCTGTGGTGCCTATCAACGTCGATACCATCATTGGTGAGAATAATTTTCAGTTTGATGGCAAAACGCTCCAGGTCAACGGTAGAAGCCTAACAGTCAACGGCGCTCACACGTTTGCGAATATGACCCTACTCAATGGCGCTGTCCTGCAACATGATCCGACGACTGCGACCAAGCTGAATAAACTCGATATCACGATTACCGGCACCTTACAGGTAGACGCCACGAGCCGGATAGACGTTACGGGGCGTGGTTTTCTGGGCGCCCAGCGTCCTGGAAACCCATTTCCTAACAACGGTATGACAATAGGCTTTCAGCAGGGGAGCAGTGCGGGTGCGGGCGGAAGTTACGGTGGCCAGGGCGGAACCGCATCAAACGGAACTGTGAACCCTGTATATGGGGACTTTAGAAATCCGAATGAACCTGGAAGTGGTGGAGGGACCTTTGGCTCACCCGCAGGTAACGGTGGTGGATTGATTCGCATAATTGCGCAGACACTTATGCTCAATGGCCAGATCCGCGCGAGCGGCGGTCAGGCAGAGCCTTCCAGTAGTGTTTCTGGAGGTAGCGGCGGGGGAATTCGGATCGACGCCGGTACAATTTCTGGTAGCGGAGTGATTGCCGCCAATGGAACTCAGGGGTTTCAGAATGGTGGTGGTGGGGGTAGTGGAGGGAGAATTGCGATCTATTATCAGAACGCCACGGGGTTCAACTTTGCCAATGTGACTACCTTTGGTGGTGTTGGTAGTGCCGCAACGAACGGTGGCGCGGGAACGGTCTACTTCCAGGGTCCTGGAAGAGAGAGCGGTGAACTTGTCATCGACAACAACAATCTGGATGTCGCCGGAGTTGTGTCTGCTGTGCTGACACCCACTACTGGCGACATTGCACTAACGCATCTACGCGTTCGGCGTGGTGCGCGGTCTGGAGTGATTCGCTCGTTGAACATAACAACTACACTGGAGGTTAGCGGAAACAGCGGACTTCTTACTTTGCAGCCTATCAATGCACCTACGGTAAATGTGCTGAGTGGCAGCTTTCTTGCCCACTTTGTACCGGCTCCGCCAATAGTGAATAAGCTCGAGCTCAACGCCAACACTATTACGATTGACGCGACGAGCCGAATTGATGCGGTCGGGCGTGGATTTCCGGGAGCTCTACGGTTTGGCAATGCTGGCAATAATGGGATGACATTAGGCTTTCAGCAGGGGAGTGCGCCGGGTGCTGGGGGTGGATATGGAGGCTTAGGGGGTACAACCGCTAGCGGGACTCCGAACCCAGTATATGGGGATTTTCGGAATCCAAACGAACCTGGAAGTGGTGGAGGAACATTCGGTGTGCCGGCTGGGAGTGGTGGAGGAGTGGTTCGCGTCATTGCGCAAACACTTACGCTCAATGGCGCGATACGAGCCGATGGTGGGGCAGCCGATGTTGGAAGTAGTGTATCAGGCGGGAGCGGTGGCGCAATTCGATTGGACATCGGGACACTTTCAGGCACGGGGTCGATCAGTGCAAACGGGACCCAGGTTTTCAGAACGGTGGTGGTGGCGGCAGTGGAGGGAGAATCGCTATTTATTATCAGAACGCCACGGCATTTAACTTTGGCAATGTGACGGCTTTTGGTGCTGTTGGTAGTGCCGCTACTAACGGTGGTGCTGGAACGCTCTACTTACAAGGACCTGGAAGAGAGAGTGGTGAGCTCATCATTGATAATAACAATCTAGCGGTGAGTTCACTTTCTACACCAATTTCTGGCGCAACTACCAGCACAGTCACGTTGAACAATTTCCGTGTGCGGCGCGCTGCTCGCGCGAGATACGATGGAACGCTGAACCTGACAGGAATTTTGGAGATAGCCACGAGTGGTGAATTTGCTTCTGGAAATCGAATCATAGCCGATACTACAACTCTGACCACCAATGCGGTTCTCACACACCTCCCGACAACAGTATCGGCTACGTTTAAGGTAGATCTCCACACTGATAGCCTCACAATCGATTCAACCAGCCGGGTTGACGCAACCGGATTTGGTTTCCTGGGGGCGGGGCGGCCAGGGAATCCTAGCTCGCGTGGGATGACGTTAGGATTCCAACTAGGCAGTACTTCGGGAGCCGGTGGAAGTTACGGAGGACTAGGTGGCGCTACGGCAGGTGGAACGCCTAACCCCGTGTACGGTAACCTGACAAATCCGAACGAGCCTGGAAGCGGTGGTGGAACTTTTAGCGTACCGGCAGGAAATGGAGGCGGTCTCATCCGGATTGCGGCGAGCACACTCACGCTGAATGGAGCGATAAGAGCTAACGCTGGTCCGGCGGAAGTCGGCGGAAGTGTGGCCGGAGGTAGCGGGGGAGGAATACGGATCGACGTTGGAACGCTTTCGGGTAGTGGGTCGATCAATGCTAGTGGATCCCAAGCGTTTCAGATCAGCGGCGGTGGCGGAGGCGGGAGGGTGGCGATCTACTACCAGAATAACGCCGGGTTTAATCTCGCTAACGTCACGGCCACGGGAGGCACAGGAGGCCCGAACGGTCAGAATGGTACGGTTCATATTCAGCAGCAAACCGCTATGCTGGCCCCGACTGGCGAAGAAGCGCTAATAAAGCGAGCGAGCACTGAGACCGAGTTGGTGCCAGACGTCGCTATTCGAATGGCGTCCACTGCAAATCTTGCGGAACGCCGACTCTTCGATTCTGCAATCCTCAAAACTCAATTCTCCAAATTCGAAAATTCGGAGAATCTCTACCTCGCGATGGTGGCAGAAGGGAAACTCAAGCCTTTCGCACTAACGCACGTGGCCTCCGCCGGCACCGGTGCATCCGAATTCTTACCGGTGTCTTCAAATCCCAAATCGGAAATTGAAAAGCCAAAATTGGACGATTTGGATCCTATCTACACCTATGACCTAAACGGCAACCGAGTGTCCATGATCGATCCGACGGGGCTTACGACGTACGGCTATGATGCTTTGAATCGCCTGACGTCGATCACGAACAACAAAGGTCACGTCACATCCTTTACCTACGACGCGCTGAGTCGTAGAACGTCGATGACGCACGCCAATGGCGTGGTGACGAGCTACAGTTACGATACGGCCTCGCAGTTGACGCGTCTGGCGCATCAATTCGGAGCAACGACGATAAACTCGTTCGATTACACCTACGACAAAGTTGGAAATCGAAAGAGCAAGACCAGCCGCGATGGCATGCACGATTACACGTACGACACGTTGAATCGGTTAATTCAGGCGACTAACCCACTGCCGTCGAATCCGCTGGAAACGTACAATTACGATCCAGTCGGAAACCGGACCGACTCCAATCAGAACGGATCATCAGTCTTCAACGCAGCCAATGAACTAAACGAAGATGCTAACTTCATTTATCAGTACGACAACAACGGCAACATGACGCATAAGACAGCAAAAGTCGGCGGAGCCGTCACGACGTACGAATACGACGCCGAAAACAAACTGGTCCGCGTGGTCTCGCCAAGTAACACGGCCAACTATAAGTACGACGGTCTAGGGAGAAGAGTCGAAAAGGACGTAATCGCTGGCAGCACGACGGTCAGCCGATACGTTTACGACAATGAAGACATTTTGCTTGAACTCAACGGCTCGAATGCGATTGTCGCCCGCTACACCCACGGGCCCGGTATCGACGAGCCGGTAATCATGGAGAAGAACGGTCAGTCTTTCTTCTACCATGCAGATGGACTTGGCTCGATCACGGAGTTAACGAACCCGTTGGGTACGGTAGTGCAGCGGTACACGTATTCGTCTTTCGGAAAGATTGAGTCGCAATTGGATCCGAACTTTGTGCAACCGTACAGATATACGAGTCGGGAATTAGATACGGAAACTGGATCATATTATTATCGAGCAAGGTACTATGAGCCAGATGTTGGCCGGTTTAATAGCCAAGATCCGAAAGGATTTGGCGGTGGTATTAACTTCTATAGTTATGGAGACGGTAATCCAGTCGGTCGTGTCGATTCTTTCGGACTCGATTGGTTGACCAACCTTTCCAATTATTCTGCGGGAATGGGTGACTATTTATCCGGTGGATACATGAACACATGGAACTTGACCGAGAGGCTTTTAGGTCGTCGAGCTGTACCCTTATCTCAAGTCTTGCGCGAACTGCTGCTTGAGACTATTGGTTCTGAAGATATTGTTGATTACTGTAGCGCATCGTACACTGCCGGTAAGTACACGGGCGTGGTTGTCGGGGGTAGCTTAATCTGGAGTGCGGGGCTAAACGGCGCTGCGAATTCAGTAATTTGGCAGGGATATAAACAGGGTGCTAAAGCGGAAGCTCAAGCTTTGGGTTTAACGCTCGACAAAACGCCTATCGGAGGTCTACTGGATTTGGTAGCGAATAATCTCGTGCATGTTCCGCAGCCGATATGGAAAATTGCATCTGCAACATATGTGGGCAATGCTTCCGGTACGGTACAAGCAGTGATTCGGGGAGCTGGTGAAATTGCCACAAAAATTGAGTTGCCAATACTTAACTGGAGAAACATTCCAATAATCTACAAATAATGCTTAATTTAGCCCGAGACATCTACAACACAATCTTTCGCTCGTCTCATCGGTTTAGTGATGGCTCTGGCCTCTACCACATGATTAGATATGACATTATTCGGTATTACTCTGGCGACCGCATTCGTCGGGTTGCGGACATTCCTATCATCTATAATCAGGCAACAGGACTGTCGCGGATAGATTCAGAGGTCATCTGGAGGTGGCGTGATCCCCAAGTTCGTCTAGGCGATTGGAGTGATTCTGGCCCTGAGCTATCTCAGGCGGAAAAGGTGGATCTGTATCAGAAACTCCGCGTGTTGCTTGCTAAGCAGCCGAGGCACTTTGAACCCCTGCGATAGGCCAGCAATGATGGCAGCAGGAAGATGAAAAAAGAAGAATTCAGACAGGGTCACCCAGTAGCAGCGGCTTGGCAATGCCGCGTAATCTTGAAGGTGCGAATCCTGCCCAGGTAACCGCTAGCCACGGGCCTGGAATTCAGCCTTGCAGTCAGTCTGGTAACAGATTGATTGATGCGTAGGCAGAAGAGGAGGCGAGGTGCAAAGGTAACAGCCCCGAAAAGACCGCATTGGGAAAGGCCGATCGTATTAATGGGCTAGCAGGCCACAGTTCTTTGCGCGCGGCGGGAAGAGCAATTGGGAAAGGTTTCGTCTGTTTACCTTCCGAGCGACGGCTCTCGTTCCTGCTCTCTCTTAGAGACACCAATTCCTCAATGCGATGTGAAGGTCTCGTCAGTTAGTTGCATTTTACTAAGGTTATCTCTTTCGCTCAAAGAATGCGTCCTCTTTATGAACATAGCCGCGGATCGTCTTCGTTCCTAAAGAGCGGACTCCGTAGTACTCTCCCGTCGGACCCGTGATCTGGATGCGCGTGCCGGGTCTGAGGGTCGCGATGATTTCCGCATTCGCGGTAGGCCTGGACCGCACGAATGAAGCTCCTATGACACGCAAATTTGCGCTGTTGGACGCGGGTTTCTGTTTGTCGCCGCGCAGAGACCGTTGGGCTTTTTTGACATCAGACGCAATCGGCCCTGGCGAGGCCTGCTGCTCGGTCGCAATCTCTTCCCCAGCCGAGACATTGGTTGCTTCTTCCAGTTGTGCACGGGAGGCATTCTGATCCGGCAGTGATAATGGCTGAATCTGAGGTGCGGGTAATGTTGGCTGAGGAATTTTGGTGGAAGTCTTCGCTTCGACCGCAGATGCGGCCAAGTCGAACTGATTCATTTTCGGTCCACTGTCGAGGGGCGACACAATATCGCTACGGGAGCCGGAACCGGAAAATCTCCATTCATGTGAATAAAGGAAAAGGCCTAAACCAGTCAGTAGGACGACGGCCGCCCTCGTGCCAATGATCGGCCTGAACCAGTGGCGGGACGCCCTATCGCAGGATATCGATTCTTTGTGCATACTCGCGATAGCCGGCGTCGTTGCGAGAATCTCTTCGAGGCGCCGCATGGCCGCGCGCCCCCGTTCCACCAGGGAAAGCATCCATCCGAACGCCGTGCCCGCGCCGTTGGGGCCGAGAAAGCCAAAGATTTGGCCGGCCGGCGGACGATCGGTGGAATCATTGAATAGCGGCTCCTGTTTTGTCGTGAGATCGTCTTCCTGTGCCGGTACAGATTCGAACGTTCTGTTCTCTTCAAACGGATTTATGAGCGCCTGCGCGCGAACGTCTTGTTCCATTCGCGATTGGCCAAGCTGTAGATCCTCAGCAACTTCGTCGATCATAGCGCCGCTGACTTTTCGCGCGGACAGGGCATAAGCAGTCAATAGCGCGTTATCGCAGATAATGTTGATGAGGCGGGGAATTCCAGTCGAATAAAACGCAATCTTTTCGACGGCATCAGGGTCAAACAGATCCTCGCTCCTGTGGCCAATGATCTGGAGCCGCGAATCCATGTAGGATTCCACCTCGTCGCGTGCAACCGGTTTGAGCCGGCAGCGCAGCACCACACGCTGTTTCAGTTGACGAAGTTCCGGTTGATCCAATTTTTGTTCAAGCTCAGGTTGCCCTACCAAAACTATTTGCAGGAGCTTGTCTTTGTCGGTTTCCAGATTGCTGAGACACCTCAGCTCTTCCAATGTCTCAAGCGTCAGATTTTGCGCCTCGTCGATCAGCAGAGCGACGATATTTCCTTTCTCAAACTGTTCGATTAAATAATGAGTGAAGCGCTCGATCATCGCCGACCGGTCCTCTGTGGAACCCGCTAACCCGAGATCGGTCAACATCAGACGAAGCAAGTCGGTGCGGCCGACCAGAGTGTTGGATATGTAAGCTGTCTTGATGTTGGAGCCAAAAGCGTGCATGGCTTTTCTGAGCAGAGTAGTTTTTCCGGTACCCGCTTCACCGGCAATTACAATAAAGCCCTTGCGTGCCTCGATGCCGTAACGGAGAGTGGCCCAGGCCTCCTGATAAAGCGCGTTGGCGTAATAAAAGCGCAGGTCGGGCGTCACGCAAAATGGCGCTTCACGGAACTTAAAATGAGCATTGTACATACCGCTTCTCCGGGTTCGGAATCTTCACCATCATAAAGGTTAGGCGTCGTGGTGTTTCGATCGCATTCGCACTGAAAGCTTCAGTGGCCGTATTAAGTCGGAGCAAACCCCCGACTCAGCAGTGCTAGGAAATGTACCCAAGGTAAAATAGCTGGTACTTATCTACTCCAAAGAATCAGAATGGTCCGCCCGCTGTCGGAGTAATTCTAGCTAGTCAACGACGTCCCCTAGCTGTATCCCTAAGACATGTCGAGTTTTGCGGGACTGAGAGATAATAAAGATGTTCGAACAGTTGTGCGACAGCCACCGCTTTAAAAACTTCACGTGCTCAACAGAGGTTACGGAATCCGCATCCCTTTTTTGATCGTTCGAACACTTCGGTCTTTTTGGCTTAGCAAGATGTGAATTTTTATCGTTTATGGCGAATAAATCTGGCTAAGCCGAGAAGCCCGATACCTAAAAGGATCAATGGGCTAGATTCGGGAGCTTTTGTT
>DATBSH010000459.1:0-7169 GCA_036559885.1 Pyrinomonadaceae bacterium
TCCCGTACGGGAGTCGAACCCGTGTCGCCGCCGTGAAAGTGAAGCGACCTATTGGAATTTCAAGGGACGTAGCGGCATGGATAGCACTTTACCGCACTTGAAGGACTCACGGGAGCGCTTATTGGACCTTTAATGGACGCGCGTCGCGAGTGCCGAAAACGGTCAACCGACTTCGTTATCATGTATTTCGCTTTGCCTCGCTGAGGAATTTCACCATCGCGGGATCACGATGATCGAAAAAGAGGCTTGTCGCCGTATCGAGGATACGAATCGCTTTCATATCCTCGTCCTCAAGCTCGAAACCAAAAATGTCGAAGTTCTCGGCCATCCTCTCCCGGCGCACGGATTTAGGGATCACAACGATCCCTCTTTGAATCAACCAACGAATGAGCGAAGAATGGAGTGCTAAGCAAAACCTGTAAATCAAGTACTTGAGCCGGACGAATACAGAACCGAGAGCGGTAGCGACCGGGTGCTGGACTCAAACTACATCCGAGTCAGGCAAAACGTATGACCCAACGCTGCTTGAGTGTTTGACCCGGTCGCTACCGCTCCCCGGTTCTGTATTCGTCGTTCCACGAGAGCAGCTTGACGATCCTCGGTAACGCACTGAACGGCGACAGTATTAACATCACGCGATAAACTTTTCCTCAGGAGGGAAGAGAGAGGTTGCGCTCAAGAGGTTACGGCCACGATTTGTCGTGAGTATCAGCAGGCCCCGCGTGAACACTCATGAACTGCAAGTTGAGGCTAGGACCTTTGAGGATTCGGTAGTTTGCAGTTGGGAGGGTGGTTTACCCGCGCCTCAGGATCCATCATCAATGCCCAATTCCGACACTCAACCCTTTCCCGAATGGCTTCCACCAATGGCAGCCACTCTCACTCAGGATCGCTTCACAGGAGACGAGTGGCTCTTCGAACGAAAGTTCGACGGCATCCGGCTCCTTGCCTATAAAAATGGCAACGACGTGAAACTGTTTTCACGCAACCGTATTCCGCAAAACATTCCCGTAGTCGCAGACGCAGTTAAGAATCTTCCCGTCCGCCAATTGATTCTCGATGGCGAGATCACCTGGCACGGCGCACCGGTTAAGTATCACGTGTTCGATTGCGTGTGGCTCGATGGACGCAACCTAACTTCGCTGCCGCTCGAAGCGCGAATTGAGATCTTGCGTAAGTTGCCGCTGAAGTCGCCGCTTTATCGAGTGGAAACGCTTGCAGATGAGTTGCCCTGGGAGCGCGCGGCAAGAGAAGGCTGGGAAGGCGTGATTGCAAAACGCCGCGGTTCGCTTTACGAACATCGCCGCTCGCCACACTGGTTGAAAATGAAATGTGAGCTGGCCCAGGAACTCGTCGTCGGCGGATTCACAGATCCACAAGGCAAGCGCGTCGGTCTGGGAGCCCTCTTGGTTGGTTACTTCGAGGGCGACGACTTCGTCTTCGCCGGCAAGATCGGAACTGGCTTTGACACCAAACTACTACTCGAGCTACGCGAGCAACTCGACAAGATCGAAATTCCTGGACCGCCGTTTACGAAGAGTGTTGGACTGCCTCGTGTTCGTGCACATTGGGTCAAACCAGAGATCGTGGTCCAGGTAGGTTTCATTGAATGGACGGCGCATGGAAAGTTGCGCCACCCGCGCTTGCTCGGCGTACGCACAGGCAAGGATGCACGTGAGGTTGTAAAGGAGTGATTGGTCATCCAGAGAAAGTCCTCTTTCCCGAAGACGGCATCACCAAGGGAGAGCTCGCGTCGTACTACGAAGCGATTGCGCCGGTGATGCTGCCTCACCTCCGGCGACGGCCCGTAACGATGGAGCGTTATCACCGCGGCATCGGCGCGCCGGGGTTCTTTCAGAAAGACGTCTCAAAAGGTTTTCCCGAGTGGCTGAAACGCGTCGAGGTTCCAAAGAACGAAGGCACTGTCAATCATCCGATTGTCACCGACACGCGATCGTTGTTGTGGCTCGCGAACCAGAACAGCATCACCATTCACGTATGGCCCTCGCGTGCGCCGAATTTTTACAAGCCCGACATCTGTGTTTTTGATCTTGATCCCTCTCGCAATTCTGCTGACAAAGGTCAGTTGGACGTGTTGTGCCGAGCAGCCCTCGACCTGCGAGCGCTGCTGCAGGAGTTGGGCCTACCCAGTTGGATCAAAACCACCGGGTCAAAGGGATTTCACATCGCAGTGCCGTTGGACGCGAAGGCAGATTTCGGCACAGTCGCGCGCTTCGCTCATCGCGTTGGTAAGTTACTGGCGGAGCGTGATCCCGAAAATCTGACGCGCGAGTTTCACAAAGTGGATCGGCGCGGCCGCATTCTCGTCGACACCGGCCGCAACGATTACAGCGCCACGTTCGCCGCTGCTTACACTGTTCGTGCAAGACCAGGCGCGCCCGTCTCCGCCCCCTGCACCTGGGAAGAAGTAGAACGCGGCGAGGTATCGCCGCGAACTTTCACCATTCGCAACATGGCCCAACGCGTAGCAAACGTCGGCGACCTCTGGGCGGATTTGTTGAAGACCAAACGCTCACTGCGCCTGCCGATGGAACGGTTGGGGAAGATGTTGTGAGGCAAATTTGCGATTCTCAATCAGCAGCCAATTACTTCCGTAAGAGTTACCGAAGAATCGCAAATCGCCGGCCTGACCCCATTGTCTGACCCCAGCGTTCGCCAGTATCTGGCGGTTCGATTCCGTCCCTGGCCACTAATAATTTCAACAACTTTCTCCCCCTTGACAGCCGTGATCTGCACGCATAGTATCCGGCGTCACAGCCGGACGGGTTGGCGCGCCAGAGGCTCATGTGCACTGTGCCTGACTTTAGCGAGGTGCGGTGTGCGGAATCAGCCGGCTAAGTGTTGTTGTTATGTCGCGATGCCGAGCCCCACGGGCGAGCCGATCGGCGCCGGGTACGTTTTTTGACCATCCCCCGATGCCGGAATCTTTTCCAATCGCGACGACGGGACGACTGCTCGGCTGCGACTTCGTCGGCAGCGGTGCGACTAATCTGATTCAGAGCGTCTTGACGGTGCTCGCCGCGTCCTGGGATGACGACGCTGCGGGGACTGTGTTGTCCTTCTGAACCTGGCTGGCGCTGCCCTCGGCCGCAAAGGGCGGCTAATTCAATACTTCCATTTGAAGCTTTTGTTCTGGTGATCATCGCCGATGGCGAGCGACCGCCCTATCCGGGTCTGGCGCGGCCCGCGATGGACACGACCGCCGTCCGCCGGAACGCGCATCAGATTGATCTGGCTATCGCCGAGTTACGCGAGCTTGCTCCCGACGCCGGTTCGTACGTTTCGGAAAGTAATTACTTCAATGCTTCGTGGCAGAAGGCTTATTGGGGGGAAAATTATTCGAGGCTTCGTGCGATCAAAGCGAAATACGATCCTGAAGGCCTCTTCTTCGTTCACCATAGTGTCGGGAGCGAAGATTGGAGCAACGACGGGTTCACGCGTTTGACGAAAAGACCTTAGATGGACGTTTCTGGACGCGCGCGAATGGTAAGCGCTCGTAAGTGATTGAAAGAATTGGCGTCCCGTACGGGAGTCGAACCCGTGTCGCCGCCGTGAAAGAGAAGCAATCTACTGTAATTCGATGAAACTTAGCGGCATGGATAGCACTTACCGCATTTGAAGGACTCACGGGAATGCTTATTGGACCTTTCATGGACGCGCGCTTGCCCTTGGGGAGCGCCGCTGATTTCGTTAGCGGTCAACGGATTTTAAGTCCTTTGAAATCGGTATCACCTGGTCTTACGAAACGATATGAACCAGTATTTATGGGCCTAGCGGTCGTCAAGGCATTGCTTCGTCTGGTTACGTATCAACAGGTCCCGCCACCATGTTAGCCCCATCTTTCTTATGGGTCTGCCGCCCAGTCAATAGCTACCTCATTGAGATCGAATTCTGAAATAGCCGCAGGATTGCGGTGTGATGCTTCACTTTTTGTCGACGCTCGCGGTAAGCAAAATCGCAACCAGCGACCAAAGGTTTCCCACAAAGGCAAGTGTTACCGATGTGCTCATCTTCATCAGTCTACGGTAGTGACGCTGCACCACTATTAAGTTGGGTTAACTGAGTTATCCTTGTCCGCAGCGTGTTTACGTAACTCGACGTGGTAGAGGGATCATAACCGGCTACGGTAAATGCCGTGCGCAATTGATCGTCAGTTAACTGTGCAAGCAGCGATCCAATCCAGCGCGCGTGCTCAACTGGAATCTTTCGCATCGATTTTTCTTTCTTGACTTGCCCGCGGTAGTAAGGCGGGTACACTGCACTGAGCATGCCCAGCTTTGTGGGGCGAGTGTCATAATCGAATTCGACGGAACCATCCTTTTCGACACCGCGCACGAACTTGGTAGAGAGAAAATCTTCCAAGTTGTTCTTTGAGCGTTTACCACCGAGTCCGCCCGCTTTGCCGAGCGTGGCACCTAAATCAGTAACTGTATGCTGGGCTTCAACGACGCCCGTCGCCGGATCTTTCACAAGAAGGACCTGGTTATTCTCTTTGCGAGCGTCGTAATTATTGAGAAGGACCATCAGGACTTTCAGGCCGTTTAACTCTCGAGTGTCTTCAAACGCGTTCTTATCCCAGTCCCAGGTTGAGCCGCGCTGGATATGCTCGCGGCGTGGTTCGAAGCGGGCTCCTAATACGTTTCCGCTCCGGCCTACATATTCCATGCCTCGGGACAATTGCGGCAGTCGTCTAATCTGAACGCGTTTGAAGTAGTAGGCTTCTTCCGCAAAATAGCCGACGGACCAAACTAACCTTGTGGCAACGGTTTCTGCCTGTGCCTCCTCACCCAACTTCACAACCCATTTCACGCCACGCGAGTCGCGCACTTCAAACTTCGGAGATTCACCGCTCTTTACTTCCTGAACGAAGATGAAGGGAGCCGCAGGGGCTAGATGTGATGCACCGGGGCCATAGTGCAAATCACGCTCAGCTATCTTTCCGGGGTCCCGCCAGATAACAGCGGCCGGCGCACCAAGGTCTGCGCTTTGCGCCTTCGTCAGTTGCGATCCACACAGTCCGAAAACTAGCAGAATCGGGGGAACAATTTTCCTTAAGACGTGCACGATGAACCTCCGTTCAATTCGAAGTTTACTGGGGAGAGACAAAAGGCACTTTATGAGATCGGTCAGCCGTCACTAAGCGAGTGTCGTGCCACGATCTTGAGCACGGCATCGGAAGGATTTCAGAGGAGAAAGATACAAGCAACACGGTCCAGGAGTAACAAGTAGATCGGACCTGGTCAACGTGGCTGACTTGTTATGATGCACAGGGGTCTTGAAGGTGTTCGACCTTTGTACCGCAGTGACATCGGAAATGTCTCACAACGGTTCGCTGACAACTTCTATCCTCGGCTATCGCTGCCCGTCATGGGCTGAAATTTAAGAATTTAGCGGTAAGATACGGCTAGGGGGACTCTGGCATCGTGGTTGCGAAGTTTTCCGCGCATGAACCAGAAAAGCGCCGTTATCGGAACCTTTGCTCTCCGGTTTCTTCTTATCGCCAGTCTTTCAATTTCGCTCTGTGTTACTCGAGGCCAGACCACGAAGCAGACCGGTCCGGAACTTTCGCCTGCTGATAAACAGGCGGTTGCCGAGTTCGAATCGCGCGTAAAGAAGTATGTGAAGCTCCGCAACGCCGTTAAAGAGAAGCTGCCGAAGCTTTCAAAGGACAGTACCGCCGAGCAGCTTGAAACCTATAGAAAGTCGTTTGAGGAAGCAGTGCGCGGCGCGCGGTCCGGCGCAAAACGTGGGGACGTGTTCAATACTGCGGGATCGAATTACATCAGACACACTCTGAAAACAGAATTCGATCGTAAAGACAGGGCCGAACTCCGCAAGATAGTTCTCGAGGCTGAGAATAAGGACGTGCCATTGCGCGTGAACTATCCATACCCGGAAAGCAAAGAGCTGACCGAAATGCCGCCGACATTGTTGCTTACGTTGCCGCAACTGCCGAAGGAAGTGAAGTATCGCTTCGTGGGCCGGAACATGTTGCTCGTCGATCGCGACAACAACCTGATCGTCGATTACATGGTTAACGCACTGCCGTAATTCAATGCCAGGAAGGGAGGGGAAGACGAATGATGAGACGCTTTCTTTTTTCGCTATTAATATCTGCGCTAATTATCTCTGGAAGTCTCAGTCCGTCTTACGCACAAACAGCGAGCGGATCGAAGGTCGCCACGCGGGCCAGTTCTTCGGTGAAACTCACCCTCCCACTCAAGGAGGGCTCGTTACGTTTTGCGGTCATTGGCGACACGGGCTCAGGCACTGACAAACAGCGACAACTGGCGGATGTAATGGTGCGATACCGTGCTGCCTTTCCCTTCGACTTCGTGCTGATGATGGGCGACAACATCTATGGCAGCGAGTCGGCCCAGGACTTTCACAAGAAGTTCTCTGATGTTTACAAGCCGTTGCTCGACAGTCAGGTTAAGTTTTACGCGACGTTGGGAAATCATGACCTGCCGCTGCAAATCAATTACGAGCCGTTCAACATGAATGGCAAGGAGTACTATCGGATTAAGAAAGGCAACGTTGCCTTCTATTCTCTTAACAGCAACTACATGGACAAGAAACAGGTGGAGTGGCTTGAAAGCGAGTTAGCCAAGGATACCTCAGACTGGAGGGTTTGTTTCTTTCATCATCCTCCCTATTCGTCGGGCAGCAAGCATGGCTCGGATAAACAATTGCGCGAAATCGTTGAGCCGATCTTTGTTAAATATGGCGTGAATGTAGTGCTCGCCGGTCATGACCATTTTTATGAACGGATCAAGCCGCAGAAAGGCATCTATTATTTTGTCTCGGGTGCTGGCGGCAAACTTCGAGAGGGCAATATCAAAGGATCGTCTGGCTTGACGGAAAAAGGTTTCGATTCCGATCTTTCATTTATGCTGTTTGAGGTAGTAGGCAAGCAGATGTACTTCCAAGTCATATCGCGTACTGCCGAAACAGTCGATTCAGGTGTGCTCCTCAATCAACGGAAACAGAAATAGTCTCTTGCTAACAGGATACGAGGCGTAGCTCTGCATAATGATTCACACCTGGTGAGGAAGCTCACGTCATCAGTAATTGCTTTGATGCTGATGGGCGGAAAAGATATCGGGTGAGAGGGCTTTCGCCTCACTACTCTTGAGCCTTTGTTTTTC
>DATBSH010000460.1:0-19947 GCA_036559885.1 Pyrinomonadaceae bacterium
CAAATAGGCACCTCCCAAACCGGCGAGAACCCCAGCAATAAGGACACCGCTGTACCTAATTCTCGAAACACTCACGCCGGCTGCATCTGCCGCCTCCGGCTTCTCGCCAACCGCACGTAATCGAAGCCCAAAAGGCGTGCGATACAGAACGTACCAGCTAATGAACACAAGAATGAGAATAGTTATCCCAATCACCACCGCCGATTGGGGCAACAGATGCTCCTTTGGCAGCTGTGGGGTCGATCCTGACGAAAGAAAAAGAGCACCGCTGAGCAATCCTGGGACACCGAGCATCAGAATATTGATTGCGGCTCCGGTCACCACCTGATCTGCTTTGTACTTTATGCAGACCAATGCGTAGATGATTGCCAGAAAGAGTCCCGCTCCTGCCCCTGCAAGTAAGCCGACCCATTGGCTCGTACTGCCCAAGCCCAATTTGACATCAGCAGCATACGTTACGGCCGCGGCCGCAAACGCTCCGGCCAACATTTTCCCTTCAAGCGCAATGTTGATTACACCCGAGCGTTCAGAAAACATTCCGCCTAACGCGGCAAGAACCAAGGGCGTTGCCAATCTGATAGTCGACCATACGAGCGCGATGGTGAAGATGTCTCTCATCGATTTAATCGCGAATTCAGTACCGTTCGCGGTAGCGAATGGCCAGGCGCTCCCTTCAGCATTGAGTCTTGACCATTCGCTACCGCGAACGGTACTGAATATCTGTCTCTCATCGATTTAGATTTTCGATCGTTTCAACAAACTGAATCGTCCTATCGGGCCACGAAAGAACGCTTCGGCCGCGACAAACAAAATGATTATGCCCTGAAGAACCTGGACGATGTCTTTAGTGACATGTTCCGAGAATCCATCGACGTAAATACCGCCGTGTTGGAGAACCGCAAACAAAAGAGCTGACAAGATCACGCCAACCGGATGGTTCCGCCCCAGAAGAGCGACAGCGATTCCGGTGAAACCGTAGTTATCGGAGAACCCGTCGTAATAACGATAGCGATAACCGAGCACCTCGTTGATCGCGACCATGCCGGCAAGCGCTCCGGAAACAGCCATCGCCAACACGATCTGTTTTCTAATTGAAATGCCACCGTACTCAGCTGCGGTTGGATTGCTGCCGGTCGCACGAATTTCGTAACCCCATTTGGTTCGCCAGAGAAACAAGTACACAAGCAAGCATGCGACGAGAGCCAGGATAAACGCGAGATTCAAAGGGATACGTTCCGGGAAGCCGGGCAGGAATTTACCGAATCGCGCAATGTGTGCGGCCGGGCTGATGGGAGCGGTTTGCATGATTGGATCGCCCGGAATCTTGTAATGATATTGAGTGAAATAGCTGGTTAATGCGACTGCTATGAAGTTCAACATGATTGTGTTGATTACTTCATGCGAACCAAAGCGTGCTTTCAGTACTCCTGGTATCGCGGCCCAAATGGCACCGATCCCAATTGCCGCGATAAAACACAACGGGATCAATAGCCATGCGGACAAATTGGCTAACGTGA
The DNA here is from genome assembly GCA_036559885.1 of Pyrinomonadaceae bacterium. GTDB lineage: Bacteria > Acidobacteriota > Blastocatellia > Pyrinomonadales > Pyrinomonadaceae > PSRF01. The sequence goes on from DATBSH010000460.1 coordinate 1,518, forward strand.
TTCCGACCCAGGCCGTTGCAAAGGCGGCAATGTAGAGCTGGCCCTCGGCCCCAATGTTAAATAAGCCGCAACGAAATCCGACGAGAACTGCCAGACCCGTGAAGATGAGCGGTGTCGCGTGAAAGAGTGTGTAGCCAATGCCGTCCGGCCATGAGAGTGCGCTGCCTAACAATAATCGATAAGCTTCAATCGGATTGTCGCCGATGAGAAGCACGAGCACACCGCCAACAACAAAGGCGGAGACAACAGCGATTAGTGGGAATAGAAGTTCACGAAGGAGCTTCATGTGTTGGTGTCGGGTCTTTGGTCTTCGTCTTCGGTTTCACTGTACGGAGTTCAATGCCCCCGTGTCATCAACAACCCAATCTCTTCAAGTGTCGCAACTTTCGGATCGACTTCTCCAGCTATTCGTCCTTCGTGAATTATGAGTAAGCGATCTGCCAGGCTCGTCACCTCCTCCAGCTCCGCAGAGACAAGCAGTATCGCGCACCCGCCGTCGCGAAGGTCGACCAGCTTGCGGTGAATAAACTCGATCGCTCCGATGTCGACACCTCTTGTTGGTTGCGACACTAGTAGAAGTTTCGGATTGACGTAAAACTCACGACCAATAATCAGTTTTTGCTGATTACCTCCCGACAACGCTCTTGCCGGAAGAGCAGCATTAGCTGGTCGCACATCGAAGTGTTCGATAATCTCGCTCGTGCGTTGTTGAATGGCTTTGTCGTCAAGAAACACTTCACCGGCGTAGTCTGCGATCGGCGGACGATAATGCACACCGAGGATTGCGTTCTCAGCCAGGCTGAAATCGAGCAACAAGCCGCGGCGATGTCGATCCTCGGGAATGTGAGCAATAGCCAACTCCCTTCGTGAACGCGCACCCCTATTCGTTATATCGCCTGTTTCAAATGTGATCCTTCCGGAAACGTGCGACGCATCTACCAGTCCCGCCAAAGCTTCTATTAATTCGGTCTGCCCGTTCCCCTCGACACCCGCGATACCAACAATTTCACCGCGGCGAACCACAAACGACACATCCTTAACTCGCTTGGTTCCGTCAGCGGAGGTTACCGTCAGCCCGCTTACCTCTAGTTCAGTCTCTCCCGGCTTTGCATCGGGCTTTTGAACGCGCAGCAACACTTCTCGGCCCACCATCAATCGCGCCAATTCGGCGGCGTTCGTGTCCTTGGTTTGCAAGCGACCGACAACCTTCCCGTCACGCATAACGGTGACTTCATCAGAAATTGCCAGTACCTCAGAAAGTTTGTGAGTGATGATGATTACAGTCTTCCCTTGTTCACGCATGCGACGGAGGATGTGGAAGAACTCTTCAACTTCGAGCGGGGTCAGTACCGCGGTGGGCTCGTCCAGAATTAATAGTTTCGCGTGCCGGTATAAAGCTTTTAGAAGTTCAACTCGCTGTTGTTGGCCGACTGATAGATCTTCGATCACGCGGTGTGGATTAACGGCTAGTTTGAATTCTTCTGAGAGCTGACGAATCTGTTCGCCAGCACTGCGCAGGTCGAGAGCCATTTGCGAGCCGGGTTCGGATCCGAGCACAATGTTCTCCGCAACAGACATTGTTTCGACCAGCATGAAGTGCTGGTGCACCATGCCGATCCCCAACGCAATCGCATCGTGAGGTGATTTGATGTCGCGGACTTTTCCATCGACGAGAATTTCTCCACTGTCGGCTGTGTAGAAGCCGTAGGCGATCCGCATCGCGGTCGACTTCCCTGCGCCGTTCTCGCCGACAATGGCGTGGATCGTTCCCGACTTAACGGTAATGTCAATGTGATCGTTCGCTAAAACGTTGCCGAAGCGTTTGGTGATGTTGCGCAGTTCGAGCACTGTGGTCTAAAAAATTCCAACCAGGAACAATCTTCCAAATTTGTCTGCTAAAAGCTCAGACAATTTGTAAATGGGAGGAGTTTCAAAATTGGTCTTTTCCATCTCGGGTTCTCCTGAGGAAAGATTGATAAGACCGAAAAAGCATTCCAAAGACCAAAGTCCATCATTTCAGCATTGCATCCGTCACCTTAATTTCTCCACCGATGATCTTCTTCTTCGCGTCTTCAACTTGCGAAATGGCTTCCGGGGTGATCAGGTCTCGGTTGAATTCGTCCATCGCATATCCGACTCCGTCTTTGTCGAGTCCAAACACGTGCAGGCCTGGGGAGAAGCGTCCGTTTACGACATCTTGAACGATGTTATAGACAGCGTTGTCGACCCGTTTGACCATGCTGGTAAGAACAAATCCCGGCTTGACCATGTTCTGATTGGAATCTACGCCGATTACAAAGTGGGTCGCGCGACCGTTTTGTTTTCCTTGCTGCTCCACCGCATCAAACGCGCCAAGCCCTGAATTTCCTGCCGCAGTGAAGATCACGTCAGCGCCCTTTTGAATCTGAGCCAACGACAACTCCTTGCCTTTCCCCGGATTGTTCCAGGCGCTGTCACTTACACCAACGTAGTTTTGGATTACACGAATATTCGGATTTACCGCATGAGCGCCTTCCTCGTATCCCTTCTCAAACCGATGGATTAGACCGATATCCATTCCACCCAGAAAACCGATGGTGCCGGTCTTCGAAGTCTTGGCGGCAAGCATTCCCACGAGATACGAGCCTTCATGTTCCTTGAAAACCAGTGAAGCGACATTCGGCAACTCACTTACGCCGTCAATAATCGCGAAATGAATATTTGGATAGTCCTTGGCGACCTGTTCCATGATTGGTGCTTGAGCAAAACCTACGCCGATGATCAGGTCAAATCCGCGTTCAGCAAAGGCGCGCATTGCTGGTTCGATAGCGTTTGGAGTTCCCGGCTCTATATCGCGCAAGACAATTGGAAAATCCTTGGCGGCACGTTGCACGCCTTGCCACGCCGCCGCATTGAATGAACGATCATCCTTTCCGCCAATATCGAAAACAATACCGACTCTGATCTTTCCATTCTCGCTCGCTGCGCGACTCGTATGGCCGCATGCAGCCAACAGTGCCAGCGGGAGGAGACACAAAAAACCTAATGCAATTTTGTACTTCATTCGTTGATTATTTCCTTGACGAGCGACTGCAGTTTCGTTGGTGGTTCATCAGTGATTGAATACGCAGCCTGAATTCTATTTGCCGCCTCGTTCGCACGTTCCCTATCCGCACAGAAGACCACGCCGATCGGCTCTTTTCGCTCAATGTGGTCCCCAATTTTTAATTCGGTAACAAAACCGACCGAAGGGTCTATCACATCTTCGATGCGGACACGTCCGCCACCGATTGCCGCGATCGCGTGACCAATTTCTGCAGTATCCACTTTTGAGATGAAGCCAGAGCGCGGGGATTCTACCTTAACACTTTGGGTTACTAAAGGCAGAGTTGCCGCCGGATCATCACAAACGCGCGGGTCACCACCCTGCGCAATAATGTTTCGCCGCAAAGTCTCGAGGGCAGCACCAGAGTTCAGCTTCTGCCGCAGTCGAGCGTGAGCTGCCTCAACCGTCTTCTCGACATTGGCGAGAAGTAACATATGCGCGCACAGTTCGAGCGACAACTCCAATACTGGTTTTGCGGCTGCCGGTGCTTCGCCACGCAGTATCTCGATACATTCGAGCACCTCTAGTGAATTGCCGACCGCCCAGCCCAAAGGTTGATTCATGTCGGTGAGCAAGGCGCGTGTTTTGATTCCACAGGAGTTGCCGGTGCTGACGAGCGCGTGTGCCAGTTCTTTCGCTCTTCCTTCGTCACGCATGAAGGCTCCATTGCCAACCTTCACATCGATCACCATTGCATCAAGGCCCGCTGCGCCTTTCTTCGAAATAATCGACGCCACGATCAACGGAATTGCCTCAACAGTAGCGGTTGCATCGCGAAGTGCGTACATCTTCTTGTCGGCTGGGGCTAGTTCCGCAGTTTGTCCCGCCATTGTATAGCCCACATCGTTCAGTACTTTTTTGAACTCGTCGACACTTAGATTCACTCGATATCCAGGAATCGATTCCAACTTATCAAGCGTACCGCCAGTATGGCCCAAGCCACGTCCGGAGATCATTGGCACCGCAACGCCACAAGAAGCTACGAGTGGTGCGATCAGCAACGAGGTTTTATCGCCAACTCCACCGGTCGAGTGTTTGTCTGCTTTTGGTTTGGGAATATCGGAGAAATCGAGGATGCTGCCCGATTCAAGCATAGCCTCAGTGAGGATTTGCTGCTCGGCGGCAGTCATACCTTTCAGGTAGATGGCCATGAGTAGCGCACTGATCTGATAGTCGGCGATGCGCTCGGTTGTGACGCCGTCAACAAAAAATACGATCTCTTCGCGCGATAATTCCTGCCCGTCTCTTTTCTTCCGGATGACGTCTTGAGGTCTCATCTCTCTGTAGGATAGGCATTCCTGCCTGTCTGCGTTGACAGACAAAATGTCTGTCCTACTCATCAAGCTATTTCCCGGGTTGTCTCCATCAATACAACAGCTTGGGCAGTCACAGCCAAACGCTGACCAACGGCATCCAGGCCTTCACCCGTTTTTGCTTTCACGCTGACACAACTCAGATCAACTTCTAAGACGTCGGCGATGTTTTGTCGCATCGATTCGATATACGTTCTCAAGCGCGGCGTTTCGAGCATGATCGTCGAATCCACATTAACGACGTGCAGATTGCGTTCGCGGGCAAGCCACATTACACGCGAAAGTAGCTCGATGCTGTCGGCGCCGCTCCACTGAGGATCGCGGTCTGGAAAGTGTACGCCAAGATCGCCTTCGCAAAGAGCGCCAAGAATCGCGTCGGCAATTGCGTGCGCCAGTGCGTCGCCATCTGAATGACCTTCAACACCCAGGTCTGACGCCACATTCACACCACCGAGCAGAAGGGGACGCCCTTTAACCAATCGATGCGTGTCTGTGCCAATGCCGATGCGGAACATGTGCGCTCGTGATATTGGGACTTCGTACTTGATTCTTTGTTCTTTGTTCGTTCTTGGATCCAAATCCTCTCATTCACCCCAGGCTTCAGCCTGGGGTTGTGCGTCACGTTGAGTCCTCGAACCGTTTCAACGGTTTCTCAATTTGGCTATTGAACGACATCGAGAAAACCGTTAAAACGGTTCATAGTACTGCCGACGACCCAGAACCCCAGGCTAAAGCCTGGGGTGAATGAGAAAGATCTGGATTCAACCACGAAGGGGCAAAGTACAAAGTGCCAAGCACTAAGCACCAAGCTCCTTTACGAGAACCTCTGCAAGTCGCAAGTCTTCAGCTGTCGTTATCTTAATATTCCTCGCACTGCCTTCGACCACCGCCACTTTCACCCCGAGCCGCTCAACCAGTGCGCTGTCGTCAGTTAAGCCGGCATCAGCGATGTCCGCCTGAGCGTACGCGCGAACTAACAATTCATATCGGAAACACTGCGGTGTCAGCGCGTGACGTAGTTCTCGTCTATCAAGTGTCTTCGCTACCGAGCCTCCGGCAACGACCTTGATGGTGTCAGTCGCCGGTGCTACGAGAATTGCTGCGTCGTATTTCTCTGCCGCCGAGATTGTTCGAGCGATCTCATCGGATGACACAAACGGTCGAACGCCATCGTGAACGGCAACGATCTTCGCGGTCGTTGCGCGCACAGCTGCCAGCCCCCGTTTGACTGATTCAGCGCGAGTGGCACCCCCGGGCACAAAGCGACTGACTTTCTTCAATCCGTACTTAGCTGCGCGATCCAGGAATTCCGCCGATGACTCCGGTGGCAAAACAACAATTATTTCGTGGATGCTATCACACTGCTCGAAGGCTTTAAGTGTGTGGAAGATGATTGGAATCCCGGCAAGCAGCAGAAACTGTTTGGGTCGATCACTCGCCATCCGGCTACCTGAGCCGGCAGCGGCGATAATTGCACTGTTCATGAAGGAGAAGATCGCGACGGAGTGGGCTTGACTTTAGCCCTCCGTGATTGGCTCGCTATCCGTAATGCGCACAGGTCCCGGCGTGCTGCGTGAATCTCTGGTTGGGCGGCGCGTTGCGCCATTTGTGCGGTGGAGATCGCTGTGGCCACCGTTCTCTGCCTCTTCCCAAAGACGACCGAAAATCATCTTGCCAGCCGTCGTTTGTAAGACGCTGGTGACGGAGATATCAGCATTCTTGCCGATCAGTCTCCGAGCGTTATCGACGACGACCATCGTGCCGTCATCGAGATACGCAACGCCCTGGTTGTACTCCTTGCCTTCTTTCAGGATGAACACGCGCATCGCCTCACCAGGAAGAACCACGGGCTTTAAAGCATTGGCGAGCTCATTGATATTCAACACGCTGACACCGCGTAGTTGCGAAACCTTGTTGAGATTGAAATCGTTCGTGACGATGACGGCGTCCAGCTGTTTACCCAACTCGATCAGCTTTAAGTCCACTTCGCGCACCGACGGGAAGTCAGTCTCAACAATTTGTATGTCGAGCGAGCTGTTATTCTGCAGGCGGTTCAACATGTCGAGACCGCGTCGCCCACGCTGTCGTTTGGAAGAGTCGGGAGAATCGGCGACCTGCTGCAGCTCTCGCAGAATGAATTGCGGGATAATCAGCGAGCCGGTAAGGAATCCAGTTTCGGCAACATCTGCAATGCGACCATCGATAATCACCGAGGTATCCAGAATTTTTAGGTCGCGGCGGGCTACCTTGTCGCTAAAAATGCCGCCGAGCGCAGACAGGTCTAAATAGTCACCCTTTGCCGCCCCCACCATCAGCCCGACATACGCCATGAAGAAGGTCAGGGCAAGCGTCGTAAACGTTTTCACCTCCGGCGCCACGGCCATGGATTCCTGCCGGCTGATTAACGAGCCGATGAGAAAAGCGCCGATGATTCCGAGAATGGAACCTACTGCTGCTCCAATGAGCGTCTTTAGAGTGGCTCGCCTGATCCGGAGTTCAAAAAGGATGATGGAAATGGCGATAAGCCCACCTACACCGGCAGAAATCCAGGAGTCGGCCGCAATAGGCTTAAGAACGTATCCCGCAGCTACCAGAATTCCCGTAAATATCAGCCGGATAATAATTACGTCGGCATGCATGACATAGGAATACTACCACGCTAATCAAAGAGCGTCACGAATAAACCTGCCTAAAACTGCTGATTGCCGCACTTGCGGAGAAAGTCGAACATAGGATTAAATCCGTCGCATGTTCAAAGCGATCGCGCTTCTCGGACTCGTTTTAGTTATTTCTGTTGCCTGTTCGAAAGGCACGGCACCAGCCAGCGCCGGCGTTCAAACACCTCAAACAACCGCTTCAACTCAAGCGACCGCCGGAAACCTAAGCTTTACAGCCCCTGCGGGTTGGATTGTTGAGAAGACCTCGTCCAGTATGCGAGTCGCACAGTACAAGCTGCCAAAAGCTGATGGCGACAGTGAAGATGGTTCACTGGTTGTCTACTATTTCGGGCAAGGACAAGGCGGCGGCACGCAGGCCAACATCGATCGCTGGATTGGTCAAATGCATCAATCCGACGGAAGCGAGTCCAAAGATCGCGCTAAATCAGAAACGCTCACGGTAAATGGATTAAAGGTAACGATGGTGGATGTCAGCGGCACGTATTCAGCCGAGATGTCTCCCGGCAGTGGCGATTTCACGAGCAAGCCCAACTATCGTCTGCGCGCGGCAGTTGTCGAAACCCCAAAAGGTTCTTACTTCGCTAAACTCACCGGACCAGAGAAAACAATCGCCCACTGGGACCAGGCGTTTCGGGACTACATAAACTCGTTCCAATTTAAGTAGCGGGTTAAGCCACGGTTGATCTTGCGAAGCAAGGCTGCGCACCCACCCGCTACCGCGAGGTGGTACTGACTTCATGACACCGCCTTGAGTCTTGGCCCCGGCCGCTTGCCTTTGGCGGTATTTCCGCCTTTTTTGAACCTGTTCAAAAAAGTACTTGACAGCCGGTAAAGACAGGCCTAACCTGCACGTAGTTGAACGTGTTCAAATCAGGGAAAAAGGAGGCCTGTTTATGAGCAACGAACTTACCAGCGAAATCGCCAGCGGCAGTGGCATCACCTTCTACACCTACCTGATTTACCTGGCCATTAGCATTGCGCTGACCATTTGGGTGGCCCGCACTCTGCATAAGAATGGCCGCGTGTTCCTGGTTGATGTCTTTCACGGCAATGAGGCACTGGCGGACTCAGTCAATCATCTTCTCGTCGTTGGTTTCTATCTCATCAACTTCGGCTACGTCAGCCTGGCGCTGCAGCTCGGCTACAACGTCGTGACAGCTCAAGCGAGTATCGAAGCTTTATCGGTCAAGGTTGGCATGGTGCTCCTGGTTCTGGGTGGGATGCACTTCTTCAACCTGTTCATCTTCAGCCGCATGCGCCGCCGCAGCACTCGCGTTGTAAGTCCGCCGCCTGTAGCACCGGATCAATTTACTGCAGTAGCACAGGAGGGGTGACCATGAATGCCCTCACTGTCCTCTACGATCCGACGTGCGGCTTATGTCGTCGAGCACATGATTGGTTGGCACAACAACCTAAGTTAGTAGAGATGGACTTTGTTCCGTGCAGTTCCAATGAGGCCCGGAGACGTTATCCGGAGTTGAATCACGAACTAACCCAAAAGGATTTAACGGTGATTGGTGATGCAGGCGCTGTCTATTTCGGACCAAAGGCGTGGCTGATGGTTCTATGGGCTCTCGCAAGATACCGTGAGTGGGCATATCGCCTCGCGACACCTGAGCTGTTACCCACAACTAAGAAAGTAGTCTCGGCAATTTCTCAGAATCGATATCAGATTAGCCGGATGGCTGGTCTATCGAGTTAGTAGAGATGAGCGAGCGACGCAAAAAAAAGTCAAAGAAGACTCTAAAGGGCGATCAGACCAGGGCCGCGATTCTTGAAGCCGCTCTGGACATCCTTCAAGAGCGTGGTTACGAACAGACAACCATGCGCGCCGTCGCTGAAAGAGCCGGTGTTGCGCTCGGCAACGCCTACTACTACTTCCACTCGAAGGAACATCTGATTCAAGTCTTTTATCAGCGGCTCCATGATGCGCACGTAGCCGAATCTCAACCGGTTCTCGAGAAAGAGCGCACGCTTAAAGCACGCCTGCTGGGCGTGATGCGACTGAAGATAGAAACGCTGGCGCCGTATCACGAGTTTGCGGGCGTGCTTTTTAAAACTGCCGCACAACCGGAGAGTCCACTCAATCCGTTCGCCGATGAGGCCGATCCAATTCGCCAGGCGAGCATAAGTTTGTTCGACCAGGTAATTGCAGGTTCGAAGGCGCGCATTCCAAAGGATCTGCGCGCCGAATTGCCTTACCTGCTTTGGGTCTATCACGTCGGCGTGATCCTCTTCTGGATTCACGATCCCTCACCAAAACAACGACGCACTTACCGACTGATCGATCACACGGTGGAACTGCTGGACCAGATGATATCGCTCGCGAGCAACCCACTGATGAGACCATTGAGAAAGCGCGCACTTAAGCTAATCGAGGAAATAAAGGATGCGGCTGGTGACGCAATTGAAGAGACGTGAACAGGTACTGCTCGCTGATTGATTAGGGGGTGGACAAATGAAAGTCGCAATTACTGGCGCAAGTGGATTCATTGGTCGGCACCTCGCGGATCGCCTGGAGGCAGAGGGGCATGAAACGGTGCGACTCGACTGCCGAATCAATGGAGCGATAACAGACAATTCAGTCAGAACGGATCTGACGGACGTTACTGAACTGGCTAGTGCGTTTGCCGATTGCGATTCGGTAGCACATTGCGCAGGCATCAACCGCGAGATCGGCGATCAAACATTCGCCAGCGTGCATGTTCGCGGCACACAAAACGTTCTCAAAGCTGCAAGAATTGCTGGGGTTAAGAAGATCCTGCTGATGAGTTTTCTCCGCGCGCGGCCCGACTGCGGCTCCGCATACCATGAATCGAAATGGGCTGCCGAAAAGATCGTGCGAGAGTCGGGGCTCGATTACACAATTATCAAAGCGGGGATCGTCTACGGCCGCGGCGATCACATGCTCGATCATCTGAGTCATGCGCTGCTCACGTTTCCTTTCTTCGCGACCGTCGGTTTCGAAGAAAAGACGGTCCGCCCTTTGGCCATCGAAGATCTGGTGCAAGTGATGCGCGCAGCGCTGATTGACAATAGACTTCGACGCCAGACTGTGGCGTTGCTCGGACCTGAAGAAATTCATTTAAGCGAGGCTGTACGACGGGTCGCAGAAGTGTTAGGACACCACCCTTTGATGTTTCCTTTGCCGGTTTGGTGTCATGAATTAATGGCCCACATTTTCGAAAAGACGATGCGAGTGCCGCTCACTTCCCTTGCCCAAGTGCGGATTCTCGCTGAAGGTGTCGTAGAGCCTTCGACTCCCGTTTCAAAGGTGCCATACGATCTGCTTCCAACGAGGCGCTTCACCACCGAACAGATTCGCAACGGCTTACCTCAAGCTGCGCCCTTTTGCGTAAATGATCTGCGCTGGTGTCATTGAATGGTCTTTGGTCTTTGGTCTTTGGTCTTGGGTCCTGAGTGTTGGATCTTTAGGAGAGTCCTAAGACCTAAGATCAAAGTGCAAAGGCCAAAGACCCAGACCATCCGATTTAAAAACTTCTTGACGCTAAAGGCCGTTACTGATTACTTGTCAGCCGATGATCGAAGTCGCAATCGTCGGCGGCGGAATCGGTGGCTTAACTACTGCCATCGCTCTTAGACAATATGGATTTGAGCCACTGATCTTCGAACAGGCGCCGGCTCTTCTCGATCTAGGTGCAGCCATTGCCCTTTGGCCCAATGCCATCCGCGCGTTGCAGCGCGTGGGAGTGGCTGAACAGGTTCTTGCTTCGGCTGGAATAATCAACGAGATTCGCTGGCTCACTCGCGATGGGACCGAGCTGAACTCTGTTCGTATTCCTAATCTCAGCACGCCGGCAGTCGCGCTACATCGCGCCGATCTGCAACGAATACTGCTTCAATCGTTGCCCTCCGCTCTCATCAAACTGGGCCATAGTTTTGTAAACCACCATCCGCAAACCGATTCAGTCATCGTTCGGTTCACGAATTCAGACTCCATCACATGTCGATTTCTGGTTGGAGCGGATGGTATTCACTCATCCGTCCGCGCAGCGATCATCAGCGACGCGTCGCCTGAGTTTCGCGGCTACATTGTTTGGCGTGGAATTGCGCCTGCTCGGCCCGAGGGAATTCCATCCGACGTGGCGATTGAGGTACAAGGTCGCGGCGAAAGATTCGGCATTGGTCCGGTTGGTGGTGGACGTATTGGCTGGTGGGCTGCTGCAAATACATCGGTCGAGAATCTCGTCGCTGTTGAAGTTCACACTGATGCTCACGACGAACTGCTGGAACTGTTTCACGGCTGGTATGCACCTGTTCGCAAACTCATCGAGTCGACATCAGTGATACTTCGAACAGAAGCGACAGATCGTCCATCTATCACGACGTGGGGACGCGGACGGACGACACTGCTCGGTGATGCCATCCATCCTACAACTCCGAACCTTGGGCAGGGTGGATGCATGGCTGTCGAAGACGCAGTTGTACTTGCGAGATGTTTTGAAAAGTATGGGCCAACTGAATCGGCCCTCCGTGCCTACGAACGCGTTCGCTATTCACGAACGGCCAACATCACACAGCTGTCACGGTTATACGGCGACATTGGTCAATGGGAAAGTTCTTCAGCGACGTTGGTTCGAAGCAAAACAATCTCGTTGTTGCCGACGCCTGTGATTCGTCAGCTGTTAAAGCTGGTTTTTGGTTATGATGCGGCCACTGTCAGGATTTGAGGATCTTTCAAAACGCGGAGCGGATGTCCGATATGCTTTAGCTTGTCGTGAGTCGCGAAAGATCCAACGGCCTTCAGGAACTGTTTGTTTGGCTGATGATGGACGTCGAGGTCAGTGAGACTTGCTTCTGAAAGCAGTTGCATCTTTTCGCGACTCACGACAAGCTAAAGCGTATCGGACATCCGCTCCGCTTTGGGTTACTTCTGATTCATCATACTTGCCGGCGCTGAAATCGGATTACCTTCGACGTCCAGCAATGTAATTGGTGCGATGTTAGTCGCCTTCAATGCAGCCTCAACCGACGCACGGTCGCCGACAATGACAATCGCCAAGTGACTTAAATCGATGTAGCGCTTCGCCACTCGAAGCAAATCCTCCTTGGTCACCGCCGACACTTTCGCCGCATAAGTTTGATAGAAATCGTCCGGAAGGTTGTTCACCGCGAGCCCTGTGAGCGCGTTGTTAATGGCGCTAACGGAGGCAAACCGCGCCGGTAGTCCTTGGATTAAAGCTTCCTTCGCGGTCTTGATCTCTTCGTCAGTGATTGGTTTATCGCCAACGATCCCGTGGAGCTCCTTCATAAACTCAATCAACGCAGCATCAGTTTTCGCAGAGAAGATTGAGCCACCAGCACGAAAAGCGCCCGGGCCTTTGCCATAGTTGAATGCGGAGCTCACGCCATAGCTGTACCCCTTCTGCTCGCGAATGTTTGCGTTCAGACGTGATTGGAATTGGCCGCCGAGGATTGTGTTAAGCACTTGCAGTGCAAAGAAATCAGGCGTGTTGCGGGGTGGTCCCGGCAGCCCAATGTTAACTACTGATTGAGCTGCTCCAGGTTTGTCTACCAAGTAGATCTTTGCTGGTTGCAACTGGGGCAATTGCGGATAGCTGAACGTCGGCTTCTCACCACCCTTGGCCCACGTTCCAAAACTCTTGTCGAGCGCTGCTTTAACCTTCGCTGCAGTGACATCTCCAACGACAGTAATGATGGCACGGCCGGGTTGGTAGTAAGCCTTCTGAAAAGCCACGATGTCTTCACGTGTGATCGCCTTGACTGAGGCTTCAGTTGTCCGCTGTCCGTATGGATGGACATCGCCGTAGAGCACCTTTGCAAACACTTGTGCCCCAACGACTGTCGGTTGGTCCTTGGCTTGTGTAAGGCTTACGAGTGTTCGACCCCGCAGACGTTCAAGTGCATCCGCTGGAAAGGTTGGATTCAACATCATGTCGGCGAGGATTGCGAGGGTTGGCTCGAAGTTCTTACTGGTCGAAACGAAACCAATCGAACCTTCTTCTGCGCCAACATTCGCTCCGACTCCCGTACCGAGAAGTTGCAAGGCGTCTGAGATTTGATCGCCGCTCTTGGTAGTTGTGCCTTCGGAAAGCATCGTGGCGGTCATGGCGGCAACGCCTTTGCGGTTCACCGATTCAAATTGATTTGCACCGCCCAGAAATGTGATCGTCAAAGACACCAACGGCAGCTTGTGCCGTTCAGAAACTATGAGTGTCGCACCATTGGCGAGTTGTGTTTTTTTCCAGGTGGGAACATTTAGCACAGGGCTCTTTCCAGGAGGCGGAATCTTTGTTCGGTCCAATGGCTGCTGAGCCAGCGCGACTAAGCTGGAGACGGTTACAACAGTCGCCGCCAACATGGCAACTAATCTCTTTTGTAATTTCATGATCGACCTCCTCGGATACTGCTCAGCAGGATTGAAACGGCCTCACTCTCAGTCGCTTTCGACGCCTGGTCCTTCTTACCTTTAGGAACGATACTCAAAACTACTCGGGCTCGCGGTAAATAGAGATTGGCTACGCGCTTTACGTCGGCCGGCGTGACGGCCAGCGTTTTACGAAAGTCGGTCTTGAAGTAGCCCGGATCCGCTTGAAACACGGAACCGGACAAGAGCTGTTCGGCCTTACCAAGGTTGGATTCGAGCCCACGCAGGAAGCCTAGCTCAGCGCCAGCGGTCGCTTTCTGCACTTCTTCAGCCGTTGGTCCTTCAGCGAGAAACTTCGCAATCACTTGATCAATCGCAGCTTCAATTTCAGTAAGGGAATGGTCGGGACGAGGAGTTGCGATTATTCGAAACTCTCCGACGTCCTCGGAAGAGTTTTGGAAAGCAGCAAGAGTTGCCGCAATTTGCGAATCGTAAACCAGCGCCTTCGTCAATCGAGCCGTACGAGGTCCCGAAAGAATCGCGCTCAACACTTGCAGCGCGTAAGTATCATCATGCTTCACACCAACCGTAGGCCAGGAGATGTACAGCCGCGGCACCTGAACCCGATCCTCATAGACCAAACGCTTTGCTGACTCGAGCCTTCCAAGCGGAACGGAGGGACGCTGCACGGGTTTGCCTTGCGAAAGATCCACAAAATATTTTGCGATCCATTCCTTGGCCTGGGCGAGATCGAAATCACCGACGACGGCGAGTGTGGCGTTATTTGGAGCGTAATAGAGTCGGAAGAAATCTTTGACGTCATTTTCCGAAGCAGCCGTCAGATCATCCATCGATCCGATGACAGGCCATGAGTATGGATGGCCCTTCGGATACATCGCTGCAGCGAGTATTTCAGAGGCGCGGCCATAAGGCTGGTTGTCGTAACTCTGACGTCTTTCGTTTTTGACGACGTCACGCTGCGCGTTTAGCTTCGCGATATCCAGCGTATCGAGGAGATAGCCCATCCGATCAGCTTCAAGCCATAAGGCGCTTTCCAGATAGTTTGAGGGAATAGTCTCAAAGTAATTTGTTCGATCGTTGCTTGTGGATCCGTTGTTGCCGCCGCCGACACCTTCGGTGAGTTTGTCGTGCAAGCCATATGGCACATGACCTGACCCCGTAAACATCACATGTTCAAAGAGGTGTGCAAAGCCGGTACGGCCCGGTATCTCGTTCTTTGAGCCGACGTGATACCAAACATCGACGGCGACCGTCGGCGTTGTGTGATCCACAGAAAGAATGACGTTGAGACCGTTCGGAAGTTTGTAGGTTTCAAACGGGATGTTTATTGACGCACTAGCGGCACCGTTCTTTTGCGCATGGCCCAGTTCCACGGCACCAATGCACGTGAGGAGGGCCACTATGAGAAATATTCTGCGACTAATCACGATATCTCCTTTCGACTGTTTCGATTATCCAGGACGGCAGGCGAGCGTATCGTATGGGCCCACACGGCCGGAGTCAATTGCGAATGGGAGTGCGTCTGATCCTTCATAGATGGTGTCCGATTATTTGGTCTTTGGATGCTTGGGTCTTCGTCTTTGACGTCGATGTCTTAAGTTAGCCACGCAACCCAAGATCAAATCCCAAGCACGCAACCTCGCTTTCAATAATGCTTCTCGAAACCTTACTATTACCCCATGCTAGCAATTCAGGTTTCAGAAGCGGGTGGGCCCGAGGTGCTCACTCCCGTTGAACGACCCATTCCTACGCCGAAACCGAACGAAGCTGTCGTTCAGATAAAGGCTGCCGGAGTTAATTTCATCGATGTCTACTTCCGCGAAGGCCGCTATTCTGCACTATTACCTTTTGTGAACGGACAAGAGGGTGCTGGAATCGTGACGGCAATTGGATCCGAGGTCACATCAGTTAAGCCTGGCGATCGCGTCGCCTACACAGGCAGCCTCGGCAGTTATGCAGAGTATGCAGCTGTTCCGGCAAACAGGTTGATTCGAATACCGGAGGGATTGGACTTTGAACAAGCCGCAGCAGCGATGCTGCAAGGAATGACCGCACACTATCTCTCCCATAGCACATATCAGTTGCAAAAAGGCGAGACGGCGCTCGTACACGCTGCAGCCGGTGGCGTGGGCTTACTGCTGGTCCAAATGGCAAAGAGGATCGGCGCGCGAGTCATTGCCACAGCCGGAACTGCCGACAAGGCCAAACTTGCTCGCGACGCGGGCGCAGATGCGTGCATCATCTATTCCGAATCGGATTTCGAAAAAGAGACGCGGAGACTTACTAATGACAAAGGCGTCGATGTCGTGTACGACGGCGTAGGTAAGGCGACCTTCGATAAAGACCTGAATTTGTTAAGACCACGCGGCTATTTAGTTTTGTTTGGTGGCGCCAGCGGTGCAGTTCCGCCTTTTGATCTAATCAAGTTGTCGCAGAAAGGGTCGCTATACATTACCCGGCCGACGCTCGCTCATTACACGGCTACTCGGGAAGAATTGGAATGGCGTGCTAGTGATGTGCTGGGCTGGGTGAAGAACGGCGAGCTGAAACTGAGAATTTACAAGAAATATTCACTCCGGGAAGCTGCGCAGGCACATCGGGACCTGGAAGGCCGGAAGACTACTGGGAAACTGCTGCTGATCCCATGAAAATCCTTGACAGAATTTTTCCCGCCTGCTTATAGTGGGGTCACGCTTCTTCGGAAGCGGGTTACTAATGATTAGCATCGGCACATTCTTTACCTTCGCCTTTACTTACCGCTTCTTCTTTAGTGGAAGAGCGGCGAGGCGATGTTCGATAACCGGGTGCTGAAGTTTTAGTACAACGAGTTTTCAAATAAGCCAGCCGCGATTCCCAATCGCGGCTGGTTTTTTGTTAGGAGCACAACCATGGATATAGAGCGATGGCGAAGCGAAATAGACGAACTAGACGAAGAGTTACTTCGTTTGCTGAACATGCGCGCCCGGCTTGTCATGAAGGTCGGAGCCCTGAAACGTTCAACCGGATTGCCTCTGCGTGATCCCGAGCGAGAAGAGTTTGTTTTGCGACACCTGCAAGAACTCAATAACGGACCGCTCGATCAACAAGCCGTGGCCCGGCTATTCCGGCGCATCATTCGCGAGTCACGACGCATCGAATCGGTCATGGCTGACCGCAGCAACTCTACAGCGGTCACTTCAGTTAATAGCCCCACAAAACTACGAGGCATCGCTTGAGTCCTACAAAGTCAAAACCGCGGGTCGCATTCCAGGGCGAGCACGGTGCATTTAGTGAAGAAGCTGCGCTGAAGGTGTTTGGGCCAGACATCGAATTGGTGCCCCGTCCGACGTTTGCCGCCCTCTTCAGCAGTATCGACGAAGGTTTAGCGGATTATTTAGTAGCGCCAGTTGAGAACAGCATCATTGGCCCAATTCGACAGTCCGTCGAGTTAATGCAACAAAGTTCATTGACTAAGGCTGGAGAGGTTGTAATTCCAATCGCCCAACACCTTATCGCGTGTCCAGGCGTCTCTTTTTCAGAGATCGAGGTGGTGCAATCGCATCCCGCCGCACTGGCCCAGTGTGGTCAATTCTTTGCCGCTCACCCGTACTTGCGAAAAGTCGAGGCGGAAGACACAGCGGGGAGCGTAGCCCAGATTATAAAGCGAGGAGATCGAGGAGTCGCGGCTATCGCCGGCATCCGTGCTGCGCAAATCTATGGGGCCACGGTAGTCAAAGCCGACATTCAAGATGATCCTAAAACCTACACGCGATTCGCGGTGCTTGCAGCGACCTCAGCTGCGGCAGCCGCAATTTCAGGGACTAAAGAAACAAAAAGGAAATCGACCAATGCTCGTTAACATGTCCACCAAAGCGACGAAAGAAGAGATCAACCACGTAATCGAACGCATTAGAGAATGTGGTTTTCAAGCTCATGTAATTGAAGGGGCGGAGCGCACCGTGATCGGCGCTGTCGGCAATAGCGGTCGTCGATCGGAGATTGAGGCGCTGCGAGCCGCACCTGGCGTGGAAGACGTTATTCAAATCGCTCACCCTTTTAAGCTCGTCAGCCGCCAATTGAAACCAACTCGCACGATTGTCGAAGTCGGCGGAGTCAGGATTGGCGCCGAAGATGCAGTTGTAATGGCTGGGCCCTGTTCAGTTGAATCGGAAGACCAACTGATGCAGACCGCGTACGCAGTCCAAGCAGCAGGTGCTCGTTTGTTGCGTGGCGGTGCCTACAAACCACGCACGTCGCCTTACGATTTTCAAGGATTAGGTGTTGAAGCGCTCGGGTTCCTAAAGCAGGCGAGCAGTGCCACCGGCCTACCAATCGTAACGGAGGTCATGAGTGAAGTTGATGTGGAAACCGTCGCTGAGTATGCAGACATGCTGCAGGTTGGCGCTCGCAATATGCAGAACTTCTCCCTTCTGCGAAAGCTGGCCACGGTGAAGCGGCCGATCCTTTTGAAACGAGGACCTTCGGCGACGATAAAGGAGTGGCTTCTCGCTGCCGAGTATCTGCTTGCGGGCGGAAATGCGAACGTCGTGCTTTGTGAACGCGGTATTAAGACCTTCGAAACAGCGACGCGAAACACTCTCGATCTCGCTGCGGTTGCCCTGGTGAAAGAGCTTTCACATCTACCGGTGATTGCAGATCCATCTCACGGAACGGGGTTGCGCAATTTGATTACACCGATGGCGAAGGCTGCTATCGCTGCCGGCGCTGATGGATTGATGATAGAAGTGCATCCCTGTCCGGAGCGAGCTCTATCAGATGGTCCACAATCAATGGACTTGCCTGGGTTTGCCGAGTTGATGAAGCAACTGAGACAAGATCGAGTCAGGCAGTTCAAAGCTGCGTGACCGTCTCAACGACCAGGCGCATCCTTTAGTAGCTTCGTTGAATCAATGGTCCAACTGATTACTGGGAGCATCAGACGTCCTCGTCCGCAATGAGCGAAGCGAACAGATCTGCGCGACTGCGTCGCGTTTGCGGACGAGGA
>DATBSH010000461.1:0-5797 GCA_036559885.1 Pyrinomonadaceae bacterium
CGTTTCGCCGAAGCAACATTACGGCCCCAATTTGACCAATGAATTGAATGAGAATTCGTGTTGTTATTAACGCGTCGATTACCATTCCCAGCGATAGAAAGCTACAGAGAATTGCTATCGAACCGAGAACTAACAACGAAACGTAAGGGAAATTCTTTTTCGGATGTAAGCGACCGAAGATCTTAAAAAAGTAGCCGTCGACTGCTGCCGCGTACGGAATTCGTGAGTAGCCCAAGAGTAAAGCAAAGACGGATCCGAATGCTGTCCAAAGCACCATAGCAGTAAACCACAACGCCACGCCGGAGCCATACGCTTTTTGCATGAAAATCGAAACTACGAAATTGGATTCTGGATGCTGCTCTGCGGGAACAAGTTCACGCCATGGAACGACACCAATGATTGAAAAGTTAATGGCAATATAAATCAAGGCCACCGCAATGACACTCGTGATCACGGAGCGAGGTATAGTGCGACCTGGATTACGCACCTCTTCTCCTATATAACAAATGTCGTAATAACCTAAATAGTCATAAAGAGCCACTCGTGTAGCTGCGCCGAGTCCAAAAAGGAAACCTATAGAGAACTTGAAAGCGCCTGGTGGAAAATCGAACGCGATTTGAGCGTTAAAGTGGAGAGCGCCAGTAATAATAACAGCGACTGCAGTAATGATAGTTCCGATCCATAAGCTTACCGTGACTTTTCCGACGAACGTTATTTTTCTGTATAGAAGTGTCATGTTCAGCAACCCGAGAAGCACGATTACAACGGCTGATTGTGTTGGCGTAATTCCCTTCCATATATAACCAAGATACTGCGTGAAACCGATGTAGCCCGAGGCGATCTCGAGTGGACCGCTCAGGATAAACTGCCAGATGAAAAGGAAGCCCATTAACCTTCCGAACGTTTCGCGCCCATAACCTTCGCGCAGGTAGAGGTACGTACCCCCGGCACCTGGCATGGCTGCTCCAAGCTCACTCCAGATCATGCCGTCACAGATAGTGATCAAAAGGGCAACGAGCCATCCAAGCATCGCCTGCGGGCCACCGAGCGCAGTTAACAACAACGGGATGGTTATAAAAGGCCCGATCCCGATCATGTTTGTCATGTTCAGCGCAGTCGCTTCGAGTAAGCCAAAGCGGCGCAGCAGATGTGGATGCTCTTCGTTCACCCTTGTGTATTCAGATCCATTCTTTGTTGGTTTATCTTCGTCATCTACTCAATTGCTGGTCCTTACGCCTCTTCCGTGTGATGGCGAATGGCTCGCGACTTTCGCAACTCTCATCCATGAATCGTAGTCAGTTCCCATCCCACCTTTTAAAAGCGGATCTGCTCTACTAAATCCGTCCTCCCTATTTGGGTCCGCTAACCCGCCGACTGGGATCTCCCGTCCTCCATTAAAGAACGTGTTGTTGCCGTGAGAAAAACCATTAACCTTCACACCCTCGCCGGAAACTTGATACAGCATTGTCTCGTCAACGACGCCGGAAAGTATGAAGATGTTATTGACGACTGCTAAATTCTCAGTTAAAACCAAGCGCACCGAATGACAGCCTTGAACTACACTGTCGACTTCATTGCCAGGGCGAACGAGCAACACGCCGCGTTCCCCGATTCCGATAAAAGTGTTGTATTCGAGGCGGGCGTTCTTTGCCGTCCAGACTGCGATTGGATCGACCGGACGTTCACCCGGACGTGTGGAAATCACCAGGTTGTCACGCGCGGTTATGTCATAGACTTCAAACTGTGCAAACGAGCAACTATCGCCGTAACGACCATCGATGAATAAGTTTGGATCGGTCGAACCACCAAAGAATGCAGCGCCGGAGTTGTCGACAAAAACATTAGCTTCGATAAGCACACGACGTCCTCCGCCCTTCG
This sequence comes from Pyrinomonadaceae bacterium, assembly GCA_036559885.1. GTDB lineage: Bacteria > Acidobacteriota > Blastocatellia > Pyrinomonadales > Pyrinomonadaceae > PSRF01. Next base: position 1,879 of record DATBSH010000461.1, read on the forward strand.
CAACAACTCCCCGATGACAATTGCGGATCAAATTGCGCCTCACGACGACATCGTCCACGCACGGTAAATCGATCGCCGGCTTCCGTTGAAAGTTTTTGCCGTCAAAGAGGTCGCAATCTTCAATCGTAATGTGGTGCGATTGGTTAAACTTGATCAGGTAGAGTCGATCATCGTCTTGTAAGGGATCATAAGCAGAAGTACATCCGGACGGCGGACATGGGTAATGGATTTTGCAGTTACGTATGGTGATATTACTGGTCCAGAGAGTTCGGTCATACCACTCACGCGTGTATGCGCCAGGAGGGTCGTTCGTGCGAACGTGCTTGTATGTGTCTTCCGGTTCATACAGACTATCGCCATGAATGCCGTTGCGACGTCGGTTGGTCTTTTGACCTGCGGTGTTGGTGTAGTAAGGGTTTGGAATGATTTCGAATCCGTCGATCACGATGCCCCGGGCAAGGTGAAAACGAACGTGATCGATTATGACGCCGTGTTTGGATTCTGCGCGGATTATCAGCGGCCGCGCAGGATCATAACGGTAAATGCCTACTGCGTCAGGTCGGGCAGAGTTCGGGACGATCTGATGAGGATCCGCATCGTCGAGTGAATCCGCCATTGTTAAAATCAGGTCCAGTCCACCCCACTTTGCATCTGGACCTGCTGCTCGATAGTCACCATTTTTGGCGACGATAGTATCGCCACTTCCTACATGCCTTAACGCGACTCGCCACGATCGATAAGGTCGCGTGTAAGTTCCGTCGCCATTGGTGTCGTTGCCGTTAAGTAAATGGATGTACACAACCTTGCCATTGGCAATAGTCGGAAGGAGTAGTGGCAAGAGAATCGCCAGAAAAATGAAGTAGAGCCGCGTGATCATTTTGAAGCGTACTGACGCGGGAAAATAGAAGGATTATTTCTCAGCGGAAACCCATTTGCCGTTCAGCATGACGCGACGTATGCGTCGCATGTCGCTGATGTTCTTATAAGGCTCTCCTTCAACCAATACAAGATCCGCCAGTTTGTGTACCTCGATGCTTCCGAGGCGATCGCTTATGCGGAAGAACCGCGCATTGTCCATCGTTCCTGCGACAATCACCTGCATGGGGGTAAGGCCGGATTCAACTAATAGTTCCATCTCTCGTTGATATGCCCAACCTCGCTCTGCATGCGGTACGTCCGAATGTGAGCCGACCACCACCCGCGCACCGGCACGAAATGCATGGCCCACGAATGCTTCCATCTGTTTGAAGGCATGCACGTGCACCGCGGTCGTATCTTTATCACCCGTTTGTCGTTCGAAAACCGCGAGGGTTGGTGAAACGACGACATGGCTTTCAGCAATCAACGTAAAAAGCGCACGCGCACGTGGCGTCTCGAGGTCAATACTGTTCCAAACCATATATCGACCTTCGCGTCTCGCGTTGTTATCAGCGAGAACAGCCTGACGGTACTTCTCAGCATCACGCAATGGTAAGAGTGCGGTCCCGAAAGACGTCGCGTGCTCGACTCCGTCAACGCCGGCCCGAATCGCGTCCGCTGCATCTACAATCTCCAGATGTGACGTAACGGGCAAGCCACGCGTGTGAGCCGCTGCGACAGCTACGCGAATAAGCCCAAGTGGTAGACGGAAGTACACCTTGATTGCAGATGCGCCGTCATCGGCGAATCGATTGACTGCACGGCGAGTTTCTTCCTCATCGCGAACAACAAACGAATCTTTTGGATAAGCAGGAGGGAATGAATCCAGATGTGGTCCACAAAGAAAGAGTCGAGGCACGGGGTTGGATTGTTTACGAACGTTCGCATAAGCCTCAATCCATTGACCTGGATCACGAAGCGAAGTTACACCATGCGTTAGATATAGAGCCGGGAGTCCTTCGTCACCATCAATGTGAAAATGGGAATCAATCAATCCGGGGAGAAGAGTGAGGCCCCTGCCGTCAAAGATCTCCGCGTCCGGAAGAATGTGGACGCTACCTCGCTTACCAACAGCAACAATGTTTTCTCCACGAATGACGACTGCGGCGTCTTGGATAGGTGGACCGCCTCGGCCATCTACTAAAGTGGCACCAACAATTGCTACTGAATGATTCGCATCTGGGCGCGTTATGTCGTTCACCTCACGGAGAGGTGCGTTCATTCGTTTGTTCGTGGGGTTTTGTGCTGCCGTCAACGAACATAGGACATACGCGATCAAAACAGAATGAGTTACAAGGATACACTTTTTCATACAGCGATGGTTTTCAGTTTTGTTAGCCGTTCGTGAAGGGGCGGCGGCACCCAGGCGGCAGAAATTCCCAGGTCCGCAAGAATTGTTTGCGCACAGTTGTAACCCGGAAGCCCTGTGATGTTTCCTCCCGGATGACAGCTCGAACCGCCTAAATACAAACCTTTGAGTGGGCCGCGATAATGCCCTGCCCCTTTGAATGGCCTGTTGTAGCCGACCTGTCCATTCGTAAAAGACCCAACTAGAAGGTCAGCCTGGCGCATATTAGGAAATGCGCTTTCAGTCTCAAGCGGAGTGCGAACAAACCAGCTGATTACGTCCGATTCAACATTCGGGGCAAAGTGATTCCATTTCGAGAGCATTTTTTTGCCGTGCTCTCGTTTCAGCAGATTCCAATTCTGAGCATCACCGTGAACCGCATAGGGCACTTTCTCCCACATAAAGGCTGTGTGCTTTTCCTGAGGTGCCTGAGTTTTATCGAAGAGAGTTGGACAACTACCCCACATAATGGTCGGAGGTATTGTGCCCGCCACATGGTGATGCAAGATCTCGGCGAATTGGTCCACATGATCCAATCCAAGGATCATCATTAGTGCCTGTTTTAGCTGCGGTCGTTTCTCAGCAGCGCTATATGCTGGTGCGTTTTTTAAATCCAAATAGAGACCAAACAACGGCGCGAGCAGGTTGTACTTGAATGCTTGAGCCTTCTCCCGCCAATGTGACGGGATCGAGTCTTCGTCAAGTAACTCGAGAAACGTCTGATGGGGATTGAGCGTGGACGCTACAAAGCTTCGCGCAGAAATTGTTTCACCGTCTTCTGTTTCTATTCCGACTGCTGTATTTCTCTCAACAATGATTCGCCGCAACCGGACTTGCAGACGAACCTCTCCTCCACTATCCGCTACCGCATTGAGCAAGGCTCGCGCCAGGGCAGCAGAACCTCCGATACACATTTGTGCCTTGCCGGGGCTAGCGAGTAGCGCGGGAATGTGATGACCGAACCCTTTGCAGAACGGGTCAACTTCGCGCAAACCGTTAAAGAAAAGTAGCCCAGCCTGAATTAGCGGATGTTCAAACTCTTGCCGGACAAACTCCAGTGGCGAAAGTTGCGCGACTGCCAGTAATAATCTGCCGTCGGTGCTTTGTTGAAGCAATGTCTGCCGCTCGTCAGGAGGAATTGGAGGCGAGCGACTCTCAGGGACGAGAATGTCTTCTACAATTGGTATGAAACGGTCGCGCCACTTGCGGAGAGTTTCGGCATCGCCTCGGCTGAATGAGGCAAAGGATTCATAAGTCCTGTCAAAGTCGGTCCACCATTCCAAAGCGCCATCGTTTTTAAGCAAGAGTGCGACGTTCAGCGCTGGTTCGACATATCTCAGTCCGTAATCTTCGAGGTTTAGATCGTGATACCAGGGCATCTGAGTAATGCCCCGGTGGAAGAACGAATGTGTATTATGAAAAAATCCAGGTTGCGCCGGGTCTTCCTCAGTAGTCAAACCGCCGCCAGCAATATGGCGACGGTCCAAACAGAGAACCTTTAGCCCAGCCTTACCAAGATACGCTTGTAGGATCAGGCCGTTGTGCCCTCCACCGAGAATTATTCCGTCGTAGAGAGTCGAAGAAGTCACTGGCATCAACAGACTAGGTAACGTTCGAATCTGAGATGGACACTCCAAACAAATTAAGGCAACG
>DATBSH010000462.1:0-15408 GCA_036559885.1 Pyrinomonadaceae bacterium
CAAAGTCCAAAAGCCAAAACCACTATTCACTATTCACTATTCACTAACTATGGGCTTCGCAACTATCGCTATTCACACGGGCTCCGAACCTGATGAGGCAACCGGCTCGGTCACCGTTCCCATTTATCAAACGTCAACATACGCGCAGGACGCACTCGGCAAAAACAAAGGCTACGAATACGCGCGTACGCAGAATCCGACACGCTCAGCCGTAGAGCGCAATATCGCAGCGCTAGAAGGCGCGAAGTTCGGGTTTGCTTTTGCATCTGGTATGGCCGCGATCGATGCAACGCTCCGGCTCATCAAGGCTGGTGAGCACGTTGTCGTTTCTGACAACACATACGGTGGTACTGCCCGCCTCTTCAATCGCATTCTGGCGAACTACAACCTTGAATTTGATTTTGTCGACACATCTGACGCTGCGAATGTCGAAGCAGCGATCAAGCCGAACACAAAAATGGTGTTTCTCGAAACTCCTACGAACCCGGTGATGATCGTCACGGACCTGCGCGAGGTTAGCGAAATCGCACATCGCTCAGGCGCTCGGGTAGTTTGCGATAACACCTTCATGTCACCGTACCTGCAAAGACCGCTCGAGTTCGGCGTCGACATCGTTGTCCACTCAACGACGAAATATCTGAACGGTCATTCGGACGGTGTTGGCGGAGTAGTTGTTCTCAATGATGAAGAAGATGCCGCATGGATTGGTTTCGTGCAGAACAGCGCGGGCGCGATCCTGTCGCCGTTCGATTCGTGGCTCGTAATGCGCGGCACAAAAACACTTGCCTTGCGAATGGAGCAGCACGACAAATCGGGTCGAGCGGTTGCAGCGTTTCTGGAAGAGCATCCGAAAGTAACGAAGGTTTATTATCCCGGTTCTGCCTCACATCCGCAGCATGCGCTCGCACGTCGTCAACAGCGCGGTTTTGGTGGAATGGTGTCGTTCGATGTGGGGTCGTTGGCGGCCGCTCGAAAAGTACTTGAGTCAGTGAAGCTCTGTACACTCGCCGAGAGTCTCGGCGGCGTTGAGACTCTGATTTCTCATCCGGCAACAATGACGCATGCTTCAGTTGACGAGGAGAAACGTGTGCGCCTCGGAATCACAGAGGGCTTGGTTCGTATCTCCGTTGGCATAGAGGACACTGACGATATCATCGCGGATCTCGATCAGGCTCTGGAGAAGATTTAGACTCTTATTATCAAAAATTTCTGCGGGTGACAGTCAAATAGTAGAAGGGTTACAATTGCGCCAGCCTGCGGCTATTAGGTCCCTTTCGCTCTCCTTATGATCGTAGAGTTATACGCGAAATCAGACGTCGGACGAGTCCGACGTGGCAATGAAGATAACTTCCTTGTTATTGATCTGTCGACAGAGCAAACCTGGACGGGTTCAGACCACACGTCTCCACCAGAACGTCTCACTCGCTTCAACTTAGGAGACAAGGGTCTCGTCCTGGTCGTATCTGACGGAATGGGCGGCGCGTTAGCCGGTGACGTCGCCAGTCGAATGGCTGTCGATTCAGTTCGCGAGATGTTGACTGGTTCCGAGTCTGATAATTGCGAAGGCGAAATCGACCTCGTTGAGTGCTTAAAGAATGCCACGGTCTATGCGAACCATGCTATTCACATGCGCAGCCAGGAAGACTCACGCTGCGCCGGTATGGGAGCAACATTCACAGGCGCTGCAGTCAAAGGAGACACCCTCGATCTCGTTCAAGTAGGCGACAGTCGAGGTTACGTTATTCGAAAGGGCCAGATCCGGTTGGCAACAAAGGATCAGTCGCTCGTACAGCAACTCGTTGACGTCGGCCAGATCAGCGAATCAGAAGCGGAAACGCACATGTTTCGCAATGTGATTCTTCAGGCACTCGGTGCACAAAGCGAAATCACACCGGTTACGGGCAAGATTCGTTTGAAGCAAGGTGATCTTGTGCTGCTATGTAGCGATGGACTTTCGGGCAAATTAAGAGCGGATGATATTCAGCACATTATCTCCAGCACGAACGGTGATCTGGCCAAAGCCTGCGATGCACTAGTTCAGGAAGCGAACAATCGTGGCGGTGAAGACAACATCACGGTCGTGCTGGCCCGCTTTCAAGGTGATGATTTGGAAAAACCGGCAAACGAAAAAATTACGATCGAATTGCCACCGTTGGAAGAAGATAAGACGCTCGACGACACCTTCGAAGCTGACACCGAACCTCGATAGCTCTAGTTTTCAGGTAAGGCTTTCTGCCGCCAGTCTCGACCCTCTCCAACTCTACGAACATAAATCGAAGCTCCCTCGACACTTTCAACGCAAACTCTCTCCCCGGCCTCCAACGGTTGTTCACCCGGAGCGGGATAGGCGGTCCAAGTGGAGCCGAAGACTTTTACGGCGCCCTCATTCAACGCACCGCGGCTTGATGAGACCACGGTGCCAATCTTTCCTGGCAATGCGTCGACTCCCGTGCGCAGTGATTGCCCGGTTCGTTCTTTGGAGAAGTAATTCAGGAAGATTGTGCGTGAGGCGGCGGTGAGGCCGATCGAAACTGCTGCAAAGATCAAGAACTGAATACCCAGATTATCGATTCCCACTAGTGCGGCCAGTCCTGCGGCCAGCGCGCCGATCCCAAACCATAGCAGCACAAAACCAGACGTAAAGATTTCGGCGACTACCAGAATCGCTCCCAATACAGCCCAGAAGATCCAAAGCCAGTCAGACATTTGAGGTTGATACCAACTCTCTGCGCAACCTCAGGGTCCTTTGAGTCTATGCGGTGCTAATTCAAGTGATTTAACCGCAGAGGACGCAGAGGTTGCGCAAAGTTCTAACCCTTAAACAGATTCTTCATCACAAACCAGATGTTAGCCGGACGTTCTGCTAGCCGGCGCATAAAATAAGGATACCAGTGTTTCCCGTAAGGCACATAGATCCTCATGTTGTAACCGTCGCGCGCCAGTTGTCGCTGAAGATCACGTCTAATGCCATACAGCATCTGAAACTCGAACTTCTCTTTGCCGATTCCCTCTCGACTCGCAAAATCGATCGTTGCGTCGATCATCTTTGGATCATGCGTCGCGATCCCATGATAGACACCGCTCGATAGCAGGAGCTGCATTACCCGAATGTAGTTATTATCGACATCCTTCTTATCTGGAAAGGCAACCTCCGGTGGTTCATTGTAGGCGCCCTTGCAGATGCGAATGCGCGCAGGAAGCTTCACGAGCTCTTGCGCGTCGGCAAAGGTTCGTCTGAGGTACGACTGGAGCACGATTCCAACTTCATCAAGTCCAAACTCCGCTCGGAGCCGTTTGAAGATATCGATAGTCACCCGGGTCACGACTGAGTCTTCCATGTCGACGCGTACAAAGTTGCCACGACGGTGCGCGTCTTCTACCACGCGACGCGCATTCCGATAGCCGATTTCCGGATCAAGTCCAAGACCGAACTGCGTGAGCTTGATTGAAACGTTCGACTTAATCCCGGTCTGCTCGATGCGCGCCAGGATTCGGAGATACTCGGCCACTTCCCGCTCTGCTTCTTCCTCACTCGTGACCGATTCATTTAGATGATCGAATGAAGCAGTACAACCTTCCGCGTTAATCTGACGAATATAGCCGATGACTTCCTCAATAGTTTCTCCGGCGACAAAACGGGTGGTCAGTTTCTTGAAGGGTCGAAAACTAGTGGCAAAATCCTTGAGCCCTTCCTGACGTGATAAATAGAGCAGCGCGCTTCTGGTTATCATCTGGCTCGATAATTACTGTGTTATTCTTAGCCGCTTCTCGTGCCCGATATATCCGAAATATCGGACATTAGATGGGAGAAACTCAATGCGGCTGAAGCTCATTATCTGTGCTTCTTTGCTCGCAGCAGTTTTGGGAGCAGGATCTTGTGTCGCTATCTTGTTTGCATTTTTCACTTCGCTGAAACTTGCGTCTTCTCCCAGTCTGCTTCTCGTTGCGACTTTTGTACTTCCCGCGGCGGCGATCGTTTTCGCTTCGACCTTTGTCTATCGGCATACGTCACGCCGGCGAAAGCTGCAGGCTTTTATGACTGCTGTCCTTTCGACGGTGTTGACGATAACCCTCTTTGTAGTCGTCTCAATTGTCACTTCCAAGCCTTCAAAAGAGCCGCCGAATCCGTCATCGCCAATTGCACTTAACCGCCACTGACTCTATTCAAACCAATCTTCTCTTGCACTGGTTTCAAAGCATCGATCACGAAACGGATATGTTCATCCATATCCACTTGCAGTTCCTCTACTCCTTGTCTGATATCGTCTCGATTAACTGAACGCGCAAATGCTTTGTCCTTCAGTTTCTTTTTCACTGAGGAAACTTCCAGATCGTCCAGGCTTTTTCCCGGACGAACGAGCGCGCACGCCACTAAGAAACCACAGAGTTCATCTGTAGCGAAAAGCGCTCTTGCCATGTCAGTATCGCGAGGTACTCCTGTATAAGTTGCGTGGCCCATAATCGCGCGAATGATGCGATCTGAATAGCCGCGTCCGCAGAGTATATTGGCACCGGTAAACGGATGCTGGTCCGGCGTCGGGAACATCTCGTAATCAAAATCGTGTAGCAATCCGACGATGCCCCATTCATCTTCATCTGCATCAGCAGCACCGTAGCGCTTGGCGCAAGCACGCATGGCAGTTTCAACAGCGAGCGCATGTTTCCGAAGGCTGTCGCCTTTCGTGTACTCACACAACAGTTCCCAAGCATCTGCTCTGTCTGGCATTGAGTCGGTAAGAGCCGTCAGACGATTTGAAGAAATTATCCGGAACGCTCACAAACTAGCACGGCATAAAAGAGGCGGGCAAGGGAGGCATTCAGCGAGTAGCGTGTAACGGTTTCAGACTATGTATCATTGCGCTTTCGCAATGTAACCAGGTCGTGCACGTATCAACAGGTTCTTCCGTGTCGTCGTAACCTTTATTTTCCGATACCGATCATCCCGATCCTTTTTTATTGGGTAATACCCTAACAGGTATTGGGTCCTCAACTCCGCGGCGATCTTTGCGAAGGCATCTGGCAATGACACCAAAACATCAGCACGCAGGAGTTTGCCTCCCGACTTATCCGCAAGAGCATTGAGATAACTATCGGCCTTTGAATAAAGAAGATCGAGCATTCCTGAGATTGAGTCACCCTGTCGTGAATCTCGCCGATCTGTTCCAGGAACCGGTAACCCACGTCGACCAGACGGCAGATTGTCCGGGCTTGGAAACTGGTCAGGGTTTCGGCCAGGATCGCGGGTCCGTTCTGATTCACGTCGTCGACGCAGAATTTCTTCTGCTGATGGCAGTCCCAATGGACCGGTTTTTTTCGAGGTGCCAGAAGTAGGAACGGAGTTTGGATCGTCGCTCGGAAAAGTTGGTGCAGTAGTTCCCGGTGCCGGTTGCCGGATAACGTCCAGCGTTGGCAGTTGGGGTTGCATTTGTTCCGATTGCTCTCGCGCTAACCGCTCGGTTTCAGCCCGCGTGTCGTAACGAATCGGATAAACGATTACGCCTTCCTCATCCAATCCTCTCAACGTCGTTTCAGCAGTTGCCGAATCGCTATGCCAGTCGACCCCGTCTGTGAAAATCACGATCGCTTTTCTGCCTCTAATCCCACGGACTGAGTTAAGGGCGAGATCGAACGCGTCGTATAGTTTCGTTCCCTCACCCGGCCTGGTTTTGTAGATTGCCGAAGTCAACACCTGCCTATCGTTTGTAAATTCGTTGTGGTCCTTCACTTGGTCATCGAACGAAATTATCTTCACACGATCTCCAGGTTGGAGTTGCTCAACAAACGCCTTCGCAGCCTGTTGAATGGATCGCAGCTTTTCTTGAGTGCTGGCACTTGTATCTAGCATCAATACAACGTGAAATGGAGCCGCAACCGTTGCGAAAACGGCAATCTCCTGCGGCACACCGTCTTCCGCTAAGCCGAACTCTTCACGCTTCATATCTGCCACGTAGGTGCCCGCGCCATCCGTGGCAATCACGGGAACAGTTACAAGATTCGTGTCCGTCTTGAGAGTTTCAATGTCTTGTGGTGGCTCCGGCGTGACGGGCTCGACGTTTGCCGGGGGTGTTTTTGGTTTTTGGCTATTCGTCTGGGGAACTGCCCCGAGACAGATGGCCGCAGCTAACAGGAAGACTAACGAGCAACGCAGTGGAAGGGAAAACATACTGTCCTCCTCAATCGCTCTGTGACTGTTACCAATAAGTTGGCTGTTCGATGATTTCCCAACGAGTGCAGTTTCCTGCCCCCTGAACCGAACAATGTCGCTTATGTACGTGCAGTATCATAGCAGCATGACCAACCCCTGATTAATGGTTCCTTGCCGCTATAAACCGGTTCTTCTAAAATGCGTCTTCTAGTCCCCGATTTCCAACCCATGCGATCCCTTTTACTCGCAGTCCTGGCAGCGTATTTAAACGCCGCAATCCACTCGATTCTGGCGTTCGTGAACAAGCGTCGTTCACTTCTGCGCGTAGCCGCATGGTCGATTGCAGCGGGTTTCGTACTCCATACTGGAGCTCTCGTTGCTGACTGGTTTATCGACGGTCATTATCCTTTGTTCAATCTTCGCGAAACTCTTTCGTTCCTTGCCTGGGCGCTGGTGGCGGTTTACGCCGTTGTGCTCTATAGATATCGCGCTCAAGCATTGGGCGTGTTGACGATGCCGCTGATTTCAATTCTGACCTTTGTCGCACTCGTGATGCCCGGCGAACCAAAGGAGGCACCGGTCGGCTTCTCATCAACGTGGCTGTTTCCGATTCACACGACGCTGCTTATCTTCGCGTACGCCGCATTCTTCGTCGTTTTTATGGCAAGCGTGATGTATTTGCTGCAGGAGCGCGAACTCAAGTTAAAGACGTTCAGCGCTATTTTCCATCGACTTCCCTCGCTGACAACGGTTAACGAACTGGCCACGGCTTCAGCAGCGCTGGGCCTGACGCTGCTGACCGTCGGAATAGCAACCGGCATGATCTGGTCCTCTTCCCGAGATGGGCGAATCTGGCACAATGATCCGAAGGAGATTTTCGCTTTTCTCACTTGGCTACTTTATTTGTCGCTAATTATCTATCGATCAACCGCGGGATGGCGCGGACGTAGAGCGGCATGGCTCGGTGTGGTTGGCTTTGGTCTCGTGCTCTGCACATTCTTTGGCGCTCGACTGCTCGGAGGCTATCACGTGTTTGGATGAAATCTGTTTTTGCGTCTCCATCGTATTTTCACGCGCGTCCTTGAGGTCAACATCAATAACGGAATGTCCATAGTCTTAGTTGGCATCAATCATAAAACCGCTCCCGTCGAAGTGCGCGAGCTACTCGCCTTTTCGGACGAGGCTTGTGCCGAAGGCTTGCGGAAACTGGTGGATGGAGATGTGGTGCGGGAGGGCTTGATTGTCTCCACCTGCAATCGCGTCGAGATTCTCAGCGCGATGGCCTCTGACCAATTGGATACCGGAGCCCGGCGTCTGACGGACTTCCTCGACGATGTGCGAAATCTTCCGCCAGGGTTTCTGACCAAACATCTTTACAGCCATACGAACGAAGACGCGATAAGGCACATCTTTCGTGTTGCATCTTCGCTCGATTCCATGGTGGTCGGTGAGCCACAGGTACTCGGCCAGGTACGTCATGCCTATTCACTTGCAGTAGAAGCTGGGACTGCCGGGCGTGTGCTGAATCGGTTGGTCCACCACACCTTCCGCGTAGCGAAGCGTATTCGAAATGAAACTGGCATTGCAGCTAACGCAGTTTCAATTAGCTACATGGCTGTGGAGTTAGGCAAGAAGATCTTCGACTCACTGAAGGGCCGCGTTGTGATGTTGATCGGCGCGGGGGAGATGGCTGAACTTTCAGCACGTCACCTGGTTAACGCCGGTGCGTCACGTGTTTTGATCGCTAACCGGACAGAAGATGCAGCGATCCGACTAGCGCAGGCCTTCAACGGCGTCCCAGTTTCTTTCGATCGGTTAACTGAGTCACTCGGTGAAGCAGATGTTGTCATCTGTTCTACCGGTGCGACAGATTACATTGTTACTGAGACAATGATGCGAGCTGCCGTAGGGCAAAGACGCAACCGGCCGATCTGTGTCATAGATATCAGCGTTCCGCGGAATGTTGATCCGAGTGTCGGGAATGTGCCCAACGTGTTTGTGTTTGATATCGACGATTTGGAGTCGGTGATCTCGTCGAACATCCGGGAGCGCGAGCGCGAAGCAGAACGCGCTGAGTTGATTGTGCAGTCGGAGGTCATGCAGTTTCAGCAATCACTGCGTGCAATGGATATCGGTCCGACGATCGGTGCGTTACGCCAGAAGCTTCAGGAGCTAGCTCGCGCCGAGATGGCCCGGCAACGGAAGCGCCTCGGACCTCTTACGACCGAACAGGAAGCAGCAATCGAAGCGCTCCTGATGTCAACCGTTAACAAGATCTCTCATCCTGTGCTGAACCAAATGAGACGTTCGTACGAAATAAGCGATTCCGACACAGTTCAAGCATTACGAGATATCTTCGGACTGGAAGAGTGATGAACCGAACTCTTGTAATCGGATCGCGTGGGTCGAAGCTCGCTCTCTTTCAATCTGAACAGGCTCGACAGCGACTGCTTGAGTCGAACCCTGGCCGCGAAGTTCGTATCGAGATCATAAAGACAACTGGAGACGTCAAATCAGATCCGCTCGCAGTGATCGGAGGCAAAGGTGTATTTACGAAAGAACTCGAAGACGCCTTGATTGACCGGCGCATCGATATCGCGGTTCACTCGCTAAAAGACTTGCCAACAGTCCTTCCGACCGCATTGACAATTGGAGCAATTTGCGAGCGGGAAGATCCGCGTGACGCTCTCGTTCTGCGGCGTGAAATTACAGGTTCGCGACTATCTCTCGCGGAGTTGCCTCGGCATGCGATAGTCGGGACATCCAGTCAGAGACGAGTCGCTCAATTGAAGTCACTACGCTCCGATGTAGTCATCAGAGACTTGCGGGGTAACGTAGATACTCGACTCCGTAAACTCGATGAAGGTCAGTATGACGCGCTTATCCTGGCTTCAGCGGGCTTGCGACGCCTTGGTCTCGCCGATCGCATTGCCGCGGCGATTCCTACTAACGAGATGTTGCCGGCAGTCGGACAAGGTGCGGTAGTAATCGAAGCGCGAAAAGACGATGACGATGTATTGAATGCCGTACTCCATCTTGATCACACTGCGACGCGGATCGCGTGCGTCGCGGAAAGATCACTGCTAAGAGCATTGGGCGGAGGCTGTCAGCTTCCGATCGCAGCGCATGCGGTGCTGAATGATGGCGAACTCAACTTGGAAGGCTTGGTAGCCAGTCGCGACGGAACAGAAGTTTTGCGCGACCGCATCAGCGGTTTGGCTGCTGATGCCGAACAGCTGGGCATTGCGCTAGGCGAGAAACTGATCAGTCGCGGTGCGAATTCCCTTCTTCAGAATTAAAAATTGCATGAATGAGCCGTTGACCGGCAAGACTGTGGTGATTACTCGTGCCGCCTCTCAAGCGTTAGATTTTTCGGCGGCGCTTGAGCACTACGGAGCGAGTGTCGTCATATGTCCTACCATCGAGATCAGTGATCCAGACAGTTACGATCGCCTTGATGAAGCAATAGAACACCTATACGGCTATGACTGGATCATCTTTACGAGCGTGAACGGCGTTGACTTCTTTTTGCGCCGATTGTTATCGCGTGGCAAAACTGTAGATGAGCTCGATGAAGTCAAAACGTGTGCAATTGGAGAGGCGACGGCAGAACGACTTCGCGACGCGCGCATTCATGTGGACGTCGTGCCAAATGAATTTAAGGCCGAAGGTGTGTTCAAAGCTTTGCGTGACTTCATCGGCGGTAGTGAACGGCTGCAAGGATTGAACATTCTGTTGCCAAGAGCCGCCGTGGCCCGCGACTACTTGCCAAATGCGTTGGAAGAAGCGGGCGCGCGCGTCGATGTGGTTCCGGCATACAGCACAGTTCTTCCGGAGAATGTGGACCGTGGCCGTTTAAGTGCAACGCTCGCGGGCAGTGCAGATTGCATTGCGTTTACGAGCTCGTCAACAGTGAGGAATCTTGGCTTGTTATTTGATACTAATGATCTCAGTAATATTCTCCGCGGCCTCACAATAGCGTGCATTGGCGATATCACTGCCACCACCGCGGCGGAATATGGGTTGAAGGTGAATATTCAACCAAAGGAATTCACGATTCCTGCGCTGGCCAAAGCGATAGCTGAGTACTATTCAAAGGGTGTCTCATAGCAGTGGTACGAGCTTGCGCCGCTCTCAACAACACTCAACGCGGCGCCATGCAGCCGGTACCCGCGCGGTAGCAGGTGAGTGCGAAGCTATAATTCAATCCGCGACAGATTGCAGGTAGGGAAGGGTGCCTTGCCCCCGCTCAAGTTCATCACCACTCAATATCGAATCCATTATCCAAGTAAACCCAACTCTACGACGTTCGGCATTTAGACTAAGCTTGAATGGTTCGGCGAGTTGAGCGGGGGCAAGCCACCCTTCACGACCTGCAATCTATCGCGGATTGAATTATAGCTTCGCACCTACCCGCTACCTCGGCAATCGGCAATGTAATCCCTGTGCTAAACTGACCTTCGATGCCTTCCCACAGCGTACTCATCTTCGAAAGAGACCACGACGCCGCTTCTTCGTTGCGGGAACTGGTTTCTTCGTGGGGCTACCAACCTATCGTTACGCACGATCTGAATTCGGCATTAAAACTTCTCAACGAACAAACACCCACAATCGTCATAGACGATGTATCTACAGCTACTGATCAACATTTCTCTTTCATTCGCGAAATCCGGATGAATGGCGCCGATATTCCAGTGGTGTTGCTTACTGAACACGGAGCTATAGAGAACGCCGTCGATGAAATCGTTCACGAAGATGTCTTCCCCTACCTCGAGAAACCCGTTGATCCCCAAACCTTGAAACTCGTCGTTGATAGCGCAATTGAACTGGCCGTAACGCGACGAGAAAACGAATTACTGCGCCGACAGCTTCGGGACCGCGGAACGTTTGGTGAGCTCGTCGGTAATTCGGATTCCATGCGGAGGATTTACACGCTAATCGAGCAGGTTGCGCCTTCCTCAGCGTCAGTCTTGATTACTGGTGAGTCAGGTACCGGCAAAGAGCTTGTGGCGCGAACAATCCACCGAATGAGTCCGCGAAAGGACCAACCATTTGTCGCCATCAACTGTTCCGCGATTCCGGAGACGTTGATGGAATCGGAACTGTTTGGCCATGAGAAGGGTGCGTTCACTGGCGCGGCGTCGCGGCGGCAAGGATGCTTTGAACTCGCCGACAAAGGGACACTACTCCTGGACGAGATTGGCGAGATGCCTTCGGTGCTCCAGGCGAAGCTTTTGCGTGTGATAGAAGAACGAGCTGTCAGGCGACTGGGCAGTCGCAAAGAAATCGAAGTCGATGTGCGATTACTCGCCGCGACAAACCGTCATCCACAGGACGCGGTTAGTGAAGGAAAGCTGCGCAGCGATCTCTTGTACCGTCTTAATGTCTTCAGTATTCACCTTCCTTCACTGGACGAGCGAAAAGAAGATCTGTCGTTGCTGGCACAGCACCTGGTGACGCAGCTCGCCGCTAAACACAACCGACCTGCGCGCTTTCTCAGCCCATCCGCTCTTCATGCACTGCAATATCACGCCTGGCCGGGCAACGTGCGAGAACTAAGGAATGTGATTGAGCGCGCCGTCATTATTTGTTCCGGCGAGCAGATCGAACGTCATCACTTCGCACCTTATCCAATCGAACAACGCGAGAAATTACGCGCCGAAGATACACTAACGTTACCTGTAGGAACGCCGCTCGAAGAAGTTGAACGTCAGATGATCATGCGGACACTACAAAAGACGAAGAACAACAAGACGCGGGCTGCAGAACTTCTCGGCATTAGTCTCAAGACACTCCACAACAAACTAAATCTGTATCGCGAGCGTGGTCTGATTCATGAGGAGTAACCGTTCCGTTCTCCTCTTCTTCATCGATGGGCTCGGCATCGGTGAGCGAAGACCTTCTAATCCCTTCGATCGACTTCCCGACGCAGAGCCTTTAGCAGTCTTTCGCGACGAATCACCTCGCGCAATCCTCGGTGGCATTGTTGTTCCAACTGATCCGCGGCTCGGAGTCGAAGGACGTCCGCAGAGCGCATCCGGACAAACTACAATTCTCACCGGTATAAACGCCCCACTGACGCTCGGCTACCACAAGCAAGGCTTTCCAAATAAGGCTCTGCTTGAAATCATCCAGGAGCACTCGATCTTTCGACAGCTAAAGAAAGCAGGCGTAGCAGACATTACGTTCGCCAACGCTTACACCAGCCGATTTTTTGACAGCCGGCCGAGGTGGGTATCTGCGACGACGGCGGCGGTCGAGGCGGCAGGTATGAGTTTTCGCACCGTTGACGATCTGGTCAGAGGCAACGCAGTCTACCAGGATTTCACTAATCGATTACTGATTGAACGAGGTCAAGCAGTCTCGGAACGAAGTCCGATGGAAGCCGCGACGGCGCTTGCGAACATCGCTGCAAAGCACCAATTTACTCTTTATGAATACTTCATTACGGACAAGATTGGTCATGCTCAGGATATGCCGTCCGCGAAGATGGTCCTGACCGAACTCGCAAGCTTTATACGCCATCTGCTACGCACTCTTGATCTCAAGCGCACCACAGTTATACTCACCAGCGATCACGGGAACATTGAAGATCTATCGTCACGCAACCACACGCTTCATGACGTTCCCACAATCGTTTGGGGATCGGAACGCGAGCAAGTCGCTCGCCGGATAAAGACACTGGTCGACATAACACCCACCATCGTAGACCTGTTCACGGAGACCACAACTCATTGAACTCAGCGCGATCTCCCGAGGCGATCGGCTCAACTGTACCTAAGAACGACCCACGCGAGATTTTCGGTTGGAAGATCTACGACTGGGCCAACTCTGCTTTTTACACGACGGTAGTTGCGACACTGTTCAGCCCATACCTGACGCGCCTGGCGCAAGCAGCAGTTGGTGAAAATGGAGTCGTACTGAACCTCGGTTTGCTTGGTTCAGTCACAGCGAAATCACTGCCAACGCTTTGTGTATCTATTTCAGTTGGTCTTCAGGTGTTTTTGCTTCCAATTCTCGGCGCGCTGGGAGATTACTCCAATTTCAAAAAGCGGCTTATGGCGGCGTTCTGCTACATAGCAGTGCTGGCGAATTGTTTGCTGTTTTTTATTCAGGGCAATCTGTATCTGTGGGGCGGAGTTCTTTTCATAATTGCCAATGTCTGCTTTGGCGCGTCGAATGTCTTCTACAACTCTTATCTGTCTGAGATAGCGACTGAAGATCAAGCTGACAAGGTATCAAGTAGAGGCTATGCGTACGGATACCTTGGAGGAGCACTTCTGCTTGCGTTGAACTTTTTACTCGTGTTGTCGGCGCCGCGTCTTGGCCTTTCCTCGTCTATGGCCGTTCGGCTTTCCTTATTTTCGGCGGGCGTCTGGTGGGGAGGATTCGCGATCATCACATTCCTTCGCCTGAAACCGCGACCAAAAACGAAACAATTGGCGCCAGAAAAGGGATATATCAGCGCGGCGTTCTCGGAGCTATGGTCCACCATACTTGAACTGCGAAGATTGCCACTTACATTGCGCTATCTCATCGCATATCTGATTTACAACGATGGCATTCAAACAGTGATCTTCGCCGCGAGCGCATTTATCGAGCAGGAGTTGTTTCCTCAGGGGAATCCGCTGTTTCTACTTGAAATATTTTTGATGGTGCAGTTTGTTGCGGTCGCGGGCGCGTTGCTGTTTGAGCGGCTCGCGTATTTGATCAAGACGAAGAACGCAATCTTGATTTCGCTATTGATATGGTCAGGAATCGTTATTTATGCGTATCGCTTTTTGCATACGGTCACTGAGGCGTGGGTGTTGGCCGCACTCATAGCGATAGTCCTGGGCGGCTCACAGGCATTATCCCGCTCGCTGTTTTCGCGCATGATCCCTGATGGAAAAGAAGCTGCGTTCTTTGGATTGTATGAAGTATCTGAGCGCGGCACATCATGGATGGGGCCATTACTATTTAGCATCGTCATTGCACGCACTGGTTCATATCGTCAAGCGCTGTTCTCTTTAATTGTGTTCTTTGTGCTGGGCCTGGGATTATTGATGATTACCGATACGGACAAGGCAATTCATCAAGCGGGGCATCTGGCACCGGAAGAGGTCGCGCACTGAGAACCAGCTCTTTTTACCGCCAGCGCCGATGGGAGCTGAAGTGGCATGTTGAGCTCAAGCTTCAGTCCCACAAATCAACTTCAGAAAGATTGCAGGTAGGGAAGGGTGGCTTGCCCCCGCTCAATATTACTTACACTCAATGTTGAATGTATTTGGACTTGAGCGGGGGTAAACCACCCTTCCCTACCTGAAATTTTTCTTCCCTACCTGAAATTTTTCTGGCCTTCAATAATCCTTCCTGGTTCAATCAGTCGAACAGGCATGTCTCCGTGATCGTGCGACTGTCTCCACAACTCAGTGCGTAAGTAATTTGTGATCTCTATAATGCCCACTGTCGCCAGGAGGAACTTCAAAGATATGAATGAGGCTTACGCTGAATTCTTTCCCAATAACCCACCGGCGCGATCGACAGTACCGAGTGAGCGGTGGCCGGAAGGATCTTTGGTAGCACTACTGTTTGGCGTGAGATAGACCTTAATGAGCTTCACGCGCCGAGGCGCGACGTTCAATGACAGTTCCAGGTTAAGCTGATGTCTATCGACGTACATGGAAAGATTGAATCCCAGATAACTGCTCAAATCGAAGCAGAGGTATGTAACCAGCAGAATCTCAAAGATATGATGACTTGGGCACTGTCGAAACCTCCGGGTACATTTGTTCCGAAAGTGGTGGCAGAAGTAATCGTCCAAGATGAGTTTACACATGACGTGATAGTGCCTCGGAACGACGGATTAGTTTTGGTCTACGACACTACTTGACTGGGCGGCATTACGGCAGTTGCCGTTTGGGATCACATACCAAGTGCGAATGAACTGCTGGAAGTTCGTTTGGCGGCAGGATGGCAGCCAAGACCTTCCTTGCTGAAGGATGGCGATCGCGTTGTTGGTCACGCTGCTTGTCTGGTTACAAGTAAATCGGACTAGCAATTAATTGTTAGGCCTATCTTACATGGTGCAACTGCCGCGATTGATTACAGAACGGGAGCGAAGCGACCGATTTCAACTAGCGGAAGTGCTCAATGTAACCTGAAATTGGTCGCTTCGCTCCCGTTCTAAAACTTCGGTCAGTATCTTAGGTCCCTTCCCCATCGGCTTGTAGGCTGTCTGCTGATTGCAAGCACCAACGCCATGATACTGATCATTCTTTTCC
>DATBSH010000463.1:0-36354 GCA_036559885.1 Pyrinomonadaceae bacterium
TATTTACCGAAACTCGCCCCGGTCATGCGCTAGTTGATCTCCTGACAGCTAATCGTGAGCAATTGTTATCAGAAGGTGTTCTGTTAGAGCGAATTCACATCGCTCCATTGTGCACCATGTGCCGAACGGACCTCTTCTTCTCGTATCGAAAAGAGAAGCGACTCTTTGGGAAGGTTGGGCGGTTAATGGCCGTGGTGGGCCGTCACAATTAAGAATATCCACAGATTACACAGATTACACGGATTAGCGCCTGACAGTTAAGTTGAGTGATTAGACTTACGTCTTCACCAACGCGGTGATCCAATCGCTCAACTTAACTGTCTCATGCGCTAATCCGTGTAATCTGTGTAATCTGTGGATATTCTTCTTCTTCTTCACTCGACATTGACCCAGACGCTCACATCACGGGTTACTGGCGGGAAGCACGATTCGTCATTACACGCCTGAAATCGCAAGCGCCCTTTTATCTCAGCTGAGTTTCCTTTGAAGTTTGCTGGTACCGTAACGTTGAAACGTATTACTGCGCGGCCTTCGTAAACAGCTACCTTACCCTTGGAGAATTTAAAGTTACGCATCACTGCTCGCGGATAGATCGGCGCACTCACTCTGACGCCCGCCGGAGGTTCGATCTCCAACTTCGTCGCCACCAGAAACTTGTCCAGCGGTCTGCTGGACTGAACATGTAGGCCAGCCGGAATCTCCACTTGCACGTTCGCCTGCACTGATCGACCACGTCGCGTTTTGTCTGGCGATGCCCAACCGCTGACCTTGACGTCCGCAGCTGATTGCGGTCGAGGAGTCGAGTAAAGCGTAGCCGGAACGATGAGGAGAGTGATAAGGAAGAAATGACGGAACTGTTTGACCATTGAATCTAGGCTCCAATAGATGTTGGTTGTGAACAACTACTAGTTGTCTCTTGTCGTGCCGCGAGTTGCCCGCACGCTGCAAAGATATCGCGCCCACGCGGACGCCGCACGTATGTGTGAATACCCTTTGATTCCAAAATACTCCGAAAACGATCCACGGTTTCTTCGGAAGACGGTCGGTAAGGTAGCGGGTCGGCCGGATTATGCGGAATCAGATTCACCTTAGCCTTCAAGGCATGACGATTCAGCAGATTCGCTAACTGACGCGCCTGTTCTTCGGAATCGTTCACACCATCGAGCATCACATACTCAAAAGTGAATAGCTCATTCGGCTTCAGCGTCTTCTCAAAATCCTTGCACGCTGCAAGCAATTCTTCGAGCGGCCACTTCTTGTTGATAGGCATCAATTCATTTCGCAGTGCATCTGTTGGTGCTGCAAGCGAGATTGCCAGGTGTGGTCTGTCCGTGAGCCCGGCAAGGTCGCGGATTCGCGGGACGATGCCGGCCGTCGAGATCGTTACGCGATTCGGCACAATGTGTAGACCATTCGGACTCGCTATCACTCGCAGCGCCTTCATTAACGCATCAAAGTTCAGAAACGGTTCGCCGGCACCCATCCCAACCAGATTCGTTCCACGCGGCGGACGGATACCGGCACCGTATGCGTCATTCAATGCAACAACGATCTGCTCAACGATTTCAGCCGCAGTCAGAGAACGCAAGAGGCCCAATTGCGCTGTTAGACAAAATGTGCACTGAAGCGGACAACCGGATTGGGACGAGAAACAGATCGTGTCGCGTCGCTCCTCCGGTATGAACACTGTTTCGACAGGCAAACTGTCGTGGGTCTTCATCAGATACCGCCGCGTTCCGTCTTCTGAGATATAGCGCGAGGCAACTGTGAGCGACGAAGGTCTGGCGATTTGGGTTAGTTTCTCGCGCAGCTTCTGTGGGAGATCGGTCATTTCGTCGAACGTGGTCAAACGTCGATGGTGCAGGGCGGCAAAGATTTGGCGTCCGCGGTAGGCAGGCTCGCCCAGCGTCTCGACGAACGAGACCAATTCAGATTCCGACATCCCTCGTAGTTCAACGCGCTGATTCATTACAGATTTATCTTAGCATCCATAGGCGGGAGTCTCACGTGACGAGTGTGAACTCAGAGAATTGACAGTTATCGAGCTACGAATACTCGGCTCCTACCCTCCAGATGATCGGAATACGGACTCCATGACACTGCATCGAAACCTCTGCCGCCGTCCGTTGCGTACTATTCATGTGGATCGCACCACTCACTTCATAAAACCGACACTAATCACTCGCGAAAGACTGATCGCCGTTGCGGCTGGAATCGTTTTCGGCTCGCTAGTATTGACTTACGGACTTCGGATACTTGAAGCGGCCATGACGTTTCATCCCGTCCGCATATCCGGAAATATCAACCTACCAAAGGGGGCAGAGGACGTTTGGCTGAATACCTCCGATGGCGTTCGCCTTCACGCCTGGTTCTTCAAGAGCCAGCGTCAGTCAGCAGATGCAACGGTCATTTATTTCCATGGCAACGGCGGCAATATCACTAATGTCGGCTGGGTCGCTGAAAATTTGGCCAATCGAGGATTCAATACTCTGCTGCTCGACTATAGAGGCTACGGACAAAGTCAGGGCGAGGCACGGAGTGAGTCGGACTTGTACGCGGATGGGGACGCCGCAATTGCGTACGTTGTGGACCAGCGTGGTGTGTCGTTGGATCAGGTTGTTCTCTACGGTCAATCTCTCGGAACAACGGTAGCGGTCGACCTGGCGGCGCGTCACCAATGCGCGGCGTTGATTTTGGAGTCGGGATTGAGTTCCGCCAGTTCAATTGCAACTCGTGAATTACCTTGGTTGCCGCGGTGGCTACACTTCCTTGGCAAAAACCGTTTTGAGTCTGCGCACAAGCTCAAGAACGTAACAGCACCGGTACTGATAACGCACGGCGATCCCGATCCGGTCATCTCAACCGATGAAGCGAGAACATTGTTTGCGAGTGCCAACGAACCCAAGAAGCTGTTGATTTATCGGGGCGTGGGTCACAATGTTTTTGGATCACTTGGTGATCGGTATCTGGACGTAGTAGAGCAATTTGTGCGGGAGGCACTAGTGGAGAAGCACAAAGTCAGCGGTCATCCTACTGAACGATCGTGAACTTCGCCGATGGTATGAGCTTTTGTCCTGTGATCTGATCGCGAAGGTCCACCTGAATCTGATACTCACCTGTCGTCAATGACCGTGTATCGAGTAGTCGCGTTAGCGTAAGCCGCTGACCGGCATCATTGATCTCGCGCCAGTCTTCACGGTATCGCGCCAACTCCTTTCCATCTTTCAGCAGCACGTAGTCAACATCGACGGCGGGACGTAACGTCGTTTGATCAATCGCAGCGTTATAGACCTGCAGATAGATTCCGACCGGTTGCCCTTGCCTGTATGGGGCGGAGATATTCGGAATTACTTTTGTCGTGCCGATGAAAAAGGGACCAGCTGCGACTGTGTTATCAGGCTTCTCGAGCTTCGCCGCCAACACAATGCTCGACGCCGCAAGTCGATCGACAGGAAATGAAGGAACTTGGAATCCGATGTGCTGAATGCCCGTTGCTCCTGAAGAGACGTCACGCACGACTAGATCGATGCGATAACGGCCCGGTTGGAGGACAAACGTTTTTGCGTATGCTGACTTGCGAGTGCGGACGCTGCTGAGTTCTTCCGGAGTTGCATGCGTGATTACAGGGTCTTCAAACTTTCCCAGGCGTTTATCAGTCACTGAGGTAATGAAACCAAGGATGTTGAGTCGTGCAGTTTGCAACCCGCCCACGTCGTCGAAAACCAACTCGCTGTTCTCGACCTGAATCGTAAGCGCGGTCAATACGGAGTTATCTGACTGGCGGAAATAGTTGAGCTGCGTTTCAAATGTTATAGGGTTCTCGTCCACCTTTGGTGTATCGATGATGCTGCCGATCCATTGCCTGTCAATCGGTTGAACACGATCGAGATCAGCGCGACGCGACAGCATTGCAAGAGGGGAATCTGGCGCGCGCGTGTAATCCGCGCGTCCGACACTACCGACTGTATGCAGCGCGATATCCTTCTCATCAGGACTGCTGGCGAGCCTGTATTCACCCGAACCGGTTGGATCGACGAATTCAAGCTCAATGCCGCTGCCAACGTTTGCAATGTAGCGGTAGAACCACTTCTCAAACGGATAAGTAGTCGTTGAACCAAAGCCTTCGTAGGAGGGCCGGTCGTATGATCCGCCGGTAGGATGGGACTCGATCTCGTCTGGTGCACCAAACTTGATGTAGATCCGGCCGCGGTCTGTCAGCCTGCCAGGTTTGCCGGAAGAATAATGGGCGTTCGCATAAGCTACGCGCTCATAGTACTGCTCTTTGAACTCGTTCTCTTCTGTATCAGGATCAGGATCGCGTTGTCGCCAAAAGAGCTGAATGAATTGCTCGCGTTCGTCGTTGGTCTTCAGCTTCTCCCAAGCCGAGCGATCTTCGTCTGTAAGGATCGGCTCGACATCTTTAACCCAATCGACATAAGCCTTCTTCGATTCGCTTTTGATGTTTCGGGGTCTTTCGTCTGGGCTGGTTTTGTTTTGTTGTGCTCGGACGATGAGAGGACTAAGGGTGGCAAGCAGCAAAACAAATATGACGCGACCCGCTGCGATGAGAGTCATGCGCGTTGTCCTTTCAGAAAGAGTCGTTTTCGGACCAATGGTTGAACCGAGCCGGGGAGACGGGCTACTGAAAGGAGCAGGAGCAGAAGGCAGGAGCAGCACTCGTGCTCCTGCTCCTGCTGATTACTGAACAATACTGAACTTTTGCGACGGCGCGAGAGATTGACCGGTGACACGATCGCGAATGCGAATAGTGAGTTCGTACTCACCGAGGGGAAGTGAGCGACTGTCAATCAATCGAGCGAGAGTTAATCGCTGACCAGAGTCGCTCAATCCGCGCCAATCTTCAGCTTGCTTACCGACTTCCTTGCCGTCTTTGACCAGTACGTACTCAACATCGACGGACGGTCGCAGGGTCGTTTGATCAATCCCTGCGTTGTAGACCTGGAGGTAAACTCCGACCGGCTGTCCTCGATGATAAATACCTGAAACGTTCGGAATGACTTTGGCGGTGCCGATAACGAATTGGCCCACTGCAGGTTGATTAGCCAAGCTTTCGAGACGCGCCGCGAGCACCATCGTCGAAGTCGAAAGCTTCGCCTGATCGTATTTGGGAACCGTAAACCCGACGTGCTTGATGCCAGTAGCTCCAGATGTTACGTCGCGCACGATAACGTCGACTTTGTACGTACCGGGCGCGAGTGGTACCGCTTTCTGATACGCCGACTTCCGATCCTTCGCCTCAGTCAATTCTTCAGGTGTGGCTGTTGTGATAACTGGATCTTCAAAAATGCCGACCCTACGCCCCGCAACTGATGTGATGCGACCAAAGATGTTCATGCGAGCCTGTTGTAGGCCACCGCTATCTTGAAACACGAGATCTCGGTTCTCTGCTTGGATGGTAAATGCGGTGATCACGCGCTCGTCTGATTGGCGGAAGAAGTCGACGCGAATGTCGAAGTTGAGTGGATTCTCTTCAACGACACCGGTGTTAACTGCGGTAGCGAGGTCGTTGAACTTTACTTGGGGTGCCCGGCTCAGATCTGCAAGTAGTTGGAGACGTGAGAACGGACTGTCTTGTTCGCGTTGGTATTGTGGATTGCCAATACCACCTGCGCCGGTGATACGGTCGGCCTTGTCTGCCAGGCCGAGTTCCTCAGCCAGCGTTAAGCCCGCGCCCGGAACCATCAGCAGCGCGTCTTTTTCATTTGGGTTTCGCGCAATTCGGTATTCACCACTGCCTGTTGGGTCAACAAACTCAATCTCAATTCCAGAACCGACACCGGCCAG
The DNA here is from genome assembly GCA_036559885.1 of Pyrinomonadaceae bacterium. Classification (GTDB taxonomy): domain Bacteria; phylum Acidobacteriota; class Blastocatellia; order Pyrinomonadales; family Pyrinomonadaceae; genus PSRF01. Next base: position 5,806 of record DATBSH010000463.1, read on the forward strand.
GTAACGATAGAACCAGATTTCGAAAGGATAGGTTGTGGTTGAGCCGCCGCCTTCGTAACTCGGCCGCTGATAGGAGCCGCCCATCGGGTGTGTTTCGCGCTCGTCAGGCTTGCCATACATGATCCAAATGCGACCGCGATCTGTCTTCCAACCTGGAATTCCCGAGCTGAAGTGTTCGTTAGCGTACGCTATGCGTTCGTAGTACTCTTCCTTGAATTCGTTTTCGTCCGTGTCTGGGTCGGGATCTCGGCGCCGCCAGAATTCCTCAATAAAGCGCTCTCTTTCGTCGTCCGTTGCAAGTTTCTTGAACGCCTTCCGCTCCTCATCGGTAATGATGTAGGCGACGTCCTTGTCGAGCCAGTCTTTGTAAGCCTTTTTCAGCTCAGGCTTAACGTTACGAGGCTTCTGTGTTGGATCCTGTGCGGCTTGAGCAAACGCTGGGGAGGCGAAACAAGCCAGCAGGGCAGCAAAAACTGCCGAGCGGAGAGCGACTTTCTGGTAAGACATTAAGGAACTCCTAACGAGTGCTTTTACGAATCAAGCTACAGGACTGCTGTCGGCCACACTTGAAGACCTAGGATTCTAAGATCGTGCTAAGAACACAGTCAAGATGCCGTAACTGTTGGACTTAGTTGCCCAAAAAGCAGGGATGAAGGATGAAGGATGAGGGATGAAGGATCCAGTTCGTTCGTCCTTGATCGAATATCCTTCATCCCTCATCCTCATCCTCATCCTTCCCTCATCCTTTTAACTCGTCGTTCTTGGTTTACTGAAAATCCACGCTACGAATACCGACACTACATACAGAACGATCATCGGCGCCGCGAAGAGCATCATGTTCGGAATATCGTTTGTGGGTGATAACACTGCAGCCAGGATGAGAATAACAATGAATGCCGTCCGCCAAATCCGCACCAGCAAACGTGCAGTGACAAGTCCGATGCGTGCCAGCACATACGTCACCGCGGGCATTTGAAAAACGATGCCCATTCCGAGCATAACGAGAACGATGAAATCAAAATAGTCATCCGCTTTCAGTAACAAACGAAAGTCAGTTCCGAGCCCCAGCAGGTACTTTGCTGCCGGCGGGAAGATCACGTAGTAAGCAAACGCGGCGCCGATAACAAAGGAGATCGTCGACAACAAAACAAACGGAGTGACGTATGCGCGCTCGTGTGGATACAGACCTGGCGAAACAAAAGCCCAAATCTGCCAAAGCAGGAATGGAACTGAAATACATATCGCCGCATATAACGACACCTTGACGTAAAGAGAAAACGGCTCGAGAGCGGTCGTTACAATCAGTTTGTCGTTTAATCCGGAGAACTCCTGAGGCTGACTGTTCAGATCAGTCGGTAAGCGCACGCCTTTCGGAATCACGGTGTTACCGGCGTAAAGTGCTTCATCTGTAAATAGGCCCAACCGTCCCTGTGAATCCTTCAACACCCGTGCCATCACGGATGCACCAGCCGGGATTAGACTAGTGCCCAACTTAGTCTCCTTAGCGAAAACATAACGGCCGGTTTCATTTTCTTTGACTGAGGTCAAAGGGATGATTGTTTCATTGCCCGTCACTCCGGCGATTGGGACCTGCTGTCGTTGCGCTTCAGCCAAAGCCTTCTCCACCGGCGCTGCAAGAAAACTGTAAATGCGGTCAGAGAAAAACCAACAGACCATGGCGGCGACGAAAACGAATACGAAGGAACGGATGAGACGGCGTCGCAATTCGTCGAGATGTTCCAGGAAGGACATCTGACCGCCTAACTCTTCTTCTTTTCTCCTGTTTGCTGAAAGCGTGCGTAGAAATGCTGACATCGTGGATTACATTTTATAGCCAGTCGTGCTTACGCGATTCTGTAGAAATACTGTGCTCGTTGGCGTTTGAGGAGCTCGTTTGGTGAACCTCGTCCGGAGCTGACGCGTTGCGCGGCACAACAAGTTCAGCGTCAGCTGATTCAGCGGTCTCGGCCATGCTCGCGTTAGTATTGGCGGAGGTTGGTTCCATCTCCAGAATACTATTCGCTGTCGACTCGAATCTTGCCGTTTCGATCGCTACCTCGCGTTCCCATGTCCGTTTGAAATCCTCTGAAGCCTTGCGAAACTCGGCGAGACTCTTTCCGATCGAGCGCGCTAATTGAGGTAATTTGCGCGGACCAAAAAAGATCAGTGCAATCACCAGGATAAACAACAATTCGGTGCTGCTCAGTGTCTCAAGTATAAGTGCAAACAATGTAGTGTTACCTCTCGTTAGAACTTAGGCATTTTGGATTGTAACGCGTGGTTGTGCAAAATCAGAACCGATCGTGGCCGGCGAAGGTAGGGGATTAGAAGAAGCATGGCGGTGGAAACGAACAATAATTTGGCATTCTCAGGCGCTGCCGCATCTTTGCAGGAATTCGCCGAGACTGCGGAAGCTGTCGCTGCCACAACCAAAAAGCTGGAGAAGGCGGCCATTCTTGGCGCATATCTTCAGTCACTCAACGACGCTGACCTGATTCGCGCCACCAGGTATTTCGCTGGCCAGCAGTTCGCGCAGAACGATGCCCGAACGACCAATGTTGGCGGCAGTATCATCAGTTCCGCACTAAGTGAAGCTACTGGTTTTGGCTTGGAAGACATGTATCCGCGATACGTCAAACTTGGCGATCCAGGAGAACTCGCGGCCGAGATTATTCGGGAAACAAAACGCACGCCGGCAATTCCCAACCTTACGCTCGCTGAAGTGGAATCCACGATTACGCGCTTGAGTGAAACTCGGGGTACGAAAAACAAAACTGCCATTCTTTCTGCGGCACTCCGGCAGGCATCTCCTTTGGAAGGAAAGTACTTGGTGAAACTGTTGGCAGGTGATTTACGAATCGGCTTGCGCGAGGGCTTGGTTGAAGATGCTCTTGCGCGAGCCTTCGGACGACCTCTCGATGATGTGTCGTATGCCAACATGCTTCTCGGCGATATCGGGGAAGCTGCTGTTCGAGCGAGGTCTGGCGATCTGCGCGACGTAAGCATGCGCCTGTTTCACCCGATCAAGTTCATGCTGGCCACACCCGCAGCCGATCTCGCTGACATCGCGCGCACGATGCCGGAGGAATTCCTCGTCGAAGACAAATTCGACGGCATACGAGCACAGGCCCACGTCAATAGCGAGAGGGTAGCTATCTATTCGCGCACTATGGACGAGATCACGCATCGATTTCCCGAATTAATTTCGCCACTGAAGTCGCTATCGACCGATGTGATTATCGATGGAGAAATCGTTCCCGCCAGCGAAGAGGCAATACTCCCGTTTAGTGAATTGCAGAAGAGACTGGGCAGAAAAAATGTCGGTACGCAGTTGCTGATTGCTGTCCCAGTTATCCTCGTGACTTACGATCTGTTGTATGCATCAAGTGAGGTGCTGATTAACAATCCATTGTCGGAGCGAAGGGCAGTTCTGGAAAAAATCATTCCAGCTAGTGGTCCATTGCGGCTATCGGTCGGGAAACTTTTTCGCGATGTCGCTGAGCTGGATGGGGAGTTTGATGCCGCGCGGGCACGAGGAAACGAAGGATTGATGATCAAGAGTCCAGCGTCGATTTACAAACCTGGTCGGCGCGGTCGCGACTGGTTGAAACTCAAACGCGCGATTGCCACGTTAGACGTTGTGGTTACAGCCGTTGAAGTGGGACATGGGAAAAGGCGAAATCTACTTTCTGATTACACCTTTGCTGTGCGACGAAGCGCGGAAGACGCGGAGCTTCTGAACATCGGGAAGGCCTACTCTGGTCTAACAGATAAGGAGCTGACGGAGCTCACCGAATGGTTCCGGCGGCATACGCTGAAGGAATTCGGTCACGGGCGAGTGCGTTTGGTCGAGCCCTCGGTGGTCATCGAGGTTACCTTCGACAGAATCCAACCGTCTAAACGTCACAAAAGCGGCTTCGCTATGCGCTTTCCTCGTATCTTGCGTCTAAGACCTGATAAGCGGCCGGAAGACATTGACACTCTGGATACGGTGAAACGTCTCGTGGAACAAACCTAACGGTATCACGGTATCTGGTAGGTCAAGTGGGGGTGTTAAGCAGGTATCCACTCGGCAAAACTATTGCTTTGCGCGACTCGGTAGAGGTACGATGCAGCCACGTCACCCGCCTCGCAAATACGGTTTTTTAGCGCGATTCGACAGACCTGCCCGATATTTTAGCAGGCCACGAGTGACTGACACGGACCGTAAAAATCACGTGTTGCTGTCGTCAGAAGACAGTTAGCACAGCCAAAATGGCGTCGACCAATATGTCGAGGGCCTCATCGGTGGTACCCACCTTCCCGTCAGTTTCGGGCGTAGTCGCCGATTTATCTGTTGTGTCTTCAGTGGTGCTGGAAGGCGGGGGTGGTGGCGGTGTCGTAATGCCCGGCGTCTGCTGATCTCCAGCGTAAACGTTTACGGTGAGAGCGCAGGCGAGTAGTAGGGCGGCAGCTAGGTTCCTGACAAGTTTCATGGTCTTCTCCTGTTGAGTTGGCAAATTATCCCGTGAGGGGGACATAAACCAAGTAGACAATTGGTCGACGAGGGAATAATATCCGTCAATCGACGTGCTTGCAAGGTTCCTTGCGTGATTACAGAACTGGAGTCGTAATATGGGATTGCAAACATCAGTGATTCACTCTACGCCCGGGGTTCTTGACCGAGATTCGGTGCTGTTCCGGTGTAATGCCGCCAAAGAGTTTGAGGAGGCCGGCGAATTCGACGCCGCTCGCGAAGCGCTTGGCGAGCTTTGGCAAGGGGTAGGCACCCGACCCGACACTGGCGATTGGTCGAACGACGTCAAAGCAGAACTCCTATTGCGGACTGGGACGCTAACGGGATGGTTAGGAAGCGCCAAGCAAATCAGCGGCGCCCAGGAAACAGCCAAAGACCTCATCAGTGAAAGCGCGGCGCTGTTTGAAACTCAGGGCCTCAGCGAAAAGGTCGCCGAAGCTCGAGTTGACCTCGCCATTTGTTACTGGCGTGAAGGCGCGCTTGATGAAGCCAGGGTAACGTTACGATTGGCTCTCGATGCTTTGGGGGAGTTAGAAAGTGAACAGCGACTTCGTGCGCTTCTGAACAGCGCGATTATCGAACAAGTCGCAACTCACTTCAACGAAGCCTTGGATTTATATCGTGAAGCTGCATCGCTGTTCGATGCGAGTCGTAACGATTCACTGAAAGGTAAGTTTCACAACTCGTATGCGATCTTGTTGAAAGGCATGGGTCTATCGCAAGAACGTGAAGACTTGATCGATCATGCATTAGTGGAGTTTGCGGCGGCACGCTTCCACTTCGAACAGGCAGGTCATAAACGGTTCCGGGCTCGCGTGGAGAACAATGAAGGATTTTTGTTCGCGAGCTTGGGTCGGTTTAAGGAAGCGCATGAACATCTCGATCGCGCACGGTCGTTACACCTGAGCGTTGGCGATCACGGCGGCGCAGCAGGTGCTGACGATACCAGAGCTCAAGCTTTTCTGCTCGAAGGTAAGAACGAGATTGCGGAGAAGACTGCGCGCGGTGCAGTAAGATCTCTTGAGCGCGGCGGTGAACAATCGGTGCTGGCTGAGGCTCTGACGACCCACGGCAAAGCATTGGCGAGATTGAATCGATACGACGTAGCAAAGACCGCATTCGATCGGGCCATTGAAGTTGCTCAACTTGCTGGCGATCCCGATAGCGGTGGAGTCGCAGCGCTGACGGTAGTCGAAGAACTAGCGACGCAACTGTCTGCTGATGTTCTCCATAGTTACTATTTGTCAGCTGAATCTGCGCTCTCAAATTCTCAACATCGCCGGCTTCGTAGTCGACTTGGTGAGTGTGCCAGACGCTTAGTCGTCTCTGCATTGTCCGATGCGGACAACAACCCCGCAGCGGTCAGTTCAAACAATTCAACCACCTATTCACTTGAAGCAGAAGTTCACCGGTATGAGGCGAATCTGATTCGTCAGGCGCTCGAGGTATCGGGCGGTAGCGTTACTCGCGCTGCACGCTTGCTCGGTGTCACGCACCAGGGCCTCGCCTTCATCCTTAACGGCAGGCACAAGGATCTGCTGTCGATTCGAACGCCAGTTAAGAAACGCCGAAGAAGCATCATTCGGTACCATTGAGTTTGTTTTTTAGCGCGCTAGCTTGAACTGGCGCTGTCTTCCCTTGTGGGAGGCAGCGCCAGTCGTGTATTTGTCCTCTAACGAACAGTTCTCTTATTATCCCATTCAGATCAGTTACATTTATTGAATGACCATGAAGATATTCGTTACCCCCCTGGCCATTTGCCTTTTTCTCAACGTCGTATTCGCCCAGCGCACAGCGCGGAAAACCCCAACAAAAACTCCGCAAGCCTCTGCCCAGCCGAATCCAACGCCGGCTGCCGTCAGTCAGCCGCCTGTTAATACGGCCAAACCTGCACTTGCTCCTGTCGCGATCGCGGTGGTCAACGGTCGCACCATTACGTCAGCCGAGTTTGAGCCAGAGCTACGTCAGGAGGTTGAAGGAGTCGACCGCGACATTGCTGAACAGAAGCAGAACTTATTGGACCTTCAAATAAACACCTTATTGCTGCAAGCTGAGGCGCGGAAGCGTGGAATAACAACGGAGCGCCTTTACGCTCTTGAGGTCAGAAGTAAGTTAACTCAACCAACGGTTGCTGAGATTAAGAAGTTCTTTGAGGAACACCGGGACGAGTTTGATGGTGTGGATTCTTCGACGGCCGCCTCTCAAATTTCGACTTATCTTTTCAGCCAGCGTGAAGGAAAAATATCGGATGAACTTGTTCAGCGGTTGAAGAAGATGCATCAGGTTCTGCCCGGCGTCGACATCAATACGCCTAATCTTAACGATGCGGCTATCGTGGCGACAGTAGCTAGTCAACCGGTTACTGCCAGCGCAATAAGTGAGCGGCTGAAGCCGATTGCGTATCGACGGCGGCTCGCGGCCTACGAAGCTGCGAAGAGGAAAGCCGACCAGGTGATCAATGACATTCTGTTACTGGATGAAGCTAATCGGCGGCACATTGGTCCAGAACAGATCATCCGCAGTGAAATCACTGACAAGACCCGCCAACCGACCGACGCAGAGATAACGAAGTTCTACGAAGAGAACAAAGCGCGAATCAATAGTGAGCTTGAGAAGGTCAGATTCCAGATCAGTTCTTATTTGCAGGACCGCGATAAAGAGCGATTGGAAAATGAACTGTCGGCACGATTGCGCAAAGGTGCAGATATTCGCTGGCTGATCACCGAGCCACCGCAACCAGTGCAGGCGATTAGCACAGACGACGATCCGGCCCGCGGAGATGTAAATGCTTCGGTAACCATTGTTGAGTTCACTGATTTCCAGTGCCCGTCGTGCGCGGCGATGTATCCGGTGCTGGAAGAAATATTGAAGTCTTATGGCAACAAGGTTCGATTTGTCGTTCGCGACTACCCGCTGTCGCAACATGAGAACGCTCTAAAAGCTGCCGAGGCCGCCAACGCGGCTAACGCACAAGGCAAGTTCTTCGAGTACGTCGCACTCCTCTACACGAGGCAGAAGGCTCTCGATGTGCCGTCGCTGAAGAAGTATGCGAGTGAGATCGGATTGAACCGGCAGAAATTTGATGCGGCGCTCGACAGTGGCACATACGCCGCCGAAGTAAAGCATGACATCCAGGATGGGGAGATTTATGGCGTGAACAGTACGCCGACGATCTTCGTGAACGGTGTAATGCTTAGAGTTCTGAGTGCGGACGGATTGCGGGAAGCGATTGAAAAGGCGTCAGCGGCCCGCAAGTGAGCGGGCCGCTCTAACGTGCGAGTCACTGTGACGCTTTCTTCTTCTCGAAGACACTGCACGCCTGATAAGCACCGGTTGGATCGACTGCGGTGCGGCCTTCCTCGATACTCTTGATTATTCCTTCCTTGTCCAGCACAAAAGTCGCGCGCGCTGAGTAACCAGTGGCTTCGTTAAGTAGCCCGTAATCTTTCACCACGGTTCTCTTCCAATCACTCAGCAATGGAAACGTGACGCCGATGTCTTCTGCAAATCGTTTGTTGGCGGGTGAGCTATCCATGCTAATGCCAAGAATCTGTGTGTCTCGTTCGTCGAATTTAGCGATATCAGCCTGATACGCTTTTAATTCCTTCGTTCAACCACCAGTGAATGCCAGTATATAAAACGCGAGAACCACATTTTTCTTTCCCTTGAAGTCGCTCAGTTTCACTGGTTTTCCTGCCGTGTCTGTCAGCGTAAAGTCTGGCGCCGCCTGGCCCACCTTCAAATGGGTCTTTGGCGCTTGCGGGGGTGCTTGTTGCGCCGGCGGGGGTTGCTGCGCCTGGATTGCAATCAATGTTGAAAACAGAACAATTGCTACTTGCCACAATCTTCGCATGGTGACGCTCTCCTTTTACCTGAATGTCCTTATCGATACCTCAACGCTTGGGCCAACTGTCGGAATTGGTGGGATTCGCACGTGACCTTTCCGTAATACTTCTGTCTATAACCTGACAAATCGTGAACTTACAAGTCGAAAGCGAAGAATATCCACGAGGGGTTGATTTGGCAAGGCTTTAGGCTAATTGGGTGCTTAATTCAACTCTCGGTGCAGCCTCTGGATCTCTGTGCCTCCGTGGTTTTGCTTAATCGCGCCAAACAAAACCACAGACACACAGAGATCACTGAGGCTGCACCGAGAAGATCAGACTCAGTTCACGATGGGCGTCTCTTTAAAACCAGAGCGGTTGAAGCGTTACAAAGATGTCGCAATGTTGTTAATCAAGTACGGCCGCTCCGACTTGGTTAGCGAAGCCGGACTCGACGGTTTACCTCTTGACGATACTGACCAGGCGACAGCGGCGACCGCGGCGACCGCTGAAGAGTTGGCCAAAGATCTTGAGAAGCTCGGCGCTACGTTTATCAAACTGGGCCAGCTTCTTTCGACTCGCGCGGATCTCTTGCCGCAACCATACCTCGATGCTCTCTCACGCCTCCAGGACCAAATCGAACCGTTCTCGTATGAAGAAGTAGAGCGCATAGTCTCGGGAGAGTTAGGTATCCGAATGTCGAAGGCATTTGCCGACTTCGATCCGGTGCCGGTTGCTGCCGCATCACTGGCTCAAGTTCACAGGGCTTACATGCGCGATGGACGAGCCGTAGTTGTCAAGGTTCAGCGGCCTAACATTCGTGAGCAGATTGTCGAAGACCTCGAAGCACTTAATGAGGTAGCACAGTTCATCGACTCTCACACCGAATTGGGCAAACGATACGAGTTCGTGAATATGTTGACAGACCTCCGCAAGAGTCTGCTTCGCGAATTGGATTTCAAAACCGAAGCGACGAACATGATTGCCATCGGCCGGATGCTTGCGGAATTTGAAAACATCATCGTGCCAGAGCCGATCGAGGATTACAGCACGACGCGTGTGCTGACAATGGAATACATAGAGGGAAAGAAAATAACCTCTCTTAGTCCATTGCGAATACTCGAGATCGATGGACAATCGCTGGCCGATGAACTTTTTCGTGCTTATCTAAAACAGATTCTTGTTGAAGGTTTGTTCCACGCAGATCCTCACCCGGGAAATGTTTTTCTGACTGACGACGATCGGATTGCGCTACTCGATCTCGGGATGGTAGGGCGCGTCACGCGCAGCTTCCACGACAACTTGCTTCGTCTCCTCCTTTGCATCAGTGAAGGTCGAGGAGAAGAAGCAGCCGAAACGGCTATCAAGATGGGCGAACCTAAGCCTGGATTCGACCGTGTTAGCTTCACTCGACGCGTCGCAGACCTTGTGGCTGAGAATCGTGATGCCGATCTGACCCGGTTAAATGCCGGCCAGGTAGCACTGGAGATAACGCGAATCTCAGCGGATAGCTGGTTTCGTTTGCCGCCGGAGTTCACGATGATCGTGAAGGCTCTTCTGAATCTTGATCGCGTCGTGTTCACACTCGATCCCGCCTTCGATCCAAACGCAGTGATTCGCGAGCGAGCTACGGAGATATTCCAACGAAACCTCATCAAGAGCATCTCGCCGAGTAACATCCTAACCGGCGTTGCAGACGTGAAGGAATTTGCCGAAAAACTTCCAGCCCGAGTGAACCGCATTCTCGATTCAATCGGTAATAATGAGCTCAAGATCAAAGTCGACGCGATTGATGAGAAAGTGATTCTTGATGGCCTCCAAAAGGTGGCCAATCGGGTCACGACTGGTTTGGTCGTCGCTGCCTTAATTGTGGGAGCGGCGATGTTGATGCGTGTCGAGACGTCGTTCCGCATCTTCGGTTACCCAGGCCTGGCGATGATCTTTTTTATCCTGGCGGCCGCCGCTGGCCTCGTCTTACTCTTCAACATCGTTTTCTATGACGAAAAGCCTGACGACAAGACCAACAAATGACCTCTCAGCCTCCACCGTGCTGATCCGTGTTTAAAACCTCAAGAATTTCTCAAGGGGATTGCAATAAAAGATATCGATGACGGAGTTCACGGTATTCAGTGCCGTTTGCCGTAGGGAATGGCCAAGCGCTCCACTCTATGGAGTCTTAACCATCCGTTACCGCAAACGTACTGAATGGAACAGAAGTCTTCGAGAAGCCCTCTGTCGATCTTGGAGTCAAGCGGCAGCATTGAAAATAAGGCACTCGCCATAACCCCCAGGAGTCAGTCAATGCTCATGGTCGAATCTCCAAAGGACTCTGCTATCGGCAAGGTGGGTCTCCTTGTCGAAAAAATCAGGATTCCTGCGCCGCCGATAAGCGTGTGCCGGCCTCGTTTGCTTTCGCTCCTACGGCAAAGTCTTGCTTCATGCACCGCCACGGTTCTAAGCGGTCGCGCAGGTACTGGAAAAACAACGCTGGCTTTGCATTTCGCGGAACTGTGTGGCCGCTACGTCGCCTGGTACAAAGTCGACGCGCCTGACAGTGAGCTTCGAATTTTCTTCCATTATTTGTTTGCGAGCATTGCTGTTCAACGACCGGAGTTCGGTAGCGGACGCTTGCTAACTCTTGTCGATGGCGTGCAGTTCGACAGGGACTTGGACGGCCAAATGGGCTTACTTGCCGAAGCTTTTGTCCATGAAATCGAACGGAATCCAGCGCCAGGCTTGATGATTGTTATCGAGGATCTTCATCTGCTCTGCGACGCGCAGTGGCTGGTGCCGTTTTTTAAGCGCTTACTTCCACTGCTGCCTTCCGACGTTCACATGCTCATTACCAGCCGAACGCTGCCCCCCGCACCGCTATGGCGCATGAGATCAAAGCAAACGCTAAGGGTGATTGATGAAGACACTCTGTCGTTTACTCGCGCCGAAGCAGCCGAACTGTTTCAGACTTATGGTCTCTCGGCAGAACAGGCCAGCATCGCTTTCGACCATTCCCATGGCCGAGCTGCAGCGCTGTCGACGCTCGCAGCGACGCTACGCTATGCAGAAGTAAGCTAACACGCCGATCGTAAAGGCGATCGAGGATGGCTGATATTCATCCGACAACAGAGTCTGAATCTGCTATTGCCTGGCAATTTGGCAAGGGTGGTATCGCGCCTTTTCGCTGTGATAATCTGCGGATCCCCGAACGCACAGCCCAGAGGCAAAGGGTGATGGCCAAAACCCGACAGGGTAAACCGTCGACAGCGACTCCGGCTAAAGCAAGAACAGAACCCGCGGGAGTCCAGCCAACATTCTACTTACGCACTAAACTTCTGCCGCCACGTCCAGTGTCGGAGTTGTTATCGCGGCCCCGTCTCGCTGAACGCCTCCTCACGAATCTGGAGAATCCACTGACACTTGTCACCGCGAATGCCGGCTCAGGGAAGACAACGTTCGTCGCCGATTTCCTGAGAACACACAAACGGCGATTCGTCTGGTATCAGCTCGATCACACCGACGCCGACCCGTCCGTGTTCTTAGGCTATCTGACTTTTGGTATCCAACAGGCCGTGCCGGGGTTCGGTAAGGCAATGTTTGCGTATCTACAGGAAGCCTCCGGCGAGTTGGCGAGAAATCCAGAGCGTGCAGTCGATGTTCTCATAAATGAAATCCTGGAGCTGGTCGACCAGAGGCTGATTGTTGTTTTAGATGACTATCATCATTTGGGTTCCGACACTCCGGTTCACGTCGTGCTGGATCGATTACTGGCCTATCTGCCTGACGTGCTTCATATCGTCATCGTCTCCCGTGAAATGCCGCCGGTCGCGCTTGCTCGCTTAAGAACGCAAGCTCCGACCGCGCTCATCGAGAGATCGGATCTGCTTTTTACGGACGAAGAGACACGCCATCTTTTCCGGCAAGTTTTTGATCTCGAACTCACCCCAGCACAACTCGCGGAGTACCGCGAACGAACACACGGCTGGATTACTGCACTGCAACTTGTCAGGCAAGTTGCTCAAAAGACAATAACCAGTCGTGACTCCCACACAGGCCCAGCCGATCTGATTGAGATCCTCAGGCAGTCAGAACGAGATATTTTTGATTATTTTGCCGAGGAAGTGTTTGCAGATGAGTCAGAGCAAGTGCAGCAACTCTTATTGAAGATTGCGTTACTTAATCGTATCGAGCTTGACACCTGCGGCGCGCTGTTCAAGGGAATGAACTGCGCGCGACTACTCCCGAACCTTGTAAAAAGAAATGTCTTTTTGACCGTCGCCAGTGACGGCCATGGTGAGGAGTATCGACTCCATCCACTCTTTCAGAGCTTCTTGAGACGCCGTCTACGTAGCGAAATAGGTCGCAGCGGAGTTTCCAGTGAACATCTGCGTTACGCCAATTATTTCCTGGGTCGTGGACTTTGGGAGCAAGGCGTCAGGCACTTGTTGGCGGCTGAAGATTATGTTCGAGCCGCGGAAGTCGTAGCCGAAAAAGGTGGAGAGTGGATTTCCTCAGGCGCCTTGAGTTCGCTCGCCTCAATGGCCGATTCGCTCCCCGATAGTGTCATCGAGACGTACCCGCGCGTTCTTGCACATAAAGCTGAGGTGGCGCGATTGAGGGGCGAATACGAGTCGGCGCAGATGATGTTCAAGCGTGCCGCTAACCTCCTTCACCAGCGAAATGATCATGAAGGGGAGGCAGAAGCACTCCACTCCCTGGCAACACTCGCTCGCCGTCAGGGAGATTACTCAGTTGCGTTTGCTCATCTGGATCAAGCGTTGGGGCTCGTCGACGTTCGATCACCACTCCGAATGAAGTGTGCAAACACGCGAGGTCTTGCGCTTGTCGCACTCGGGGAGTGGACTGCTGCTGAGTTGGAGTTCCGCAGTGCTCTTCAGTTCGCGCAGGACAGCAACGACGTTAGGTTCATGCGCCTGATCAGTCACAACCTTGGGTTGCCCGCAATGATGCGTGGAGATTTTGGTGAGGCGCTGCGCTGGTTGCGGCGCATGCTCAAGGATGGCAATGCAGCGCCCTTGCCGCAGGAGGCGACGGCCCATCTGAACATGGCGCACTGCTATCTGTATCTCGGGGATCTGACGGCTTGTGAGCGCAATCTCGACGAAGCGATACAAAGATGCCAATTATTCAACCTCGTTGCTGCGCGAGGAGATGCTTTTGAGACTTACGGCAACCTATTCCGTGAGCGCGGTGAAATCGACAAGGCTCGCGAATACTACCAAAGGGCAGCACGTGCCTATGACGAAGCAGGAGTGAATCTGGCCAGGACTGAGTTACTTGAAGAAGAGGCGTTGCTGAGCATGCTGGTCAGAGATTTTGTTGCCGCGCGAAACCAAATCGATCGGCTAATCGCAGCAAGACCTCTGGAAAGCAATGAAATTGGGTTCTTCACAGCGTCACTCACAAAGGGTCGCATACTGATTGCTCAAGACGAGGTTGTCGCTGCGACCGACGTGCTGACGCAGACATTGCAGTATTTCCACGCCCACACACTCTACTACTACGAAGCTCAGGCTTCACTGGCCCTCGCAAGCTGTCATCTGAAACTCGGAAATGAACCGCAAATGCTTGAGCATCTGCGGCGCGCAATAGATCTTGCCGTCCGTTTCGACTACGAGTACTGGTTGAAGCGCGAAGTGCTGGCGCAGCCAGAAATGTTTGCTAACGACGACGCTGCTGAGTTGTTGCCGTCTGACTTGAGAAGCTACGTAGCCGTTGTGCCGGCTCAGGTGCGTGCTCCGGCTGTTCCGGTTGTTGAAGTGAACGCGGAGCCCGTTGTCGATCTGACAATAAATCTGCTCGGCCCCATCGAGATCTTGCGAGAATTTGGACGACCGCTAGCGGCCGACGCGTGGACCACTCGACGAGCGCGGGACATTTTGTGTTTCATTGCGTCCAGACGGCACAGACGCGCGTCAAAAGATACGATTATCGATATCTTCTGGGGCGAAACCGACCCCGAGGTTGTTGAAAAGAATTTCCACCCAACCGTCTCTCACATCCGGAAGGCCCTCAACAGCAATCAACCGCTAAAACAGAACTTCATTATCTATCGCGATGGTGATTATCAGTTGAATTCCGAGCTCTCATATCGAATCGATATCGAGGAGTTTGACCGACTTGTAATGCAGGGCGAAACCGCGCGTCGGGCTCGTCAATTCACTGAGTGTGTCGCGGCATATGAAAAGTCTGTTTCGCTTTACCGAGGTGACTTTGCACAGGGAAGTTACGACCCCTGGGTCGACGAGCAGCGCGCCTATTACAAAGAACAATATCTACATTTATTGGAGTCACTTGCTGGAGTTGCACAAAAACAAGAAGAATGGACGCGCTCGTTGCAACTGGCCCAACAGATCCTGCACGAGGATCCGTTTAGAGAAGACATTCATTGCCTGATCATGAAGGCCCACGTCAACATGGGCAATCGCGGAGCGGCGAAAGAACAATATGAGGCCCTGCGCAGACTCCTCGAGCGGGAGTTGGGCGTAGAGCCAGGCCCGGAAACACGAAAGATTTTCCGAGAATTATTGAAAACCGAATAGTCCAGAGCAGTTCCGTACCGATAGTTTTTTGTGAAAATCGCAAGCGGAACGCAACAAATAGGGCACAGGATGCAGCCTAGAATATGGCAACCCCCTAAAGTGTGGCGCAAAGCCAGTACATCGGCAGGCGGCTCTCACACGTTCGCTTGGGTTGGATAATCCAAGCTCTTAACCCCAGCAAAGCACTACACCGCCTGACTGCGCATTAGCATGACTGTGCCGACAGGCCCGACTGAGGTGATAGTTGCTAAAACAGCAGATTAGCTACACCAGATTTATTGATTTCTCCAACCGACTCCTAGCGCTCAGCCTGATTGTGCTGATCTCTATCGGTCCGGCATTCGCAGGGATTACAGTCAGCAATTCCACTGGAATTACGGCCACGGGCGCAGACGGCGTTCAGTTGATTGGTTTGTCAGGCATAACAGCGACTGGTGCGGATGGTTTACTCACTTTTGGGCCAAATGGCATCACAGCGACGGGTGCCGACGGCATCACGGCAACCGGTGCGGATGGAATTACCGCGACGGGCGCTGATGGCTATACGTACACCGGTGCAAACGGCATAACCGCGACCGGAGCGGATTCACTAACAATTCAGAGAGCAGACGGTATTACGGCAACCGGTGCAGACGGAATTACCGCTACCGGAGCCGACGGCGTCACATATTCTCTCGATTCAATTCATTTCTACTTTCCATCCGGGATCACGGCCACAGGAGCAGACGGCATCACGGCCACAGGTGCTGACGGCATAACCGCAACCGGAGCGGACTCGCGTCAAATTGCTAATGCAAACGGAATCACGGCCACTGGAGCTGACGGCGTGACGATCTCAAGCGCCAATGGCATAACCGCAACCGGCGCAGATGGTCGGGTGTTTACTATTCCAACGTCCAACCTAACACTGACAGGAGCTGATCTGGTGGTAGTTGCAAATGCTCAGGGAATTAGTATCACAGGCGCAGATAGTATTTTGGAGACGGGAATCAATGCCCTGACGTCCGCTCTGTCGTCTGGTTCGACGGGAATTGGCCTCCAGAGCATCGATCCAGAGCTAGCGGTGACATTGAATCAGCTAACCGATGACAGCAACGTTAACGCGATCGTTGTTTACCATCAGCTACCGACGGAATCTGACCTCTGTGACTTGAACAGAATCGGCATTGTTGGAGGACTTCGTTTTCACAGCTTGCCTATCTTGAATGTTACGGCAACGCGAAGTCAGCTAATTGAGGTCTCCAGACTACCAGCCGTTCGTTCGATTTACGGTAATCGTACGTTGACCTTGACGAGCGAGCCTGAAGTTAGAGCCACCACCGGAGTTGACAGGGCTTGGCGCGATATCGACCTGCAAACAAGCAACTCAAATCTTCCGCTCACCGGGCGCAACGTCACAGTCGCTGTGCTCGACACGGGTATCGATGCCACTCATCCAGACTTAGCAGATCGCGTTGTCAGCAACGTCAAACTCGCCGACACCTTAAGTGTAGGAGTGGGTTTTAATTACCCGATCAATTCGGAGAGCCTTCCCAACACGGATCTGGTTTACGGCCACGGCAGCTTTGTCGCCGGTCTTATTGGCGGAAGTGGCGCGCTATCAAATGGCAAGTTCCGGGGCGTAGCACCGGGGGCGAAGCTTGTTGGTTTGAGTGCTGGTGAACTTACGCTACTTTATGTGCTGGAAGGGTTTGATTACTTGCTTTCCAACAGGACAGATCTGAATGTCCGAGTCGTCAATTGCAGCTTCTCAGCAAACACAGTCTTCGACGTCAACGATCCTGTAAACATAGCCACGAGGATGCTGACTGATCAGGGCGTCAATGTTGTTTTCTCAGCCGGTAACACTGGACCTGGTCAACATACTCTGAACCCTTATGCGGTTGCGCCCTGGGTTATAAGTGTAGGCGCCACTGATTCGCAGGGTCGGCTCGCGAGTTTTTCTTCGCGCGGCGATTTCGCGAGTGCTTTGTTCCGACCGACACTCGTGGCGCCCGGAGTCAATGTTGTCAGCACACGAGGCTCAGGGGTAGTCAATGTTACGGGTGCTGAAGGAGTTGCGAACGCAGATCTACAGCGCTTGAATGTTTCTGAGGTGGCGTATTACACGACAGCGAGCGGAACAAGCTTTTCAGCCCCACAGGTTGCCGGAACAATTGCGCTGATGTTGGAGGCGAACCCGTCACTTACTCCGGCGGAGATCCGCGATATTCTGCAGACTACAGCGACACCGCTACCGCCGTATTACGAATATGAAGTCGGCTCTGGAATGCTCAACACCCATGCGGCGGTTCTTCAGGCGGTATTTCCAAACCGGATGATTGGGTCATGGCGCGGTACCGTCGACCGCGGGCAAATCAGATTTGCAAGCAGTTCAATAACGACATTCTCTGGCGTTGTCCAACCCACCAGTTCATTCGAAACAACAGTACCGATTCCATCAGACGCTGTTCTCGCCTCGGTTCAAATCGGCTGGGGCCCACTAACAAGCGTCAACGATCTCGGGCTTTATGTGTACGACGAGGCAGGAAACTTGGTCGCGCAATCAAACGTGGCCAATCTGCCAGGGCTGACGGGCAAGTCCGAGCGTGTAACCTTAAATCTACCAGCGGCGGGAAATTGGCGTGTGAAGGTTCGTAATACCCTCGGCGGCCTTGGGACGCCACAGGCCTTCACAGCTGCAGTGCAAATCGGAAGAGCGCAGTACGCGAGTATGCGTGATGCTGTTTCACTGAGCGCTTCGTTGCGGACCGAGATCTATCAAAGCGTTAGATCGTTCACAATGTGGCCCGTCGGCGCAAATTTCCGACCCGATTTTGCCATCACTCGTTCGGATATGGCGACGGCGCTCGTCCTTGGTGCGCGGGTGCCACAGTACTCACCAGCGTCTCCGACTTATTCGGACGTGCGAGACATTTCAACAATGTCCTTTGTCGAAAGTGCTCAATCGTCACCTACAGGTCCGTTGTTTGTTGATGTTGTGGCGGGTGGCCGATTTAGGCCGAATGACAACGTTACGAGACTTGCAGCGGCTGTGGCGCTTGTGAGAGTTGCCGGATTGCGGTCTGAAGCGGAAGCAAAAGCAAACGCGCCACTCGCGTTCCTGGATGCACTAACAATTCCAGCTGAGTTAAGAGGTTATGTGGCGGTAGCTGTCAGTCGAGGATTAGTACAGAGCGACAGTTTCTTTCGACCACAAAACTCGTTTAGCCGAGCAGAACTCGCGCATGCCATCGCTCTAATCGAAAACCAAAATACTCAGTAGCCTTCTCACAATACAAACTGTCGCAAAGCAATCACTTCATCGTCAGTCAGAAATGTGAAGTTCAATCCGAAGCCCACGCCCGGTTTTAAGGACATCACTTCGCCGCGCAGAGGTAACCAGTCTCCTGACGGAAGCTGAATCTCCAGCGTAATAATCTCGTCTATGTTCACGCGCGGAGCTGTATTGACAAAGCATCCGCCCAAACCTATGTCGCTAATGTGGGCATCATGAGCCCCGCCATCGTTCATACCAACCCATCTCGTTGGCAAGTTTGTGCTGGCTCTTTCGTCAGTGCGGCGTTCTTGGGACATCGTTTATGTACGGTAACAGCTACTTTATCTGGTTGTAGAAAATCCTGGTAACGTATTCGAAGCGAACGATCCCGCCTTCCTGATACTGGTCAAAAATCTCTCGGACCCTTTCCAGCATGGCTTCGAACCGCGGATCACCAGCTTCGGGGGTATAAGAGGACGAAAGCAGCCGTCCTTCCAAAGAACTTAGGTCGAATTCCTGGGAGTTAGGCATCTGCTTGGACTTGGGGACGGCTGGCGCAAAGAAAGATGTAATGGCAGCTGACGCATTTTCGTGTCGAACTACCGGGTAATCAGTACCCAGGGTCAGCAGCAACTGTTCATAGGCACGGAGAAAGGGTGTGGTGTCAACTTGACGCTCATTCCAGATGAGAACTGCCCATCCACCGGGCTTAAGGATTCGAGTGAATTCCTCTTTGGCGGCGATCGGATCAAACCAGTGAAAAGCCTGGCCAGCCACCACAAAATCGACACTTGAAGGAGAAAGCGTTGTTGCTTCCGCTGTACCTTCTGCGCTCCTAAAGGACGGATAGCTTGCAAGAAGCGCTTCTCCCGCAGCGCGCATTGCGGCGTTCGGTTCTACTCCGAAGACCACATTCCCATTCTGGAGTAAGAGTTCTGAGAGTTTACCTGTCCCCGATCCGATGTCGGCGATTACTGACTCAGGCGTGAGACCACATTCGTCGTGGAGAAGGTGAATTATTGGTTCAGGATATCCCGGCCGGTAGCGTACGTAGTTTTCAACTCGGCTTGAAAATCGTTCAACTGATTGCATGTCCAACCTCTAATTCACCCCAAGCTTCAGCTTGGGGATCAGCGACAAGTTCTTTGAGGTCCGCCGTCCTCATTGTCTTGTGCGAAAGACAGTTCCATTCGATTTATTTACGAGGAAAGAGACTGCTGTCTGAAACAGGTGGCTGCGTTGGCAGATACCTTACAGCAAGGCGCTGGGCTAAAAGCAACAGCAACACGAACGCAAAAGTAACAGGTAATCTGATGTCTGACTTAACGAGCATCCAAAAATGCACCACGCCGAGTATTGCCGCCAGATAAACCAGCCGGTGCAGGCTGGCCCAAGTCTTTCCACCTAATCGTTTGACCATCTTATTTGTGGAGGTGACGGCTAGTGGCAGCATCAACAAGAATGCGGTCATGCCAACGAGAATAAAGCGCCGTCGTCCGACATCGGCTATAACACTGGCAATGTTTAGCGCTCGATCAAACCATACGTAAGTAAGCAAGTGCAGAGTCCCGTAAAAGAACGCAAACAGTCCTAACATTCGGCGCGTCTTTATCAGCTGATTGATACCAAACAGCTTCCGCAGAGGGGTAACCCCGAGTGTGAGGAACAGAAAAACCAGCGTCAGCATGCCTGTGGTGCGCGTCGCAAACTCAAGCGGGTTAGCGCCCACTCTTTTGAAGTACAAATCCCAGAGCAGTAACACAAGAGGGATTAGCGAATTTACGAAAATAACGAGTTTTGCGAATTGGATGTTGTTCACGGATTTAAGTTCAGTAGTACCTAACCAAATCCATTCCCTGATACAGATGTGCCACCTGTTCAGAATATCCATTGAACGAGAGCGTCTTTCGCCGTCCGAACTCACCTATCCGCCTCTCCGTTTCCTGACTCCAACGAGGGTGCGGTACGGAGGGGTTAACATTCGAGTAGAACCCGTACTCGTCCGGTGCTTCATTGCTCCAAGTCGTAGGCGGCTGGTTCGCTACAAGCATTATCTTCACGATCGACTTGATGCTCTTGAACCCATATTTCCACGGCACAACAAGTCTGATGGGTGCGCCGTCCTGTGGTGGCAAGGTCTCACCGTATAGACCAGTCGCAAGAATCGTCAGTGGGTGCATAGCCTCATCAAGCCGAAGGCCTTCCACGTAAGGCCATTCAAGAACTCCTGTTCGCTGCAGTGGCATCCGGTTCGGGTCCAGAAGTGTCTGAAATGCTACAAACTTTGCATCGGATGTGGGTTCGACTTTCTCCAGGAGCTTGTTCAGCGGGAAACCGATCCACGGAATAACCATCGACCAACCTTCAACGCAACGCAGTCTGTAAACGCGCTCCTCGAATGGAAACTTTAGTAATTCGTCTAAATCAAACGTACGCGGTTTGTTAACGAGTCCGGAGACAGAAACGGTCCATGGGTTGGTCACAAATCCTTTTGCGGCGTAGGCAACACCGCCTTTAGAAGTACTAAACTCGTAAAAATTGTTGTAAGTCGTGATTTCTTCGAGCGGCGTCAGCGCTTCCTGTGTCCTATAGCCTTGTTGAATCGCTTCTTGATCTGGTAGGTGTCCAATCGTATTGAGCTTTGCGCCTGCGACAGTCTCCGCAGGCGGTGGGTTCAGGGTTCTATAAAGGAGCGTTGAGGCGGTAGCTGTTCCTGCAAGAATGGCCGCACGCATGAACAAGCGGCGATTCAGATACGTCTTCTGATCCGTGATTTCGCTGGCTTTGATGTCTTCCCGCTTCTTAATCAGCATCTTTCCGTTTAGAGGGTCGTCAATTTTATTCGGTTGCTATCACAATTCGTGGAATATGCTCAACCTAGTGTCAAATAGTCGGTTCCGAACGTTTGACATTACATTGCATGCGGAGATTAATAAATTTGCCGCAGCCGCTCCGTATAGCATAGTATCCCGCCGCTTTTGTGTCGCCCGAGTCAGAGGACGATCACGTGGACGCACCGTCACAGCTAATCTCAGAAACATCAGAAGAAGTCACTATTAAAGAAAGAGCAGAACTCCGCAGCAAGTTATTGCGGTGGCTCGTTGTGCTTGCCGTTGTCGTTGGAATCCTTCTAGCTCCGCGTCCAGCGGGCATCACACCTCAAGCCTGGCGTTTATTGGCCATCTTCGCTGGTACGATTGCCGGTTCAATCCTCCAACCGCTGCCCGGGGAGGCAGTAGTGCTGCTGGGTGTGTCGGCTGTCGCTATTTTCCAGGTCCTGCCAATTGAGCAAGCGTTGGGAGGCTATGCGGATCCCATTGTATGGATGGTGCTCGCAGCCTTTTTCATTTCTCGCGGCATGATCAAAACCGGTTTAGGCCGTCGCATAGCCTTTCTCTTTATAAGGGCTATCGGGCATCGTTCCCTCGGCCTGAGCTATGCTCTGGCTTCAACTGATGTAGTTCTAGGTACCGTTATTCCTTCGACCGCAGCCCGATCTGGCGGCATCATCTTTCCGATCACCAAGAGCTTGGCCGAGGCATACGAATCAAGGCCGGGCACCACCTCACGCAGACTCGGGGCATTCCTCATGTCTTCGGTTTATCAATGTGAAGTTGTCATTTGCGCGATGTTTCTCACCGGCCAGGCTTCAAATCCGTTGATTGCGAAGTTCGCGCAAGACGTCACAGGAATTGAAGTCACTTACGCTCGCTGGGCCATCGCGGGAATAGTCCCCGGTCTGGCGTCTCTGTTTCTCGTCCCGCTCGTCATCTACAAAATCTTTCCACCTGAGATCAAACATACGCCTGCCGCTGCAGAATTCGCCGCGAAAGAACTGGAAACAATGGGGCGGCTGAAATGGTCAGAATTGGTCATGCTCATTGTATTTGGTGTGGTTGCAATCCTTTGGATGACCACACGTTTTCATGGAATCCACTACGCGGTTGTCGCGTTGTTAGGAATCTCGCTTCTTTTGCTTAGTGGCGTGCTGAATTGGAATGATTTGATCGACGAGCGGGCGGCGTGGGGCGTGTTCATTTGGTACGGGGGCTTACTACGTTTGGCTGAAGCACTCGGTCAAACCGGCATCACCAAAAAGTTCGCCGACTCGGTGGCGTCGCATACAGTAGGTTGGAAGTGGTGGTTAGCACTTTCAGCGCTGTTGTTGATCTATTTTTATGCCCATTACGCGTTTGCGAGCATCACAGCGCACGCTACGGCAATGTACATACCGTTCCTGGTCGTGATCCTTGCTGCTGGAACTCCGCCGTACCTGGCTGTACTCTCATTGGCGTTCTTTTCGAACCTCGGCGCATCACTTACGCACTACGGAACAACTCCCGCCCCAATCTATTTCGGAGCAGACTACTTAAAACAACGGACCTGGTGGTGGCTAGGGCTGATCGCCTCATTCGTCACAATCGCCGTGTGGTCCATTTTGGGATTCACTTGGTGGAAGATTCTGAGATTGTGGTGAATTCATTGCCGATTGCCGATTTTTTCTATCATTCACCGCTTCTCTCACGACGTATCTCCAATCGGCAATTGGCAATCGGCAATCAAAACTAATCACTTTCGCCTGGGGTTAACTATGGCTGGTTATTCAGCGACTCCATTGCCGAAGAAGCTTGGAATCAAAGAGAACTTTCGAATTGCCTTCCTGAACGCACCGGAATCTTTCCCGTCGGCGCTTGGCGAGCTTCCTCCTACAGCAAAGATCCTCAGCAATTTGGCGGCCCCGCTTGATCTCGTTGTGCTGTTTGTTGAGCGCGAGTCGATTCTGGCGCGACGCTTTCCGGCGCTAGCAAAGAAACTTTCGGCGGCGGGAATGATATGGGTTGCGTGGCCCAAGAAGAGTTCTGGTGTAAAGACAGACCTCGCTTTCGAGAATGTACAGAGGATCGGACTTGATTGCGGACTCGTTGACGTGAAGATATGCGCGATCGACGAGATCTGGTCAGGCTTGAAGTTCGTCTATCGCATCAAAGATCGAAAACGACTAACCGAGAGCTGAAAAGTTTTCCACAGATTCTGAGGAAATCTATGTGGAAATCGGCTCGAATAATTTTACAAAGCTGTTACAAATGCGTAGTTACAAGATTTTGCACACGTCAGCGGCGAGACGAAAAACCCAGCACTCATAACACTTGAGTTGTTTGTGCGATTGAACTGTTCGTAATGGTCCAACAGCGATCCTCTTCAGACCCTCGCAGTGAAAATCTCCTTCGAGTTACTACCAAATAGCGAGTGTTAAACTGAACTCTACTAATTGTGGGACCAAAGAAAATTAACTCGAAAGTGTTGCGCCAAACAGACGGCGAACGCTTTTTTGGATCGATCATTCAAGTCATTTTCCTGAACAAATTCGAGTGATCAGTTAGTGCACAAACAGATCATGTGAAGATGCCTCTCGTCATTTGCGATCAGTGATCTGATCATCTATCCTCACGAAACAGAATTGTTTGCGTTGAGTTGTTTGAGGAAAAGAATTCGCTCTTGGGGAAGGATTTTTTTTGCGATTTAATATGATCGTAAAAAGCATTAAATAGGTGTTGCAAAAAATTCTTCGATCACTATAATGCGATTCCCTCGCTGAGCGATTGATTGCCAAAAAAGAATTAGGTCAGCGACCTGGATTTTGGGTTCGTTAGAAGGTTTGCTCGCACTCATTTATTTCTCGCAATTGCCCGGAAGCCTCCTGCGATATTCAGCTCAGGTAAATGTGGGGCGTGACGCTATGAAGTCGCGCAAGGCAATCTAGGCGATCACCCTGACTGGGTTTCTTCGCCAAACAATAAACTCAAACCATAGTTTTTCTTGCGGTGAGCCCGACCACCGCATGATGGTGGAGTGTCTGTCAAACACTTATCGCACCAAGTTGCCCAGTGGAGTGCGGAGATGAAACTTGATTCACAATTACCCCCTGAACGAAAACAATTACCCCCTGAATACAAACACTGTCCAATATGCGCCCAAGATCTTTTGATATCTGAATTCGGGATTTGTCGTGCCCGAAAGGATGGGCGTAACCTTTATTGCAAGAGTTGTATTCGCAACAAAGTTACACAAAGCCGCCGGGCTCTTAAGGAATACAAGTCAGCTCGGAAAAAATACATCTCGCAACAGACTGAGGTTGCCGACTATCTGTCGAACGAGTCAGGGTACGGCTCGCAACAGCCGGCCAAGCCGCTCAGCAAACTCTCCCCGGTTGAGCGGGTTCGCGATTCAATTCGGAGAGGCGCTCGAACGCAGAAAGAAATTGCCCAGGACACAAAACTCGGCAAGGATGAGATTGGTGACGCACTGGCAAATCTGCTGCTTTGGACGCGTGAAATTAGAACCCAAATCGTCGACAACACCAGACTGTACTACTTGAATGATTCCGCCGACATCGCAGATTTGGACGATGCCCCGCTGCTGCCGGCACGGAAGCGAGATGTTCCGAGCTCGTTTAGTTGCTTACAAGGATTGATGCCCGGTAAGAATCCGGAGGGCGAACCCGCAAAGATTGGAGGCTGGGTGGCAGCCTAGCCTCCCTTCGGGGATTAAAGTTCGTTCAGCGGCATTTACTCGACAAAGGCCTTAAGAACCTCACTGGCGTGCTCTTCCGGCTTTACCTTTGCGAAAACCTTTTTGATCTTGCCTTTCTCGTTGATCAGGAAGGTGGTTCGATGAACGCCCATGTACGTTCGTCCCATGAACTTCTTTTCCCCATAAACACCGTAGGCCTCCGATATTGATCGGTCAGTGTCGGCAAGCAGTGTGAAAGGTAGTTTGTATTTGGCGGCAAACTTCTTGTGTGAAGCTTCGCTGTCTGGCGAAACACCGAGCACGGCTATGCCCTCTTTCTTGAACTTCGAAAACGCGTCGCGGAATGAGCATGCTTCCTTGGTGCAACCCGGCGTGTCGTCTTTTGGATAGAAATAGAGCACGACTTTCTGCCCGCGCAAGTCCTTTAGGCTAACTGTTTCGCCGTTAGCATCTTTAGTTTTGAAAGCGGGCGCAGTGGTTCCTTCTTTGAGCATCTTTCAATCGTCTCTCTTTTAGTCTGATGTATCGGAGCATTAGAGAATACCGAACAATTCGTTGTTCAGAAAGTTTACCCTCGAGGATTAACGCATAATGAAAAACTCGAACACGAAATACTGGATGGTCAAACAGGAACCGGAGACTTATTCCTGGGATGACTTTGTAAATGACGGTCGGACAGATTGGTCCGGGGTCAGAAACTATCAGGCCCGCAATAACCTTCGTCAGATGAAAGTTGGTGATCGAGTACTGTTTTATCATTCGGGTAAACAAAAAGCCGTCGTTGGGTTAGCAGAAGTAGTCAAAAGCGCGTATCCCGATCCCACGGCCGATGATCCGCAATGGGTGGCTGTGGACTTGAAGCCCGGTAAAGCATTGAGCTCGCCGGTACCGCTGGCGGCGATCCGATACGATAAACGGCTAAGTCAGCTTCCACTTATTAGACAATCGCAGCTGTCGGTTATGTCTCTGACCAAAGATGAGTTTGACGCCATCGTCGGCATGGGTAATAGTAAGCCGCGCAAGAAGTCATAGATGGAGAATCTTAATGTTCAAACAAATCGACTACACGATGATCATCGTTTCAGACATGCAGCGTTCGGTTGAGTTTTACCGCGACAAACTTGGTATTCCCCTGAAGTTTCAGTCTCCCGATTGGACGGAATTTGCTACGGAAACGACTACACTCGCGCTGCATGGTGGCGGAACCCCGAAGGAGTATCAGGACACGGGCGATCAATCGAAAGCGGCAGGGACCTGCTCGATCGGCTTTAATGTGAGCGATGTCGACAGAACGTACGAAGAGTTGAAAGCGAAAGGGATTACTTTTGTGATGCCTCCTACGCAGAGAGAAGGAGAGGGAATCAAGCTGACGGTTTGTTTAGATCCGGACGGACTCCCAATCTCCTTTGCGCAGATGGTTGGCCAAGGAGCAGCGAAGTAACGGCGAGCTGCTTGAGATCGCATGATGTCATAGGTCTTATCGGTCCCATAGGCCCTATGGTGCTAGAACAGTGATGGCGTTTGAGTTTGGGTCTGACTTTCAGATTCCGGAACGGCTGAATCCCTTAAGCGCGGATATACCTCAAACAACGGACCCGGCGCCGGAACCTCTCTTTCCTCGATAGTCGACTTTATTTCAAGTGCGTTAACCACAGCCTGACCGCGAAAGTGGTTGTTGGTAACTACATATGTCTCGTGCGTCTGTTTTGCCACCTCTTTGATTCTCGTAATCCACGGATCCAACTGTTCCAGCGTGTATAGGTAGTTGTAACGGTCATCGCGCGGCGCACTCTCGCGAAACCAGTTCTGATAGTTTCGTCCGTGAAGTCTTATGTAACCGATTGGCGATGTCGATAACGATGCTGGTTTGATCGACTTAGAAAACAGCGGCTGGTCGACATTGCAAATACCCACCCCTCGTTCTTCCAGCCATTCAAGAATCTGGGGGTTGTTCCAGGATGTATGGCGCACTTCCAAAACCAATGGATACTCCCTGAATTTGTCCAGCAGTCTAAATAGATA
Organism: Pyrinomonadaceae bacterium; assembly: GCA_036559885.1. GTDB lineage: Bacteria > Acidobacteriota > Blastocatellia > Pyrinomonadales > Pyrinomonadaceae > PSRF01. The sequence continues at coordinate 32,515 of DATBSH010000463.1, forward strand.
TGCGCGTTCGTCGTCGGTATTTTTGAATGACCAGGGAAATTGAAGCAACACTGCGCCGAGCTTGCCCGCATCGACTAACGGCTCAAGGCCCTGCCGAAACTCTTTTTCGTCTGATTCCGTCGCTTTGCCTCGCTCGTGAGTGAAAATGCGATGCAATTTTGCAGTGAATGCGAAACGTGCATTACTTTCTACACGTTTCGCCCACGATTTAGCTGTGTTCGCGGCTGGTGGACGGTAAAAGCTACTGTTGATCTCAATAGTATCGAAGAATTGAGCGAGGTATTCCAGAGGATCAAATCGCGGTCCCGGCTTGCGTGGATATACGACACCTTCCCAGTCTTTGTACGACCAGCCAGCAGGACCTATACGAATAAGTGGCGTTTGCTTCACTTTTCTAAACGTCCGATACGCTTCTTCAGCTTGTCGTTCCGGTGTGTCCGATACGCTTCAGCTTGTCGTGACGTGCCGTAGATTCAACTGCTTTCAGGAGTCCAATTCGCTCAATTCAAGTTCACTCAAGCCCAACGCCAGTTCCTGAAAGAAGTTGAATCTACGGCAAGGTCACGACAAGCTGAAGCGTATCGGACACCGGAACGACAAGCTGAAAGCATATCGGACATTAGGGCTCGGGTGGTTGATAGAGATCGGGGATGCTTGCGATTACGGTGGGCGGAAGTTTTTTTAGCTTTAGTTGTTCAGTCAGAAATTCGATCCGGTCGCGGCGGGCCTCTGCGTTGAGAGCGTGTGGTGCCTCATAACCCTTCAGCATGTTCGGTTGACTGACAATCTTCAGATACTGCTGCGCGTGCGCTGGAGTCAGGAACTTCTCTTGAGTGGCGAATTGCATAAACACAAACGCCGGCGCTGCGTGAGCTACGTACTTGCCCTCATCCAGCCAGGAATACTTGGCGACAAACGCATCGAATTTCTCGGGACCCACTTTTTGCCGGTATTCCTGATACTGCTTGGTTTTCATATCGACTTCGTCTGATAAACCGCCCGCCATTAGAACGTAGGCCTTGGCGCGCCTATCGACGCCGCTCAAGAAAGCTCCGATCACAGCGTTATAGCTATGTCCAACATATGCGAGACGTTTCTTGTCCACATCGGGCCGAGCGAATAACAGATCAATGCCACGACGCATATCAACCACGGCCTGCACCATGTCAGTCGTCTGCTTTTCGTTGAGCGGCGTTTTATCGGCAACGAAACCGGGACGCGCGATTGGTCCGTCCGGCAACAACGAAATCACTCCGGCAGGCGCCACCGCCACTGCTTCGTCGAGAAACTCTTTGCGGTTACGCATCGGTGAGTTTTGCCAATACCAATGTCCCCAGACGATCGCCGCGAACGGTCCTTTGCCGTTTGGAACGACTAGATACGCGGGAACGACGCCGCCTTTTGGGCTCCCATAGGTGATGTCGTAGATAGTTACATCACCACGCTTGTCGGTTCCAATCGTTTTAACATCGAGTGGCGCTGTCTTGTCGTAGTCGAAATGGGCTACAAGCTCTGGCGATTGGGCAAAACCTGATTTCGCAGACACGATTGCGATAAATAGGAGCAGTGCTGAGCGAATGGTGGCAGTTTGCATTTCCAGAAGCTCCGGGGTGTACAGACTCTGACTCGCGGGAGACAAGACGTTTATAGCATCACAGGGTTAGTGTGGGCGAGCTACTCAACCGTCTCAGAAATAGTTTCTTGTTAATCATGTAATCCTGTCTGTTACTCCGTTGACAATCTCATGCGTGAGTGCGAGTCTGAATTGCTTTTCCGCTCTTGTGTTTTAATTCACGAAAGGAGGCACACACTATGCGTCTGACCGAGATGGTTTCGTGTTCCGGTTGAGCAGCGAAGCTTAGCCCTAGCTTACTCGCTCAGGTTTTGAGCGAGCTACCGAAACAACCCAACAACCCAGACTTGATTGTCGGCTATGAAACAGCCGACGACGCGGGTGTATACCGCCTTCGAGACGACCTGGCCGTCGTTCAAACTCTGGATTTCTTCACTCCTATCGTGGATGACCCCTTCGACTACGGTCGCATCGCAGCTCTTAATTCAATTAATGACGTTTGGGCAATGGCTGGAACACCAATCACGGCAATGGCCATCACCTGTTTCCCGAAAAAGGGAGTAGATCCGGCCATCCTGACGAACATTATGCGGGGTGGACTAGAGACGCTGAACAAGTACGGCGTGACTCTGGTTGGTGGCCACAGCGTCGACAACCAACAGATCATGTTTGGTTACTCGGTGACGGGGATTATTCATCCGAATGAAATAGCAAAGAACTCAGGAGCGCGTCCGGGAGATCTTCTGATTCTGACGAAGCCAATCGGAACAGGCGTAATTTCCACTGGAATCAAGTTCGAGAAGGCGAGCGATGCCATGACGAGGGCGTCAATCGAGACAATGCTAACGCCCGGCAAATACGCCGCCGAAGCGATGCGCGAGTTCGGAGTGAAGGGCGCTACGGATGTGACCGGCTTCGCTCTTCTGGGGCATGCGTGGGAGATGGCATGTGGGAGCAAAGTGACAATTGAGATTAATTCCTCAGCCGTTCCGCTGCTTGAGGGGGCTTTAGAGTTGGCTGCGGCAAATCTGCTAACGAGTGGGGACAAGACAAACCGTGAATACCTTGGAGCGGACGTAGCGATTAGCCAGCGCGTCGACGAGAATCTCGTGAAGTTATTATTCGATCCTCAAACAGCTGGTGGGATGTTGATAGCCGTTGCGGAAGAGCGAGCGGAGTTGCTGCTGGAAAGGCTGAAGGAGAACTATCCGAAGGCCGTCATAGTGGGTTGGATTAGCGCGCCCCGTCAAACTTCGATTGTCGTTACGTAGAAGAATATCCACAGATTACACAGATTACGCAGATTAGGAACTAGTCAGCTAAGTTGAATGATTAGGTTCCAGGGCGGCATCACATTCAACTTTCCTGTCTAGTTCCTAATCTGTGTAATCTGCGTAATCTGTGGATATTCTTTGCCGCTGGTTCAGTCGACCTTTACCGAGTATATTAGCCACATCCCAGACGGAGCTTGCCAATGGTGTTAACTGCGCGCGAACTTTCGCAGAAGAACGCGCCGTCAATCATAGATCTCTACAAAAATGTCCGCGCGCGGACAATGCAGATCGTTGCACCCCTTGAGATTGAAGACTACGTGATTCAAACGGCGGAATTCATGAGCCCGCCGCGCTGGCATATCGGTCACACGTCGTGGTTCTTCGAGACACTTCTCCAAACGCACAAACCCGAGTACAAAGTCTATTCCGAAGAATTTCGGTTTTACTTCAACTCCTACTACGAAGGTTTCGGTGCTCGGATCGAGCGGCCGAAACGTGGGACGAAATCGCGGCCAACTGTTCGCGAAACAGTTGCTTATCGCAATCACATCGATGAACAGATGATCGGATTTCTCGAAGCCTTGGACGATGACAGCAAAGTCTATTCACTCGTCAGGCTAGGTCTTGAGCACGAGATGCAGCATCAGGAGCTGCTTGTCTACGACATCAAACATCTGCTCTGTGACCAGTTCGATACGCCGGTGAAACCTTTGCCAAGTTCTGCGACGCGGGTTCAGGGAATGGCGGAAATTGAGGGTGGATTGTTTCAGCTGGGATTTCGCGACGAAAACAAAAGCGCCGACAAGTCGGCGCACTCCAAATTTGCTTTTGACAATGAAAAACCGGCGCATCAAGTCTATCTACAGGATTTTGCGATTGATAAAGCGTTAGCCTCCAACGGAGACTATCTGGAATTCATTCGCGATGGTGGCTATGAGAATTTCCGCTGGTGGTTTTCGGAGGGCTGGGAAGCTGTAAACCGCGAGCAATGGA
>DATBSH010000464.1:0-4887 GCA_036559885.1 Pyrinomonadaceae bacterium
TCTCTGACATCATCTCTTCGCTTCCACCCAACTGCTCGTGCTGCTCAACCAACGCATTACTCGCAATGCAGGTTGACGATCAAAAAGCCGTCACGATATTCGTGTGCGATCGAGTCCTGATCGATAGCACAGGGAAACTGTATCGTCTTTTCAAACTGGCTATAAGTAATCTCCATCTGTTGATACGAAAACCCATCTCTAACGAAAGTGTCGCGCCGGCAGCCGCGGATTCTAAGGTTTGAGTCGTAGACCTCGATTTCCAGATCGTCGTCACAAATACCCGCCAGATCCACTTTCACCACCCAGCCGTCGGCACTGCGATAGACGTCGGCCGCGGGATTCCACAACCGGCCAGAGGGCCTGACTCTACGGGCGACAGTCAACAATGCAACCTCTCGATTCGACTTTGGCATAATCAGATGGCTACAGGATAAGGGAAATCCGTGTGCGCCTCAAATTGAACAGCGAAGGGGAGAGCATAATTCACTGCGCCGCTGAACGCGAGTTCGTTGCCTAGCGCTGACCAACCTCAATCTCCGCGACCAACTGCACGCGCGAGGTGATGTCAAGCGTGCCCACTTCGACAGGCGTCGGGGCTGCTGCTGACATCGATTTCATTTGGAACTGGTCTGCATAGATCGGGCGCGGCTGCTGCACGCCTTCCTCTTGAACTTCAACGATGCGCACCACTCTGCCACCAAGCGCGGTTGCAATCACTTGCGCTTTGCTGAGCGCCTCGCGAGTGGCTTCAGCCAGGGCCTGATCACGCGCGGGTCGATCCTTCCTTAGCGTAAAAGAAATTCCTGAGATGTCATTCGAGCCTGCCTGCGCGGTGGCGTCGATTACCGCGCCGACCCTGGTTAGATCTGACATCGTGACCGTAACGCTGTTGCGCGCTTCATAGCCGGTAATGGTCGGAGGCTGTCCCTCTTTGTAGGCCCTAATCGGTTGCAGGTTGTAGCCGCTGGTTTTTACTTCCGCGCCTGCTCCAGCCGCGCTTTTCAGAGCCTTCACTACCGCATCACTCCGGTTAGCATTGTCCTGTTGTGCTTCTAAAGCATTGCGTCCCTGGGTTACGACCGAGACCGTCAGGATCGCGGTGTCCGGTTGTGCCTGAACTATTGAGTCGCCGGTCACTGACACTTTGGTGAGACCTATCAACACGCTCGCGCCGGAGCCGCCTTGCGCCAAAGGGCGCATTGCACGCACTTCGAAAGGAGTGCCCTCCATATAAGTTGTCATGACATCAGGTTTAGTTTCACCACTTGATTCAACTTCATTACCTTCAGCAAACCACTTCTCATATTGAAATCGCTGCGAATTCAGTATGAGATATTTCTGGTTGCCGGACACAATTACCCAGCCTCCCGGCTCTACGGTCCTTTGCAGCCGTCCCTGAACCGTCATCTCTTTGGCAAAAACCTGCGTTGTAAATAGCGTAGCGAGCGCCAACGCTCCCAGTATGTTTATTAGTTTCCTTCTCATTCGTCTCCCTCTTTCTTTGGTTCCCAATCTAATGCGCCGACAATTAACATCTCGCGCGCCACGACAGAACGTGCCGAGCGGCTGACTCTTGCTAACCTGCATCATTGCATTTTGGTTCTCAAATACTGTTTTGTTACGATTCAGACAATGCAATCAATCGATACTCACAATCATGAAGCCGAGCAACTAAAGGAAGCCCGAAACGCTGTTAACGCGGGCCGCGTTGAAGATTTACCCGAGGGAAGCTGCAAGACAATTGAACTCTCAGGAGGGCGTGAACTTGCTCTCTACCATGTTAATGGCGAATTTTATGCCACCGCAAACTTCTGCCCGCACCAGGGAGCGCCGCTAGCCGCCGGGACGCTTTGCAATCATGTTATCGAGTGTGAATGGCACGGCTGGCAGTTTGACGTGCGCACCGGAGAATGCCTTACCGTGAGCGAGAAGATTTCGACGTACGAGGTTGTGGTAAGGGACGGAGTAATCAAAATTCTTATTTGAGTTGCAGGGAACAAGATTTTCCATTTGTCATTTGACATTTCTCATTTGTCATTTAAACCCTGACACTAGATCCTAACTCTTGAAAATCTAGCGTTGGAAAAAGCCCTCACAGTCCAAAATGACAAATGAAAAATGTCAAATGACAAATGGAAAATCTCTGCTTCTTTCATTCCGTAGTTTCCTGCTCCCCGTCATTCCCAATCGCCTCAACCGGACAACACAGCACCGCTTCTTCACACGCAGCGAGTTCTTCCTCCGTGAGCGGCTGCTTGTAAACAAACGAATAACTATTGGCGTCGGAGCGGCGAAAGTTTTCCGGCGCGGTATCGCGACACACATCGCAATCGATGCAGGTCGAATCGACGTAGTAGGCGCCGGGCAGGTTTTCTTTCACGCGATCGTTTCGATCAGGCATTATTGATTTCGGATTGCGAATTGCGGATTGCGGATTTCAGATTTGAGATTCTCCCTGGTCGAAATGAGGACAATCAACCAAGAGGCGAATCGAAAATCGCAAATCATCAATCCGCAATCGTCACGGGTGTGTCATCTCCTCTGGCTTTACGTACTTATCAAAATCTTCACCGCTCAGGAAACCCAGGGCGATCGCTGATTCGCGCAGGCTGATTCCTTTCTTGAGCGCATTCTTCGCCACCTGTGCTGCCTTGTCATAGCCGATGTGCGGGTTAAGCGCCGTCACCAGCATCAAGGAGTCCTGCAGATGCTCCTCAATCTGTTCACGATTTAATTCGATTCCTCGAATGCAGTATTCGACAAACCCATGCGCCGCGTCGTGCAGCAACCTGATCGAGTGCAGGAAATTGTGAATCATCACCGGCTTGTAGACGTTCAACTCAAAATTTCCCTGCGAACCACCGAAGGTAATGGCAGTGTCGTTGGCAAACACCTGCACGCACACCATCGTCATGGCTTCGCTCTGCGTCGGGTTCACTTTGCCAGGCATGATCGACGACCCGGGTTCATTTTCCGGGAGAATCAATTCTCCAAGTCCGCAACGCGGACCCGATGCGAGCCAGCGAATGTCGTTCGCGACCTTCATCAGCGAAACCCCGAGCGTCTTTAGCGCGCCGCTCGCGAAAACGATCTCATCGTGAGCCGAGAGCGCGGCAAACTTATTTGGATGCGACTTGAAGGGCAGGCCTGTTAGTTCGGTGATCTTCCTCGCCGCGCGTTCGCCAAACTCCGGATGCGAGTTGAGCCCTGTGCCCACCGCGGTGCCGCCAATCGCCAGTTCGAGCAGCCCCGGCAGGGATATCCGCAGGCGATCAATGTCACGCGCGATCAGGCTGGCCCAACCGGACATCTCCTGGCCTACGGTCAATGGCGTTGCATCCTGAAGGTGCGTGCGTCCAATCTTGACGACGTCTTTAAACTCTTCAGCCTTCGCAGCAATAGCGTCGTGGATTGTCTGGATCGCGGGAATGAGTTTGTTCAACTGCTCTGCCCCGGCAATATACATCGCAGTCGGAAAGGTATCGTTCGACGACTGCGACATATTGACGTCATCGTTCGGATGAATGGGCGACTTGCTACCCATCACGCCGCCGGCAAGTTCGATCGCGCGATTCGAGATCACCTCGTTCGCGTTCATGTTGGTTTGAGTGCCGCTGCCTGTTTGCCAGACTCTTAAAGGAAAATGCTCGTCGAGTTTCCCTTCGATAACTTCGTCGCACGCTTGTTCGATAAGCTTCAGCTTGGCGGCAGGCAGCTTACCTAAGTCGGCATTCACGAGCGCCGCTGCTTTTTTCAGGATGCCGAGGGCGCGAATCAACTCGCGCGGCATCTTGTCGTCGCCGATGTTGAAATGCAGCAGTGAACGCTCGGTCTGCGCCCCCCAATACTTATCCGCGGGAACTTCAATCTCGCCCATCGAATCGCTTTCGATGCGCACTTCTTTTTTCATCTCTTGTCGTTCGCTTGCGTCAGGTGACATAGGTGTACCGTCTAGCGTCCTGCCCGGTCCTGGTTTGAATTGGAATAGCGATCGCCGTGTTGCGTGGAGTTGTCATGAGCGAAGACTAAAGCCCAAAACAATTCTACATCACGTCTAGCCCGGGCTTAAACCGCCGATCCACTAACTGACGCTAAGCATCACTAACCCCCTTCGTGAGCTTTCGTGTATTTCGTGGATCCTTCTTCCGAGGGGACCGAGAGACCAGCCGCGTAAATGTTTGCCAAGATGAACCTTAAAGTTATAAAGTCTGCCAACGCACCACCAATCCCCCATGTGGTCGAAAACAGGCTCAGCGGTATTCAAACTCAAAATAGGCCCAAGAATTGACGATGTCATCCCCCGTCAACAGTGATTCGTCCCCTGATAATGCCTCGCAGCGCGCGCTTATTTTGGTTGTTGAGCGCAATCCGGCCGTTCAGCGTCTCGAACGTTTCTTTCTTGAGCAGGCGGGCTACAGCGTCGAGTTTGCGAGCGATGGCGTTTTGGCCCTGGCCCGAGCGCGGGAGTTATGTCCGAAAATTGTTGTTACTGAAATCCTCGTGCCGCGTCTGGACGGTCTGAGTCTTTGCCGGGCGCTTAAGTCGGATCCGCGAACGCGCTCGATCGTAGTGCTGGTTTTCAGTCACCTTCATGCCGAAGACCGTGCTCTGGAAGCGGGCGCCGATGCCTTTATCGTCAAGCCAATCGATGAAGAGAATCTTATCGACATAGTATCGAAGCTTTTGGAGATTAGAAGAGAGGGCACGGGAGGATAAATTTTGGAGATTGAGCGTCTCACAACCGGGAACTCCAATTTGGATGAAGTCCTGCACGGCGGCTTCCTGGTTAACACCCTCAATGTGGTTATGGGGGCCCCGGGTACCGGAAAGACGATACTTGCGGAGCAGCTTGTATTCTCGAACGCCACTCCGGAAGCGCCGGCGCTT